>JANYAH010000252.1 GCA_025361425.1 Candidatus Solibacter sp. | reverse complement strand
TTGACTACAGCAGCCGGAGGTACGCGTAGATTACGGGGAGCGAAAAGAGGGTGCTGTCGACACGGTCCAGGAAGCCGCCGTGGCCGGGGAGGATGGCGCCGCTGTCTTTGACGTGGGCGCCGCGCTTCATGGCGGATTCGGCGAGGTCGCCGAATTGGCCGGCGATGTTGGCGGCAACGGTAAGGGCGGCCGCCTGCCACAAAGGTACGCTGGGGAGAAAGCGTTGGAGGTAGAGGGTGCCCAGCACAGTCGAGGTGAAGACTGAGGCGATGGAACCTTCCCAGGATTTTTTAGGGCTGACGCGGGGGGCCAGTTTGTGTTTGCCGAAAGGGCGCCCGATGTAGTAGGCGCCGATATCGCCCACCCAGTTGAGTATGAGGCCGTACATCAGCCAGTGGGGATTTAGTTCGCGCAGGGGGCGGGCGCATTTCCAGCAGCCGAAGACATAGAGGATGCCGATGACGAGGAGAGCGGCGCGGGGCAGGGCATGGGCGAGATCTTGCTCGCGCATGACCATCACCAGGGCTAGCACGGTGAGGCCCACCAGGGCGGGCCAGGGGACGTCCCACCAGACCAGCAACAGGACACCGGCGCCGTAGCCGAGCACGCCGGGAGCACCGAAGCCGTAGCCGGCGGCGATATCGTTGTATTCCCGGTAGCAGAGGCAGGCGACGGCCACCAGAACCGCAAGGAAAATCCACGGCTCGGCCCACAAGACCACCCAGGCGACGATGGGGATGAGGGCTAATGCGGTCAGGACACGCTTCATGAGGAGCGGAGCGCTTCGATCAGGGATTCCTCGTCTGGTTTGGCAACGCCTTCGGCCGCTGCCGCGCTGAGACCGCCAAAGCGGCGGTCGCGCTTTTGGTATTCCAACACGGCCTGTAGCAGGTCTGTGCGCGTGAAATCCGGCCAGAGCGTCTCGGTCACGTAGAGTTCGGCGTAAGCAATCTGCCAGAGGAGAAAGTTACTGATGCGCATCTCGCCGGAAGTGCGGATCAGCAGATCGGGGTCTGGGCAGGAGGCGGTGTAGAGGCTGGTGGCGATCAGATCTTCGTCGATCTTAAGGGTTTGAATGCTGCCGTCCAGGCGCGCCATTTCGAGGATGGAATTGACGGCGTCGACAATTTCGGCGCGTCCGCTGTAATTGATTGCCAGGTTGACCAGAAGGCCGCGGTTGGCTGAAGTGGCGTCCACCGCCGAATCGAGTTCGCGGCGCACTTGCGGGGGCAGGGCGTCCAGGCGGCCGATGGCCTGCAGGCGGATATCGTTCTTCTGGAGTTCGGGGAGTTCCTGTTTAAGGTAGTAGCGCAGCAGCCGCCAGAGGGTTTCCACTTCGGCGCGCGGGCGCTTCCAGTTTTCCACGGAGAAGGCGTACAGGGTAAGCGCCTTGACGCCCAGGCGCGCGCAGGTCTCCACGGCGGTGCGCACCGGGCCGATGCCGGCTTGATGGCCGGCCACGCGCGGGAGGAAGCGGCGTCCCGCCCACCGGCCGTTGCCGTCCATGATGATCGCAATGTGCGCCGGCAGCCGGGCAGGATCAATCGCCTGCGCCAAATCCCAGTCTTTGTTGCCTGGCTGGAGCGCTTCCAGTAAAGCCTTCATTCCGTAATTCCTTAATGGTACACCACGGCTTCAGGAATCGCCCATGCGGTTGCGCCGGAGTGGATTGCAATGTGACGCAGGGGGTGGAGGGGACCAAGGGCGTGCCTGCGACGATCCCGAAGCGCATTTTCAGGTACGGCGTCGACCCGCGCGCATCTGGACATGCACGTGAAATTTGTGAATACTGGAGGCATGGGCACTCAAGGGAATCTGGAGCAGTGGGACGATTTCGTGGGCGAACGCTACGACCCGAATCGCAAAACCGAGGACTTCCGCAAATTCGACGAATCGGCTCCCGCCGGTGTGCGCGAATTCTACCGGGAGAACCACGCGCGGCAGACGCGCCAGTTCGTCCAGGAGAAGAGGCGGCAGTATGCAGGCAGGGGCAAGTGCGAGATGGGCATCTGGGAAGCCTGCGAGTACCTCAATACCCTGGTGGATGAGAGCGACCCGGATACCAGCCTCTCGCAGATCCAGCACCTGATGCAGACCGCCGAGGCGATTCGCCGCGACGGGCATCCGCGGTGGATGGTGCTGACGGGCTTTCTGCACGATCTCGGCAAGGTGCTGTGCCTGTACGGGGAGCCGCAGTGGGCGGTGGTGGGCGACACCTTCCCGGTGGGCTGCGCGTGGTCTGGCAAGATCGTCTTTCCGGAATTCTTCGAGGGCAATCCGGATGGCCAGGTCGCTGCCTACCAGACGCGGCTCGGCGTGTATGGGGAAGGCTGCGGTCTTTCCCAGGTGGATCTCTCCTGGGGGCACGACGAGTATCTCTACCACGTGGTCAAAGATTACTTGCCGTTGGAAGGCTTGTACATGATTCGCTATCACTCCTTCTATCCGTGGCACCAGGAGGGAGCTTACGAATACCTGATGGATGAACAGGATCGCGCCATGCTGCCGTGGGTGAGGAAGTTCAATCCCTACGATTTGTACTCCAAGAGCGCGGCGCCCCCGGATGTGGCGGCACTCAAACCGTACTATGAGGAGCTGATCGGGGAGTATTTCCCGGCGAAGATCGCCTGGTAAGCGGATCGCCTTTAGCGTGGGTACAGGGACAAAGGGACGGCGGAGCGTTCGGGCCGCGTGCTGGGACGCTCCGCGGAAAGGTAAACGACCATGCCGGAGATTTCCTTCACCGACGATTTGGGGAAGCCCGTCGAAACCGTAAAGATCGATCTCTCCCAGCCTTCGTCGCTGCTGAACTATGCGCGCTCGCAACTGCTGCACCTGATGGTGGCGCCGGATTTCGTGGCGCTGCAGGGCAAGGCGCTGTCCGAGGCAGCGCCACTGCCGATTCAGTTTCAGGCGACGCTCGGCAACGAGTTCCAACTGGGGAAGGCCACACCGGAAATCACGCTCATTCCGAAGGTGCAGGCGGTGCTGCGCGCGGACGCGGGGCACGCGGGGCTGGAGGTGACCGGGAGTCTTGGGTTTGGCGTCAGCGGAGCGGCCGGCGATCTGACGTTTGGGCTGGACGCCAAAAGCGGTGTGACCATCGGGTTCGTCAAGGCGTTCACGGGCGCCGCGGTGGAGCCTTCGTTGGGCGGAGCGGTGGGCCAGATGCTGTCGGGATTCGCGATCGCGGCGAGCGTCGAAGACCTCAAGCTGCTGCATGCGGGCGACGTTTGCACGGTGTCGGGGCAGGGCAGCCTGAAGCTGACGGGCGGCTTCGATATTGCCAGCCTGGTGAATCCACTGGCGTCGGTGAAGCTGCCGTTGAACGCCGGGAGCATCGAGGTCAAGGATGGCGTGATGGCCGGCGTATCCGCGTCGGTCACGATATCGGGCGCGTACCAGATTCGGGCTGGCGGGCTGGCCGGCGGCGCGGTCGAGTTGCGCTTTCAGAAGCAGAAGGGCGCCACCCTGCGCACCGATTTCACGGCTTCGGCCAGCGCCAGCGTGAAGTTCGGCAAGACGGACCTGCTGGCCGCCCTGCTGGGCGCGATCGGCAAGAGCGGCGCGGATCCGAAGCTACTGGAAGGCCTGACCGAGGCGGAGGCAAAGACGTTCAACGCCGCGCTGCAGGAAGGCGTGAATCACAGCTTGCAGGCAGCGCTTGACCTGGCGCTTTCCGCCGCGGCGGAGGATGAGGCCATCTTTGCGTACGAAATTCAACCGGGCGCGCTCAACGCCGCGTCCACCGGCGCCGTGAACGCCGCGTTGCACGGGGATCTCACGGCACTGACCGAAGCGGAAGCTCCCGCCGGTGTTACTCTGCGCAGCAACGTGCTGACGCGCATGCGCAGCAGCGGCGTCACACTGAAAGTCAATCTGCTGGGAATCGTCAACCTGATTTCCGTGTCGAAGCTGATCGGCAAGTGCGAGATATTGAGCGACGCGGCGAGCGGAACGGTGACTATTAAAGAAACGGCGACGGGCGAACGCATCAGCGCCATCACGAACCCGATGAACCGCCAGGAAGCACTGCGCAAAGCGATTTTCGAATCTGTACTGGTGACCACAACTTACCGCGCCAGCGGGGCGGTGGCGATGCCGGAGCTGGGCTGCGCCAATCTGCATTTCGTGGTCAATCGCGACAGCAACGCCGCGACGGTGGGGGGTTATCTCAACTGGTTTGCGGCGCTCAACCTGATGGCCAAAGGCGATGTGGCGGCGGCGCTTGCGGGGTACACGGGCGACAAGACGTCCACCTGCCTGCTGCGCACGGAGTTGGACGACGCGGCCTGCGAGAACCTGTTCTTCGCGGGCGGCAAGCTGCACGATGAAACCTATTACCGCGAATTCGGGCGGCATGCGTTGCGCGCCCTGCTACGTCCGGAGGCGGACGAGACGGAAGGGGCGCGGTGCCGCTTCCTGGATAATCAGGCGACGTGGGAACTGGCCGTAAAACTGGGACCCAGCCCGGAGTTGCGTCACCTGATTCCGCTCGACCGGATGAATCCCCGGTTCGACCTGGTGCTGGCGGATGTCACGGGCGATCTCTACGACATTGTGTGGTGGGCCGAGAGCATGACGAAGGCGGGGGCGGCGCTGCTCGGGATGCGGCGGTTCCTGAACGGCCGAGGCCCGGTGGGGTTGAAGAACGACCCGGAGTTCCAGAGAAACTGCGCCGCTCTACAACAATTGATGATGAGCGTGGTGGCAAAAAGTAAAGCGCGGTTCGGCGAGCCTTGGGGCATGGTGTCGCTGTTCTGGGCGGCGGGTTCGCCGGTTGGCGCGACGGGCAGGCTGCACGCGGGAGGCTGGAGCGTGGTCAGGCCGTAGGGCGGGCTCGCGCGTCCTAATTCGAAGCGATCTCGTAGCTCAGCGTCTGGCCCGTGGAGAGAGCCGTGATCCGAATGGTGGCCGTTTTCTTTCCCGCCGGAAGCGTGTAAGCGGGAAGCTGAACCGTGATCTGGTCCAGCCCCGGATACTGCGGTTGCAGCCCGGCATACAGCACCTTCGCGGCTTGTCCCTGCACCACGATTTGAAGAGCCTCCACGGCCGCGGAGGTAGTTTTAGGAGCCGCACCCTCCGCAAAAGTCTGTGCCTTACGGCCGATCCCCGTCAGATACAGAGCGATTGCGTCGCCGGGGCGCAAGGGCCGCGAACTCCCCGCCAGACCGCCGTCCGTATACTGCGCCAATACGATGGTCGCAGCGCCATCTTTGCGCTCCACGAAGGCCAGTCCCACGCGCTCCACAGTGAACGGGAAAGCCTGGCTCTGCGCCGCCAATTGCTTGTAGCTGGTATCGGCATAGCGCTGCACCGTCATTTGATGCGCTCCCAACGCAAGGCTCTGCGGCAAGACCGCGTTGATCTGCGATGCCGAGCCGTAATACAGACGGATATTGACACCATCCACCTGCACGATGCACGCGCTGATCCGGTCCGGCAGCGTGGGAGCCGCGCTGGCCGGGTCCGCGCACAGGTTCGTCCCATAGAGCGTGACGATCTCGCCCGGCGTCAAGCCGGCAGGCGCAGGCTGCAAGACACTGGCGAACGCCGGCGCCAGGCCGCCGACAAGCGGCAGCGGCCACGCCGTGAAATTCGCGGTCGGGTTGGTAGCGGTGTTGGTGAACGTCTGGCTGGCGGGTACGAAGCTGTATCCCTCCAGCTTGGGGGTCACCGTGTAAGTACCTGTGGAGTTGAGATTCGCAATCGCGTAGTTTCCGCCCGCATCGCTGGTCACTTGCAGCGAGACCGACCCGGATAGCGCAATCGCCACGTTGCCAACAGGGGCTCCGGCCGCCGTTCGGAGCGTCACTTGCCCCACGATGGTGGCGGAGCCTGCCTGCGCGACCGTCACGTTTTGACCGCCGACCAGGATTGTGGCCGACCGCGGCATGTCCGGGTTCGCCGCTATCGCCAGCGTTGCGATAGCCGGTCCTGTCCCGAAGGGGTCGGCGGAGACGGTGATCCAGTTCGGCAGAGTTTCGATGGCCCAGGGGCAGGATGCGCCCGCGCCGATACTTACCGTGAGAATGCCGCCCGTACTGGACATCTGTAGCGCGGTTGGCACGGGCGTGATGGCGCAGGCGGTTCCGGCGGGAGTGAGCACACGCACGCGGTGGGCCGCCGGGTCGGCTACATAAACGTTGCCGGTGCTATCCACTGCCACGCCCTGCGGCCCCGCAAATCCGGCGATGGTCGTGATCTTCCCCTTGGAAACCTTGAGCACGCGGTAGTTGTCCGTGATGTAGAAATCTCCCGATGGGTCCACCGCAATACCGGTGGGATTGGAGAGCATGGCGCTGGTGGCGGTACCGTTGGAACCGCTGGAACCGTAGTTCCCGTTTCCCGCCACGGTAGCGATCACACCATTGGCCACCATGCGCACGCGATTGTTCCCCGAATCCGCGATGTAGAGATTGCCCGAAGCCACGGCCACGCCGGATGCGCTCGATATCCGCGCCGCGGTGGCCACGCCGCCATCCCCCTGATAGCCGACACCTCCATTGCCCGCGGCGGTACTGATGACGCCGTTCCGCACTACCACGCGCACGCGATTGAGATCGGCGATATACAGGTTGCCCGCGCCATCCGCGGCCAGCCCCTCCGGAGCGGACAACTGGGCCTTCGCGGGCGGGCCGTTATCTCCCAAAGTGGAACCGCCGCCGGCGAACGGGGTAATCACTCCGCCGGAGATTCTGCGCACGCGCAGGTTCGCGCCATCGGCCACGTAAACGTCGCCTGCGGAATCCACCGCGATTCCCGAAGGCGTCGCCAACTGGGCATCCAGCGCCGGGCCGTTATCGCCGCTCAGGCCCTGCGTGCCCGTGCCCGCCAGCTTCCGAATCTCGCCGCCAGAGACTTGGAGAACGCGTCCCGTTCCCGCGTCGCTGAGGTAAACAGCGCCGGCGCCATCCACGGCCAGGCCCCGCGGCGAAAGGAGCTGCGCGCTAGAAGCCGGCCCGTTCTCGCCTAGCGGAGCGCCGCCGCCGGCTATGGTCGCGATGACACCGCCCGAAATCTTGCGGACGCGGGGGCCATCCACCAGGTAGAGGTTATCGGCTGCATCGAACGCCAGGCGCCCGGGCGCCGCCAGACCGGCGGTGAGCGCGGCTACGCCGTCACCGCTGAATGCCGCCGTGCCATTGCCGGCACTTGTGGCGATCGTCCCATTGACTACCATGCGGATGCGATTGTTGCCGTAATCGGCAATATAGAGGTTACCGACCGCGTTGACAGCCACATCCGCGGGCTGGCGGAGCGTCGCACTGGTGGCCGGTCCCTTGTCGCCGGTGAAGCCCGCGGTGCCATTGCCCGCCACGGTCGTGATGATGCCGCCAGAGACCTTGCGAATCCGGTTGTTGTAACCATCGGCGATATACAGGTTACCGGCCGCGTCCAGTGCGATACCGGAAGGCCCGGCCAACTGGGCATCCGTGGCGAGGATGTTGTCGCCGTTGTAGCCGAAGGTCCCGTTTCCCGCAACCGTGGTTATGGTGCCGCCGGAAATCTTGCGGACCATCTGATTGAAAAAGTCCGCGACGTACACGTTGCCGGCGCGGTCAATGGCGACGGCGGCGAGTCCATCGAACGATGCCCGGGCGGCGGCATCGCCGTCGCCGCCGTAGCCTTGGGCGCCGCTGCCCGCATGCGTGCCGATGACACCGTTGGCCACCAGGCGAATCCGGAAATTGTTAGTATCCGCCAGGTAGAGGTTACCTGCCTCATCGAACGCTAAGCCCCTGGGGCCAGACAGTTGGGCGCTGCCGGCGGCGCCATCATCGCCGCTGAAGCCCCTGGTCCCATTCCCCGCCACGCGAAGCAGAGTCCCGGTGGCGGCATCGAGTTGCAGCACCAGATCGTAGTCGCCCAGGGAGAGAAATACGTTACCCATCCGGTCGACCGCGATTCCGTAGATACCACCCAAGCTGGCGGATGTGGCGGCGACGTTTTCGGGCAGCGCTCCGCCCGCAAACGTCTTCATGGTGTAAGTCTGGCCTATGGCGGAGCTGGTAATCGCCAAAGTTAGTAGGGCAGGAGCTCGCAAACGCATCGGACACCTTCTTAAGAAGAGTAACAGATGTTAATATTATCAAGAGTGGAGGATATGCTGTATGCTTCGACGGCGCCTCGGATTCCGCATCCTGCTTGCCCTGTGCTTTCTACTACCCGCGCTGGCCGCGCAGACTCCTTTGAAGTTCACCGTTGGCGGCGCCACCAACTACGGCGTCTGGTCTGGCAGCGTGCGCGTCTCTTCCTCGGCGTGGAAGCCCGGCGACACGGTCACGGTGGATGCCAGCCTGAACATCTCTGCCGAACATCTGCAAAACCTCGCGGGCGCCGGCATCAAGCCCGACAGCTTCATCCTGCTGGCGACGGCGGAGCGCACGTTCGATTCCGGCGGCCATCTCCGGTTGCCCAGCGACCAATTCATGTCGACCCTGCTGACGCCCGCTGGGCTTCCGATTGAAGGCGGCCCACAGGGCGCGGTGACCAACCGCTTCGGGGGGCCGTACCGGACGCCGCTCGACCTGTTCGTTAAGGTTCCGGTCTTGGTGCTCGGCCTGTTGCCCGGCAGCCGGAGGGTGATCTTCCACGCCTCGGGGCAATTGCCGACCGACCTGCCGCCGGGCATCTACCGGCTGCGTCTGGACTACGGCGTGGCCAAAGGCGGCGCCAATTACACGCTGAACGGCGACGGCTTCGCCGCCCAGGCCTTTTTCCGCGGTGTGGCGCCCGTCTCCTACGTCTACTCGCCCCTCATTCCAGCCGATGGCGTCACATTGAAAGGTGCGACTATCGACGGCGCATCTATTCAGCCGCGATTTCCCTGGGTGCTGCTGGCCAGCTACAACTCGAACGGTTACCGCGGGGTGGTGGCCGATGAAGACAAACCGTACTTCGCGATTTCAGCGCGCAGCCTGATGCAGGACGATGTCGTCCTAGCGCGCTTCGATGGCAACGGCAAGCCGTACAGCTACTCGCTCGAGCCGCAGTTTCAGGCCGACACCATCGACGCCTGCTGGAATATCCCCTGGGACTACACGTCGGGGGAAATCTCGGTGGAGGTCACCCGCCCGGATGGCGTCACCCTGCCGCTCGGCAAGTTCCCCTTCATTCGCCAGTCCGGATACACGGCAAGCACGGGGAGGAGCGCGCTCACAGCCTGGACACCGCCGGCATACGGCCAATACACCGTGAAAGCCACCGGCTGGATCCGCGATATCTGGGGAAATATGTATGAAGGTGGCGGAACGTATCGCTTCTGGATTGCTAACCGCATGACGCTGGCCACCGCAACGTTTCAGGGCATGCCCTATCCGGTAGGTTCCACTTACGGGCGGGACATCGGCTTCTCTCCCGCCGTTCCGGCCGATGTGACAGTCACGGCTACGCTTTACCCCGACTCCGACCCGGCCAAGACGCAGACCATGACATGGGGTGGGAAGGCCAGTTTAGCCGGAGTATTCGGCGCCATCCAGGGCAATAAGTCATTTCCGCTGTCCGCGCAAGGAGAATACTGCGCCAAGGTCCTGGCCACTTACACCGATGCGGGCGGCAACCTATGGGTCTCCACCATGCGACACGCGGGCGTAGTCTATGACCCCAATGGCCCCATTGTGGCGCGCGGTAAGAAGCTGTACGCCGCCGGCAAGTATGTGGAACGGGGCGAGACGCGGGATGAGGGTTATATCGACACCACCACCGGCGCCGAGCACCTGATACACATCAACTTTCCTTACAACCCGAGTGACGTCCTGTTGATTGCGAGCGAGGGCCAGGGCGCGGACAAGATCATCCCCACCATGACTTACGAAACCAAGGTCAATCCGCAGCGCAATGATTCCCAGTTGAATAGCATCGGCGCCACCAACCTGCAATTGAAGACTTCGAATGGCTACTCGGCCCACATGTTCCCCGAGTTCATTACCGACTGGGCTTACTACTACGGCGCCGCCGCGCGGCCCGGATTCGTCGCGCGCTTCATCGTGGGCGAGAACTTGGTGCGAGCGCCATATTGGTCGGTCAGCCCCAACTCTTTCGGCGGACAGATCAATGCGTCTGTCAACGGCGACATGCCGGGCGACATCTATCGTCTGCTGGGCGGCGTGGTTCTTCGCCAGGCAGGCGCCGCGCCCGCGTATGCCGGCTACATTTCCAGCTCGTTTCTCTTGCCCCGCGGAGAGAAAAACAATCGGATTATCGCACCGGGAGCGGAGGATCTGGTTTCGTCCACCGGCCAGATTGGCCGGGTTTTCCTGGTGGGACCGCGTCCCGGCATGACTTATCCCGTGGGATCCACTTTCGGCGCCGCGATGCAGATTGACCCCATCGTCCCGGTGAACATCACGTTCAAGCTGAAATTCCCCGATGGCCGCGCGGTCCAGACCAGCGGCGTCTCCGACGCCTACGGTTCCTTCGTAGGGAAGGACAAATGGGTGCTGGACACGCCGGGAATCTACCAGTATTCGATCGATGCGGAATGGAACGGTCACCCAGCCGTGATGCCCGGGTTGCCTCCGCAAGGCGGCGAACTCTATGTGATTGAGGCGCAGCCTCCAGCGAATGCCAAAGGTCTCCAGGTAACCACACCGGACGGAACCACGTTCGACCCCGTGGCCGGCACACACATCGTAGGTTTAAGCACCGCCGACACGGTACACTACACGGTGGTCATGCCCGGCGCCGTGCTTGACCAGGGCGATCTCTCCGTCACCCGCGGCCAGTTCGATTATTACTTCAACCCCACCGACCTGCACAATCGCGCCCAAACCTATGACGTCACCGACCGGACCACCGGCAAGCCTGCCCTGGGCGACGTGGTCCACCTGACCCTGTTCTCCGCGGAAAAGACGTCCGATGGCCAGACCTACCATTCGTTCCAGCGAGTCATCGTGCGCGGCAACCAGGTGAGAGTGGCGAAGTAGTTTGAAGCGCCAAAGGCGTCACCAGCAACTTAGTGCCACGGCTTACGCCTCCACGGTGTAGAGAGGATTGAATTCGGGGAGGTGCGGCTCGCGTTTGGCGGCCATCCAGCGGAGAGTATAGACCATCTTCGGATCGGTCAGGCCGTGGCTGATCGAGTTGGGGACGACCTCTAGCAGACCGTGAGCCAGCAAGTCCTTGTAATAGTCGATGTCGGGCTCGATCTTCACGCACTGCACGGGGTTGTGGTTTTCATCCAGGAAGGCGGCGGTATCGCGGCCATGAAAGGTGAGCTGCACGTTGGCCACGTCGAACTGGGTCTGTTTGTAGCTCTCGGTCGCGCCGGTGTGCCCCCACTTCTCGGGGTTTGGCTCCTTGGAGAATGCGCCCAATTTTGCGGCGGCCTGGACGTCGGCGAGGAGGGCCTGGTCCACATAGCAGAAGAGGCGGTCCTGCTTCATGACGCCGTCGAGCTGCTGGAGCCAGTCCGCGGTGTTGGGGTCTCCCTGGGGCCAACTCGCGTTCCAGTAGTAATCCAGCGGATTCTTCCCGGAAGGCAGTTGCATGTCGGCCATGGCGGTGACCAGGTTGAGGAAGCAGGCGATGGACGCGGGACGACCCTCGTAGCCGCTGGTGTACATCGCGGCGGCGGCCAACGGGTGTGGGCAGCAGGCGCGGATCATTCTGGCGACATTGGGGCGCAACTGGTTCAACTTGTCCCAAGTGGCCTGGCTGAAATGCGGCGCGCCGTTCTTGGGCAGCAGCAGGATATCCATGGTTACCGGGCCGCGACCAGAGACGGTTACGGGCCGCCACGCACCAGTTTCATACCCATCGGCCGTGACGATGATTGTGTAGTTATCGTCGAAGTTATCGAAGAACGGCACGTTGAGCAATTGGCTTCCGCCGCGGAAATCGGGGAAGATGAGCGTCTTGCGCTCATTGAGTCCGCGCCCGTCGATGGCCTGAACGCTCCAGCGGACTGCTTTATCCAACAATTGACGTTTGCCGTCGTAAACCTTGAGGATGATGTTCGCGTTGTCTGGCATAAGTGGAGCTATTGTACTCCGGTCATGGATCAAAATGTGGCGAACATTGGGACGGCGTAAAAGGTGGCGGATGTGAGTCTGGCTTACTATGGTAAGAGAGCTTAAGAGCTTTCAATCTTATGTCTCGATGAGAATGCCCGGTAGATCGTAGAAAGTAGCGACTCCCCCGCTCGTAGCCTTTGATAGGCTGAGAGCAATTTCTTTTGCCGAGAAAAAGGAGAGTCGCTATGAAGAAACCATACCAAATTGAAGCGCAGCGAGCTGTGAAG
>JANYAH010000210.1 GCA_025361425.1 Candidatus Solibacter sp. | reverse complement strand
GCTCCTCAGCGGGCGCCGGCTACCTTGCCATCATCGAGCGTGGTGGCATCAAGCGCGGCAGCTCTCAAATCGCGGACCCGGCGAAGCGCCTGGCGGGCTTCCACTTCTCGTCCGCAAGCCTGGAGCGCCCGCCCAAGCTGGTAGTAGGCAGACGCCTCGTCTGGGTTCAACGCCACGGCTCTCTGCAGCAGCACGACGGCCTCCGCCGGTTGCTCCAGGCGGAGTTTGGCCTTCCCCAAATAGAAGTAGGCCGCCCAGGAGTCAGGCTTCACCTTTCTCGCCCGCTCAAGGTAGGGAATCGCTTCCGTGAAGCTGCCTCCCTGGACCAACAGACCGCCCAGGAAATAGCTCGCATCCGCGTCGCCCGAGTTTTCTTTCAGCACCAGTTCCAGTTCCCGGACGGCCTCGTCGTTCCGGCGGAGGCTGATGTAGACCTTTCCCAATTCGAGGTGCACTCCCGGAAACCTGGGGTCGAGCCGGAGCACTTCAAAGAAGCTCTCTTCGGCCTGGGGAAAAAGAGTGGCCTCATAGTAGGCTTTCCCGAGCAGGAACTGCGCGCGCACCGCACCGGCTGCCTCAAACATCAGTTGGAAAATCGCCTTCGCCTTCTCGGAGTCGCGGTTCTTCAGATAGGCAAATCCCAGCAGAAAAAGAATACCTTCGTCGCGCGGAGCGGCGACGTGAAGGGCCTCGAGATCGCGGATCGCCGGCGCCAGTTGGCCGACGTAGGCTCGGCAAACTGCGAGCAACTGCCGGGCCTGCAGGTGCTGAGGGTCAATCGCAACGACACGTGCAAAGAACGGGAGCGCCCGCGAGTGCGCCTCCTGCCTGAGGTAGACAAGCCCGAGGTTGAGCAGAAGCGCCTTATCATTCGGGCTTACCAGCAGCGCCCGGCGATAGACGGCGATCGCCTTATCGGCGCGGTTCGTGCGGGAGTAGATCACCCCGAGATTGCTGAGCGCGGCGATGTGGCGTGGCTGCCCGCGGAGAACGGATTGGAACCCCCGCTCCGCAGTCTCATAGTCCCCGGCCGCGAGGGCCCGGGCGGCCCCGTCGAAGACTTCCTTGGCTGGCTCCGCGGCACCGAGAAAGAAGGCGCAGAGGCACAGGCACACAGCGGACTTCATATCGTCATGATTCTACCTGAATATGGCGATCCTGGCCAAATCGCCGCGGGGTTGGGCAGGGAGAGGCGGGGGCAGCAAAAATAGCCGGCGGCACCGTCAGGGCTTCAATGGCTGTGAATCCACGATTCCCTGCGTCTCGTCGATGGTGACCAGGCGATTGGAAGCGACCCCTTTGAAACTCTGAAGGATGCCGCTCGGCCAACGCACCTCTACATCGGCGGTGGATTCAGCCCCGAGCCCAAAGTGCAGCCGCCTGTCATTCACAGACAGGAAGCCGGCTTGAGCGATTACCTCCTGGAGTTGTTGGCGGCCTCCGGAACGGACCAGCGCTCGGGCGCCAATAGCGCTTCGGTTGGATTTTGTACCCTTCAGCTTCAGTTTGAGCCAATGGTTATTCCCCTTGACGTCATTCCGCAGGAGCGAAGGAGGTTCGTTGAGGTTGACGATCAGGATGTCCAGGTCCCCATCGTTGTCGAAGTCCCCGAAGGCGCAGCCGCGGCTGCAGTGCGCGGCGCTTACCCCGGGCCCGCCCTGCTCCAGAAGCTCTTCGAACCTGCTGTTGCCGAGATTGCGAAACAGCACGCGCGGAGTTTTATGCGGATATTCGGGGAATTTCCTCTCCACCTCCGGGTAGACGCTGCCAGTCACCCAGAAGAGGTCGGGATAACCGTCATTGTCCAGATCTAGGATGGCGGCTCCCCAGCTTACGTAACGGGTCTCGACGCCCAGGCCGGAACGAATGGTGACATCTTCGAAGCCTCTCTTGCCGCGATAGGTATACAGGGCCGCGGTGTCTTCGATGAAATGGGTTTTGAGAATGCCCAGGGTACCGTTGGAATTAAAGTCTCCAATGCCCAGTCCCATGCCTGCCTGTTCCTGTCCGTCCTCGTTGAGGGCCACGCCCATCTCGAGACCATTCTCGGTGAACGTTCCGTCCTTGTTGTACTTGAATAACAGGCTGGGTGTGGAATCGCAGGCGACGTAGATTTCAGGCCAGCCATCCCCGTCGAAATCGGCCGCTACGGTGGTGAGTCCATAAGAGCCGGCAGCTTTAGCGATCCCCGAGGGAAGGCTGATGTCGGTGAAAGTGCCGTTGCCATTGTTCCGGAACAGCATGGGAGTTTCGGGGGGCAGGCCGCGCGGGCCGCAGTTGACGGGCACGCCCTTGAAATTGCAGATGCTGCTTTTGCCGGTGACCGGGATGACTTTGGGGTCAAACTTCACATAGTTGGAGATAAACAGATCCAGGTTGCCGTCGCGGTCGAAGTCCACGAAGGTGCAGCCGGTTCCCCAGCGATTGCCTTCATGCAATAAGCCTGCCGGCTTGGTGACGTCGGTGAAAGTGCCGTCGCCATTGTTCCGATACAAAATGTTCTGCGGCCATCCGGTGATGAAGATATCCTCGAACCCGTCGTTGTTGTAGTCTCCCACGGTGACACCACAGAACCAGCCCGAGCGTGTGAGGCCGGCTTTCTCAGTCACGTCCGTGAAGGTGCCGTTGCGATTGTTCTTGTAGAGGCGATTGGTGGCGCCCGCCGGAGTCCCTTCCCATCGGGTGCCCGTGAGCAGCAGAATGTCGAGCCAACCGTCGTTGTCGTAATCGAGGAACGCGGCGCCGCAACCAATGGCCTCCAGAATATAGGCATTCGAATTCGCCCCGCCGTAGATCACCGGGGCGGTGAGACCGGCGGCTGAGGCAACGTCCGACAGCGATGCATGGAAGGGCAGCCCTGAAGCTTTCCCGCGGGCTTTCGCTGTGACTCCCCGCGAAACCATCTGCCCGCTGGCGGGCAGTGAGGTTGCGATGAGGGTGCCTAGGAGATCTCTTCGAGTCATGGGGCGATTGCCTTCAATTGTAGCCGACCAGGGCCAGCCCACTGCCGGCTGGTATGCCGGGCGTGCGGTCCTGGAATCGGTTGGCTCCCGGCGGTTCAGTTCCGCGGGCGCTTGGTGGGGAGCCAGCGCTGGGCTAGCTCGAAGAGATCACGCAGTTGCGAGGGCGGCGCGGGCTGCTCGAGCGATCCCTTTTAGAATTCGAAGCCCATCCTCCTGGGAGCCGGTATCGAACTGCTCCCCGGGATGATCGACGGCATTGCTGACCATCGCAACCGAGGCTACGCAAGCTTGCCTGGCGATGCCAAAGGCAAAAAGCGACGCCGCCTGCATCTCGACCGCGAGTACGCCCTCGCGGGCCCATTTTTCGAGTTGCACTTTGGTCTCGCGGTAAGGGGCATCCGTCGTCCACACCTTACCCGAGCGGACGGCCCATCCGGTGGCGACCAACTCCCGCTCGAGAAGAGGGGTTACCGGCGAATTGCACGCGACCTCACTGGCTGGTGGCAGGTAGTGGTAGGAGGTTCCTTCGTCACGAATCGCGCTGGTTGCCACCACGAGGCAGGGCAGCGGCAGATCGGGAGACACGCGGCCGGCGGACGTCAGCCCGACGATGACTTTCGCCCCCGCAGCCAGGAGTTGCTCGGCAATCAGCACCGCGTAAGGTCCGCCGATGGTTCGCGCCACGATTCCGCACGTAACGCCTTCCAGATCCATGGCGAACATCAAGGTATGAAAGCACGCCCACGGACGGAAAGGCTTGGCCATGCCCTCCTGCACCAGCCAGTCCGTCAAATCTCCATCGAACTCGAGGATGCAGACCGGGGGAACGCTTCCGTTCGGGACCCGCCGGATCCGGCGCACATCGTCGATCAACTTCTTGGCGGTGAAGGCGGAGGGTTGCGCGAGCGCATGGTCCAAGATGGGAAGATTCGAATTGTGAGTCATGGCTTGCATCTTTTGCACCGCCTCGCCCGGTTGGAGACAAACTTCATTCCACGATGCAATAGCAGTAGAGAAATTGTTGCGTGGTTCCGAATGGTGTGTGGTGCAGTTCCTTTGAGCTTTCCATTAGACGGAAGTGAGCGCCAAACTCCGCGTGGAGCGAGTTTTCGTCATACCGCATCACGTCGAGACCACTGCACTTGGTCGGCCCTGCCGGTCCGAAGGTGCAGATAATCACATGGCCGCCGGGCTTGACCGCGGAAGAAACCTGACGAACGTAGGCGAGACGCTGGGCCGGCTCGGTCAGAAAGTGAAACACAGCGCGGTCATGCCACACGTCGTAGGAACGCGCAGGCAAGTCGGCTTGGGTAATGTCGGCAACAAGCCAATTGGCCAACTCCGAAGCTAAACCCAGGCGCTTCTTGGTGTGTTCGATGGCAGTCTGGGCGATATCCATTACCGTGACGTTGCAGTATCCACGGGCAATCAAATCATCGACTAATGTGGATTCACCACCGCCCACGTCGATAATGGAGGCCGAAACATCACCCGCGACGCGTTCGATTAGGGATAGCGAAGTTTCAAGATGGGGACGAAACCAACTCACCTCGGTGGATGCTTTCGTGCCATAAACGTGTTCCCAATGCGCCTGCGTTGCCATTTCCGTCACCAGTCTAACACTCTAATACAGCGCGCCAGTTGCGCCGCTAGACAACCGGCGCGCAACTTGCCGAGCTGCCCGAAAAGCGGGCCGGGAGGCTATGCTGGTCTTATGGTAAAGTTCCTGATCGGCCTCGCGACCGGAGTGGCGTTAGTGTTTCTCTCGGTGATCCTCTTGTTCGTGGTAGCTCTCCGGTTTCGCGAAAGCGCGCCGTCCATCGCCGCCAATTCCGTGCTGGTGCTGCGCCTCAGCGGTGAACTGCCGGAGAAGCCGCCGATGGAGCTGCCGTCGTTTGTGGGCGACGACCACACACCGCTTACCGTCATCGGGGTCTGGTCGGCGCTGGAAAAGGCCGCGGCCGATGGGCGCATCAAGGCGGTCGTGCTGCAGCCGGAAGGGCTCTCAACGGGCTGGGCCAAGCTTGAAGAGTTGCGGCTCGATATCGACAAGTTCAAGAAATCCGGCAAGCCCGTGATCGCCTACCTGCGCCAACCGGGCACCCGCGAGTATTACGTGGCCTCGGCGGCCGACCGCATCTATCTGGGTCCGTCGGAACCCGTCATGATCAAAGGCCTGCGTGCCGAAATGATGTATTTCAAGAAGACCCTGGACAAAATTGGCGTCAGCATGGAGATTGAACACGCCGGCAAGTACAAGGACTTCGGCGATATGTTCACCCGCTCCGATATGAGCCCGGAGACGCGCGAAGTGATGACCAGCGTGGTGGATGAGTTGTACGCCAACCTGGTGGCGGGCATCGCCGCGGGACGCCGGAAATCGCCGGACGAAGTCCGCGCCATCATCGACCAGGGTCCGTTTACGGCCCCGCAGGCGCTCAAGGCAGGGTTGGTTGACGCGTTGCGCTTCGAAGATCAGATGTGGGGCGAACTGAAGGAGCGGCTGAAAGCCGAGCCTTCGCGGGTCTCCATGGACAAGTACTCCAGAGTCACTTCCGAATCTCTGGGCCTACAAGGCAAGAGCCGCATCGCGGTAGTGGTGGGCGAAGGCGACATCCTGCGCGGCAATCCGGGCGACGATGGCGCGGGCGAAAACAGCCTGACCTCGTACGGCTTCAGCAAGCTGCTCCGCCGCGTAGAGAACGATTCGCTGGTGAAGGGCGTGGTGGTGCGCATCGATTCCCCCGGTGGCGAAGTCACCGCCTCGGACGAACTCTGGCGCCAGATGAACCTCCTCAGCAAGAAGAAGCCCGTCGTCATCTCCATGTCTAACGCCGCCGCGTCGGGCGGCTACTACATGGCGATGACGGGCGACCCGATTGTCGCCTACCCGGCAACCCTCACGGGTTCGATCGGGGTCGTGTTCGGCAAACCCAACTTCCGCGGACTGTATGACAAATTGGGTATCACCAAGGAAGCCATCCAGCGCGGTAAAAACGCGGGGATCGATTCCGATTACACGCCGCTCTCGCCGGCGGAACGCAGCAAGCTGAAAGAGGGGATCGACGAAAGCTACCAGGATTTCGTAAGCAAAGTCGCCGATGCGCGCCACCGCAAATTCGACGAGATCGAGCCTCTCGCGCAAGGCCGCGTCTGGCTGGGCTCACAGGCCAAGTCGCGCGGACTGGTCGACGAAATCGGCGGGCTCGACAAAGCCATCGAAATGGTCAAGCAGAAGGCCAAAATCCCGGCCGGCGAGCGTGTCAGCCTAATGATCTATCCGGGCCGCCGCAGCCTGCTGGATCTGGTCCTGAAGAAGTCGCAGGAAGACATGCTGGAGGCCAAAGTGGCCCAGGTGCTGGGACGCATGCCGTTCCGCGCATGGCTGCGCGGCGGCTATCTGCGCATGATGCCCTATTGGTTCGACCTGCGCTAGGGGCTAACCACTCGCTTACGGCCGTGGCTGCGACCGGGGCCGCGCACGTTAGGCGCGCAAGATCTCGCGCACTTTCCGGCCCAGCCCGGCGGAAGTGAATGGCTTCTGGATGAACGGCGTATCCGCCGTCAGCATCCCCTGGTCGATCACGCCGTTATCCGTGTAGCCGGACATGTACAGCACCCGCGCGGCGGGGCGGAGGGTTTGCAGGTGGCGGGCCAGATCTGTGCCGCTCATGCGCGGCATCACCACGTCGGTCAGGAGCAGGTCCAGGGGCCCTTCGTGCCCGGAAGCAATGGTCAGCGCCTGGTCGGCGGAGTCGGCTTCCAGCACGCGATATCCCAGACGCGCCAGCATGGTCCGCGTCAGACTGCGCACCTGTGGGTCGTCCTCCACCAGAAGGATGGTCTCGGTGGCGGGCGTCGCGGTGTCGCCCTCGCCGTCGCGCACCACGGCCTCGGCCGGCGCCATGACCGCGGGTAGATAGATTTTGAACGCCGTGCCCCGGCCAGGCTCACTGTAGACCAAAATGTCGCCCCCGTTCTGCTTGACGATACCGTAAACGATGGAGAGCCCCAGCCCTGTGCCTTTGCCCTTTTCCTTGGTCGTGAAAAACGGTTCGAATAGCCGCGCCCTGGTGGCCGCGTCCATACCGCATCCCGTGTCGCTCACGGCGAGCATCACGTATTGCCCGGCCTCCACGCCGATGTGGCGGTCCGCGTATTCCCCGGTCAGTTCCACTGCCGCCGTCTCGATCGTCAGCTTGCCGCCCTCCGGCATGGCGTCACGCGAATTCACCGCCAGGTTCATGATCACCTGGTCGATGTGCGACGGGTCCACCTTCACCGCGGGGATGCCCGGCGAAAGACAAGCTTCCAACTGGATGTCTTCGCCAATGATGCGCCGCAGCATCTTGTCGATGCCCTGCACAATCTCATTGAGATCCACCACGCGCGGCACGGCCACCTGGCGGCGGCTAAATGCCAGCAGTTGGTAGGTCAGCGCCGAGGCCCGTTCCGCCGCGTGCCGCACTTCATCGGCATACTCCATTGCCACGGCATCCCGGCGTACGTGTTCTCTCAGCATTTCGTTGTAGCCCAGAATCACGGTCAGCAGATTGTTAAAATCGTGCGCTACACCGCCCGCCAGACGGCCCACCGCCTCCATCTTTTGCGACTGAAGAAGTTGATCCTGCAACGTGCCCCGCTCGGCAGTGCGCCTGGCCACGCGCGCTTCCAGTTCCTCATTGATCCTGAGTACCTCCTCTTCGGCCGCCCGCCGTACTGCGACCTCGCGCGCCAGCGACTGGTTCACCCGCGCCAACTGCGCGGGGCTGGCCAGGGTGACTAGCGCCGGCATCATTGGAACCAGCATCAGGAAGGTGACTACCGATGCCACCGCGGTGATGGCCTTGATCACCCCTTCCAGGCGGTAGACGGGGCTCCAGACTGTGACCGCCGCCATCAGGTGGGTGGTGCCGCACGCCAGAATGAAAATGCCGAATGCCACGAAGATGCCGTTGAACGTCACGTCCCGCCGTTTCTTGACGAAGTAAAACAGTAGAAACGGAATCGCGTAGTAGGCGGCGGCGGTCAGGCCGTCGGAAATCACGTTCAGCCAAAGCACCGCGGGATCCCAAAGGTAGCACATGCCGTGGGGCATGTATTCCTTCGACAAGAGCTGGTGTAAAAACTCCAACACGGCTTTCCCCCTCTATCAAGTGGAATTGTAGGCTCCAGAATCTCCGGTTAAGTAACGTGATGATACGTCCTGCGAGATCCCTGGTGCAACGTGCCACCCGCCCTCGGTTTGCCACCGCCCCACGCATCCATATACACTGACCATGCCGGATAACCTATGGCATCGCTCCCAGACAACGCCGCCTCCTTAAATTCCGCCCGCGCGGACACGAGCTTTTTCGGCCACCCCCGGGGCCTGGCCACCCTCTTCTTCACGGAGATGTGGGAGCGCTTCAGCTACTACGGCATGCGCGCCATCCTGATCTTTTACCTCACGGCCAGCGTGGCCCGGGGCGGCCTCGGGTTCACAGATTCCAAGGCGGGAGCCGTCTACGGACTCTACACCGCGATGGTGTACCTCATGTGCCTCGGCGGCGGCTGGGTTGCGGACCGCATCACCGGACAGCGCCGCGCGGTTCTAATCGGCGGCATCTTCATCGCGTGCGGCGAGTTCTGTTTGGTCGTGCCCGCGGAAATGGCGTTTTATCTCGGCCTGGTGTTGCTGGTCTGCGGTACCGGCCTGCTCAAGGGCAATGTCAGCACCATCGTCGGCCAGTTGTACGCCCCGGGCGATCCGCGCCGCGATTCCGGCTTTTCCCTTTTCTACATGGGTATCAATATCGGCGCATTGATCTCACCCATCTTCTGCGGCTACGTCGGCGAGCGCATCAGTTGGCGATTGGGCTTCGGTCTCGCCGGACTCGGCATGCTCGCAGGACTCATCCAATACCTGGTCACCAGCCGGCATCTGGGGTCGGCCGGGATGCATCCGGCCTCGACCGGCAACGCCGAGGAAGACCGGCGCGAGAAGAAGAAGGCCATTCGCGGCGTCGGCATCGGCGTTGCGGTGCTCGCGGTTCTCGCCGCGCTCGGCACCAGCGGCGTCGTCGAACTGAACGCCACCATGATCTCCGACGGCCTCGGCTGGTGCCTGCTCGCCATCTCCGTGGTGGTCTTCTCCTGGTTGATTTTTTTCGGCAACTGGTCGCCCGTGGAACGCAAGCGCTGCGCCGCCATCCTGGTGCTGTTCATCTCTTCCGCCCTCTTCTGGGCGGCCTTCGAGCAGGCCGGTTCCTCGCTCAGTCTCTTCGCCGAACGGGGCACCGATTGCCACATCCTGGGGTACTCCTTTCCCGCAAGCTGGTTCCAGAGCGTGCAGCCGATCTTCGTCATCGTGCTGGCGCCGGTCTTCGCCTGGCTGTGGCTGGCGATGGGCCGCAGGGAGCCATCCAGCCCGGGCAAATTTTCGCTGGGCCTGTTGTTGGGCGGATTGGCCTTCGCGATCCTGATCCCGGCCGCTTATATGGTAGTGAGCGGCTCCAAGGTGGCGCCCTACTGGCTGGTGGGTACCTACTTGCTACAGACGCTGGGCGAGTTGTGCCTAAGCCCGGTCGGGTTAAGCGCCATGACCAAACTCGCGCCCTCGCGCGCCGCCGGCTTCATGATGGGCATCTGGTTCCTCTCCACCAGCATCGGCAACTGGCTGGCCGGCAAGGCGGCGTCTATGTACAGCTCCATGCCCCTGCCGACGCTGTTCGGTTCCGTCGCCGTCTTCAGCATCGCCGCCGCGGTGGTGCTCGCCATCCTGATCAAGCCCACCGTCCGCCTGATGCAAGGCGTGAAGTAGGGCGCTATCGCCTCCGCAACCAATTCCGCTCGGCAGGCTGGGAAGGGAGTCGCTACAGAAGATCGATCAGGCGATCAAACGGTCGCTGGAGCGGTCCTGAACGGCTGCAGGCGCGTCAAAACCCTTCCCAGGCGAAGGCCGAAAATCGTCTGATCGTCTCGAATCCCACGCGCTCGTACAACGCCACCGCGTCCTCATTCGCCGCCGTCACCGTGAGGCTCGCCGACGTACAGCCCATCTCCCGCAACGTGGATAGCGATTGCCGCAGCAGTTCATGCCCAATCCCCGTGCCGCGCACCGAGGGGCTGACGCAGATCTGCGTCACGTGGCCCGTCTCCGGCGTCACCAGGCTGGCCAGCGAGATGCCGCACAAGGTGCCGCTGACTCCCTCAAACGCCACCAGCGATGCAGGCCGGTAGAACACTCCGCAGCCGGGATACTGCACGATGTTGTGCAGAAACCGCCGCGCCCCACCGGGCGAGCGGTACTGATCGTTGATCCGGCTGTCGATGTGTCCCGCGTACGCCGTCGCAATCAACTGCGCCGCCGCATCGTGGTAATGGTCGCTCCACTTCTCTACGTACATCGGCCGCCGCGGATTGCCCTTCCCAAGCACGGCGCGCTTCAGGTCGATGCGCATGAAGTTGCGCTCGAAGACGCTCAGGTAGTCCGCGCGGGGTGCCGGGCGAGCCGCGTCGTGGTGCAGCATCATGAGCTGCGATTCGATGCGGGTCACCGACGGGCAGTCTATCATGGCATCCAGGGCGGACGCGATCAGCAGGTTCTCGCGCTCTACTGTGCGCAGTTCGTGGCGCACGTACAGATCGCCGATCAGCCCCTTATCCTCTTCCAACACGTAGTACATGTACCCGGCCACTCGCCCATCTTCCACCAGGGCGCTGCCGGTTAAGGCGCTCATGCCGACGAACCGGCGCACCAGGTCGGCGGACTTCTCAAAGTCCCATTCCAACTCATTGCGCCACGCGTGACACTCCTCCTCTAACAGGGGTTCCAGGTCTCTCGCGGACAGACGCCGCAAGTCGACAATTTCTCGATGCTGATCGGGAGCCGGATGTAGCCGGGCGGCCATAAAAGTGCTCTTTTGTACCCCTTACAACCCAGCGTACCCTGGGTTTACCCCTTTCCACTATGTTATCGCCATCGCCCCACCCGCACGAGCGGTCCGCGCGGCGCCCAAACCTCCGGATTGGTCGGCCCGAACAGTGCCAGCACCGGCGTGCCCACGGCCGCCGCCAGATGCGTGATTCCCGAATCGTTGCCGATGTACACCCGCGCTTGCGCCAGCCAACAGGCCAGTTCATAGAGATCGTGGATCCGCACCGCACCGGCCAGCGGCGGGTCCTCCTCCCCGGCGCACCAGCTCACCGGCATCACGCGCTGCAACTTCTCCGCCAGGGCGCGAAACCTTTCCAGCGGCCAGTTCTTGCGCGCGCTGCCGGAGAACGGATGGATGACCGCGTAATCCCCGCGTTGCACCGCGCACTCAATCCGCGGGATGCCGTCGCTGTCGCCGCATGCGGCGATGCCGCGCACCTGTTCCAGATAAAAATCCGTTGCATGTAGCAGCGCACCCTCGGCGGGCAGCGCCGTCAGGAACGTGAATGGGAGGCCCAGCGCCGCCACCGTTTCGCGAAATTCCGGACGATTCGCCCCGTACCAGGAAACGATGGAATCGAACTGACGCAGGGCATCGATCAACCCGGCGGGTGGCTCCGTGACACCCAACCGATCGAGGCCCGTTGATGCAATGGCGCGCACCCGGCCGGCAAACCGCACCAGGGGAACGGTGCGTGCGGAGGTCCAGACTTCGAGCGATTCGGTGGCCAGACACGCAATCGCCGGCAGGGAGACAATCAAGTCCCCGATGGCTCCGGGCCGTATGACAAGCCTGCGCATTTCCGGACCCAGTATCGCAAATCAAGACGCCGCGCCAATGTTTTATTCACAAGAGATACGCACCGCCATCCCCATAAATAATTGAAAATAAACAAGATAGATTCTGAGGAAAATGCCTTTTTGAATGAAGAAAAAGGTTGACGGAAAAGCCCATCGGGAGCATAGTGGAAAAGGTTCCAAGAGGTTTGAGGAACAGCAAGCCGGCGGAAACGTAGCGGACCTGGAACGATGATCCGCAGCCCAAACTTTTATTAGGATGGGCGGCGGGGAGCGAAAGGATATCGGGCGAATTCGTCAGGTGGACCGGCAGGCAGCAAACGCGGTTGAACGCTTTAATCCCGAGGGATCTAAAAGTCCCGGAGGGGAGTGGAGATCGCAGGCGCGGCATGCCGAACCGAGTGGTGGAAGTGCAACGGGCCATAGGCAGTGAAACCGCCGCAACCGGCGCAAACCGGGACGCGGTAGTGGAGCCGAAGGGCCGAACGGGCATGGAAGCCTACTTGGAAGGAAGCGAAGTAGCAGGCTGGGAGCTTTGACCCCGGAATGGAGGTCGCCGAGAGGCGGCAGCTGTTGTGGGCGAGCGAAAAGCCGTTACGAGCGACCGGTTCCGGGCAAGAGGCGGCAAGCGGCGAGCCAGGAAGCATTGATCCGGGGGCTGGAGAAAACGGCCATCGGGGAGTGGAGAGGCGAATCGTCCGGCGCTCTTGTTCGCAGTGCTCAATGCCGTGCATGCCGGTAGTGAGCCAGGCTGGAAATCAGGTCACTTGGGACCACTTTTTTGTGGCGTGGGGGCATGTCCGCGACATGCCCCGCCCCCGCGGCGCCACCTTACTTCGGCTGAGGCACAATCCGCAGATACGGTTTCAGCGCCTTCCAGCCATCCGGATACTTCTCTTTCGCATCCGCATCCGACACCGACGGCAAAATAATCACGTCGTCGCCGGATTTCCAGTTCACGGGCGTCGCCACCTTGTGCCTGGCGGTGAGCTGCATGGAGTCCAGCACGCGCAGCACCTCGTCGAAATTGCGGCCGGTGCTCATCGGGTAAATGAGCATCAGTTTGATCTTCTTGTCCGGACCGATCATGAAGACGGTGCGCACGGTGGCATTGTCCGCCGCGGTGCGTCCCTCCGACGCACTCCCGCTCTCCGCCTGCAACATGCCATAGAGCTTGGCAATTTTGAGTTCCGGGTCGCCAATCATCGGATACTTCACTGCGTGTCCCTGAGTCTCCTCGATATCCCGCGCCCACTTGCCATGATTGGTCACCGGGTCCACGCTCAGCCCGATAATCTTGCAGTTCCGCTTGTCGAATTCGGGCTGCAGCCCCGCCATGTAGCCGAGTTCGGTGGTGCACACCGGAGTAAAATCCTTGGGGTGCGAAAAGAGAACGGCCCACCCGTCGCCGATCCATTCGTGAAAGTGGATTGTGCCCTGGGTGGTTTCGGCAATGAAATCGGGGGCGGTGTCATTGATTCGTAGAGACATCGGCTTTACTCTCCTAGAACGATAGTATATCGGCGGCGGGCGGAAACCGACGTTCCCGAATTGTGAGTTTCTTCACTCTCACCGGTGCGGCCCCAGCGAGCCTTCCAGCGCGATTCGGACAAGCTGGCTGCGTGTGCGAACACCCGTTTTTTGAAACAACTGCTGCAGGGTCGCTTTAACGGCGCCATCCGTGACGCCCAGTTGGGCGCCGATTTCCTTATTGGTGAGGCCTTCGAATATGCCTCGGAGGACTTGCTGCTCCCGCTCCGTCAACAGGGGGCTAACTCTCTCGTCCTCTCGCTGGTCAACCCGGTCGGCCATGAGTTGAATCACTTTAGGATCCACCCAAATCTCTCCATCCATAATCAGCCGGACGGCTTTGGCAAGCGTGCCCGGAGAATTGTGTTTGAGGAAGATGCCCGAAGCTCCCGCATGCAGCGCGGTCGACGATTCCTTTGCCGTCATTCCGGCCGTGACCATCA
Organism: Candidatus Solibacter sp.; assembly: GCA_025361425.1. Lineage (GTDB taxonomy): Bacteria > Acidobacteriota > Terriglobia > Bryobacterales > Bryobacteraceae > Solibacter. Next base: position 5,260 of record JANYAH010000210.1, on the reverse strand, counting down.
AGACCTTCCCTGTATAACCCGCTCGGCGAGCCGAGGATATGAAGTGACTCCCATGATCCTCGCCGAGATCGTAATCCAGCAGCACCATATCGACCGGCTCACGGCCCACGGTATCGAGAGCTTCGGCAATGGTGCCGCAACCGGCTACCACTTCCAGGTCCGGCTCCACCGCCAAAAGCCTGCTCAGTCCGTCTCGAAATAAAATGTGGTCATCGACCAACAACAGCCGTATTGGTTCCATTCCCGCCTATCTGTTCATGCTGCAACTCGCCGGTTCCGGCGATCGCCAGTTCGATCACAAAGGAACACCCTGGCATCGACGGGTCGTGCCGTAGCTCGCCACGAAAAGCCCGCACAAACGCACGCGAGATATATAACCCCAGGCCCGTCGATTCGGCGCCCTGCTGGAACGGCTGAAAGAGCTTTGGGACCGAACTAATTCCCGGCCCCGTGTCCGTGACCCTGACGGATACAACTCCTTTTCCCGCCCATGCCGAAATATCGATTCGCTTTACGTCCGCATCCCGTAGCGCTCGCTCGCTATTCTTGGTGAGGTTCAACAGAACCTGCAAAAGCCTGTGGCGGTCGGCCCAGACAGGAGGCAGGCCAGGAGGGATGTCCCATTGCAAGGCAATGTCGGCTTCGTGGCAACAAGGTTCCAGTACGATGCGAAGGTCGTCCAGCGCTTCCGAGAGTTCGACGATACTGGCCTGTGGTCTGTTCGAGCTTTGCGTCAGTTCCATGGAGGCAATCCGGTTGAGCGTTTCCACCAGAGAGCCCAGCGCCTCGAAATCCTGATTACCGGTCAGGACGCCACTTCGCACCAGGTTTTCGTGCATGATCGTGATTGCGCCGCAAACGTTGCGGACTTCATGCGAGACCGCGCCTACCAGAATTCGTGAGCCGGCCAGGAGTTGCTCCAGATTCGACTCTTCGCGGTCTCGCAAGTCTTCAGATGCATCCACCACCATTGCGGCCAGCCTTGGCCCTGCCGCCGTGGCGTAGGTAGAGAAAAACACATTGGCCAGGAAGACTTCTCCGTTGCCCCGTACGCCGCGGCATTGCATCTCGGTGCGGAAGGTTTGGCCCGGTTCCGACGGAGACACGCGTCCCAGGGCGGGGATATAGCCGCGGATCGACTTTCCCGGCAGTTCTCCTGACGTCAGCCCCAAAAGCCGGTACGCCGCCGAATTGGCTCTCAGGATCAGGAAGTCCGCGCCCATGGTCAGAATTGCAGCGGGGCTGCTCTCAATCAGGAATTCCAGCTGTTCTTCCGCCTCGCGCCGGGCGGTGGCTTCCAGTTCATAGCGGTGGCGGTCTTCCGCCTCTCGCCGGCTGCGTCTGGTCACTTCAAATGAGAACAGACCGCTTCCAGCCAAGGCCGCAAAAACCAGAATGTCCTGTGGAAGGGAGGTCGCCAGGGTGAAAGGGAAGGGATCGAAGAAATCGGAAAGGCACGTACACAGCAGCGCCGTGAGTACGATTTGCCATCGCAATAGGACCGTGCCCGCCAGAAGAATAGGCAACAGGTAGAAGAACGCAAAAGCGAAGTTGAGATCCACCCGCCAATCGATGATGGCGATGACGACGATCAAAAGGCCCGCAAGCGCCACTCGCGGGGTTCCTTCCATGCGACGAAAAGCCATGCGGCGGTGCCCCCTCCTAGATTCTAGGTTGAATCCGCACTTCAGGCCAAGGCATCCGCCAAAAGATAGGCTGCTTCTGCCAAAAGATAGGGCCTCCGGGCGATAAGAAGCAGCTAAATTCAAAAAGAGGAGTGCAATGCCGGAGGTCAAATGCAGTGTCTGATTCGGAGTGTGTGGATGGTGGTCGCGATTGCCGTTACCGTGCCAACGGGGGCGTTCGCGCAGCAGGCCCTGACGTGGCAACAGGTCAGAGCCCAGTTCGAAGCTAATAATCCAAGTCTACGCGCCGGCCGCATAAGCATCGACGAGTCGAAAGCTCAGGAGGTCACTGCTTTTTTGCGTCCCAATCCTTCCATGACGACGACGATCGATCAGATCGCCCCCTTCAATGCAAACCCCTATCGCCCGTTTGGGAGCGCCTTGCCGCTGGTCTCAGCCAGCTATCTCCATGAGCGCGGAGGCAAGCGGGAGTTGCGATTGGAGAGTGCGCGCAAGGGCACGGCGGTGGTGGCGTCTCAATTGGCGGACCAGGAGAGAACTCTGCTGTTCAGCCTGCGCAACGCGTTCGTGCAGACTCTGCAGCAGAAGTCGGTGGTGGCGCTGGCCACCGAGAACCTCGCGTATTACGACCGGCTGCTGGGGCTCAGCAGCGAGCGATTCAAAGCCGGCGATATTGCGCAGGTCGATCTGGACCGCTTGGAACTGCAGCGCGTCCAGTTCGACACCGATTTGCAGTCCGCGCGGGTCAATCTGAGAACCGCCAAGATTCAGTTGCTGACGCTGTTCAACGATCGCACGCCTGTCGAACAGTTCGACGTCACGGGGCCTTTCGAATTTACCGAGCAGACCATGACGCTGGACGAACTCCATCAAATCGCGCTGGCGAACCGCCCGGACCTGAAGGCGGCGATGCAGGCGGTGGATAAAGCCAAGACCGAATACCGGCTCGCGGTAGCTAACGGCGCCACCGATCCAACGTTTGGCATGGATCTGGCCCGCAATCCTCCGATTGTGGCTTACATCGGCTTCAACGTCACCATTCCGTTGCGGATCTTCGATCGCAATCAGGGTGAAAAGGCGCGGACCCAACTGGACATCCGGCGTAACGAGCGGCTCTGGGATGCCATCCAGGCGCAGGTATTCGGCGACGCCGATTCCGCCTTCGCCTCATTGAATAGCAGCCGGGGCCTGCTGCGATCGTACAAAAACAAATACCTCGACCAGGCCACCAGGGTTCGCGATACGGTTTCCTTTTCGTATCAGCATGGCGGAGCATCGTTGTTAGATTTTCTGAACGCCCAGAGTGATTACCGGATTGTCCAGCTCAACTACCTCAATCTGGTGGGAACTTACATGACTGCCGCGAGTCAGTTGAACATGGCGGTGGGGACCGAAGTCATCCAATGAAACACACTCTTTTCTTATCTGCCGCGCTTGCGCTAGCGCTTCTGCTAGCCGGCTGCAAAGCCAAAGTGGCAAGCGATCCGGCCGCCGGGGCGCCCGCGCCCGCGCAAGTGGAACAGGAAGGCAATGCCGACCTGGTTAAAGTGGCCCACCCGGAGCAGTTTGCCATCGCCCCAGCCGGCAAGCACGATTCGGTACCTGCCTTGAACGTGACAGGAACCGTGACCGCCGATGTCTCACGCAATGTTCCGGTGATCTCGCTTTCTTCGGGCCGCATTCTGGAAGTCCATGCCCGGCTGGGCGATACCGTGACCAAAGGGCAGCCCTTGCTTCGCGTCCAGAGCGCCGATACTTTCTCGGCATTCTCGGACTACCGGCAAGCGGTTGCGGATGAGACTCTGACGCGCGCGCAACTTGCGCGGTCGAAGCTCTTGTACGATAAGGGCGCCATTGCCCAGAAGGATCTGGAAGTGGCCCAGGATGTCACGGAGAAGGCCAGAATCACGGTGGAAACCACCTCCGAGCGTCTACGTGTGCTGGGAGCGGACAAAGATCATCCCTCGCCAATCGTGGACATTGTCGCGCCGGTTTCCGGTGTGATTACAGACCAGCAGGTTACGGCCGCCTCGGGAACGCAAGGCCTGGCATCGCCGAATGCGTTCACCATCTCCGATCTGTCCCATGTGTGGATTGTCTGCGATGTCTACGAGAACGATCTGGCTTTTATTCACCTGGGAGAATACGCGGAAATCCGCCTGAACGCCTATCCGGACAAGGTTCTCAAAGGCCGGATCGGCAATATCGGTCCAACCCTGGACCCGATCCTCCGCACCGCCAAGGTTCGGCTGGAAGTGCAGAACCCAGGGTTCATTCGCCTCGGGATGTTTGTCAAAGCCACGTTTCACGGTCAGAAGGGAGAAGTTCACGCGATGGTTCCCGCTACCGCGGTTTTGCACCTCCATGACCGCGACTGGGTATACGTACCGGCGGACAATGGGCAATTCCGGCGTGTGGAAGTGACGGGAGGAGACATGCTCCCCGGCAATATGCAGGCGATTCGGACGGGCATTCAACCGGGGCAGCGTGTGGTACAAAACGCCCTCGTCCTGCAGAACACAGAGGGGCAGTGACCAGGCAATGATTCGCGGCTTAGTCGATTTTGCGCTGAATAACCGTTTTCTGGTCGTCGTGATCGCGGTCCTGTTGTTGGGCTGGGGCATCATCTCGTTCCAGGCGCTTCCCATTGAGGCCTATCCCGACGTCGCCAACAATTACGTCCAGGTGATTACGCAATGGCCGGGCCGCGCGGCCGAAGAAGTGGAGCAGCAGGTCACCGTTCCCATCGAAACCGTGGTCAACGGGTTGCCGCACCTGCAACATCTGCGGAGCGTCTCGATCTTTGGCCTTTCCAGCCTGATGCTGATCTTCGATGACGAATCCGAGAATGATTGGAACCGCCAGAAGGTGCTCGAACGGCTCACCCAAGTGAATCTTCCCCAGGGTTTGCAGCCGCAAATTGGTACCGACTGGAGCCCCGTCGGGCAAATCTTCTTCTACACACTAAAGAGCACCAACCCGCAGTACGGCGTGATGGATCTCAAGTCGCTGCAAGACTGGGTCCTGGCGAAACAGTTCAAGTCGGTGCCGAACGTGGTCGATGTTTCGACACTGGGTGGCGTGACGCGCGAATACCAGGTCCGCGTCGATCCGGACAAGCTGATCTCATACGGGCTGAGCATCGGCCAGGTGGAGCAGCAACTCACGAATAACAACGTGAACGCTGGTGGAAGCTTCATCGAACAGGGCCTTCAACAGGTAAACGTGCGCGCCATCGGTCTGGTAAAGACCGTGCGCGACATCGAAGAAACGGTGATCAAGGCGCAGAATGGAACGGCTCTTCGGGTCAAGGATATCGCCACCGTCGTGCAGGGTCCGAAGATTCGCCTGGGACGGAATGGCAAAGCGATCCACCACGAGAACGGCCGGATCGTCGACAACGATGACGTGGTCGAAGGCATCGTGCTCTTGCGCAAGGGCGCGAATGCGGACTCGGCGTTGGACGGCATACACGCCAAGGTGAAGGAACTGAATGAACACCTTCTTCCTCCGGGTGTAACGGTGGTTCCGTTCCTGGATCGCAGTGTTCTGGTTCACTACACGACGCACACGGTTTTGCACAACCTGACCGAGGGAATCATCCTGGTTGCCAT
>JANYAH010000201.1 GCA_025361425.1 Candidatus Solibacter sp. | reverse complement strand
CCACCAACAGCCGCGTGGCCGCCATCACCGCCGGCAACGACGGCACCGCGGTCGTGAAGGCCGTAGGCGGCGGGGCGGCCAGCCTGACGGCGGCCAGCGAAGGCAAAGTCAGCCAGAAGCTAAACGTGATTGTGATATCGCCTTGCTGCCAGGTGGGCGATGGCGCCCCCCTTGTGGTGCAGCAATCGTTCGAAGCTGCCCTCACGCGCAATAAGATCTCCGTGCAGCTTCCCGTTCCCAGCCCGGCCGTGCGCGTTGGCAACGGGTATATACAAATGATGCAGTCCGCCGACGTCCCGGCCGCCACCTACATCGTGGCGCAGTCCGACCGGGTGGGCAGCGCGTACGTGGTAGGTGGGGCCGTGCTCACCGCCTGGCAGTCGCTGGGCGGCGCCGGCGGCACTCTGGGCTATCCGCTGACCGATCTCAGCCCAGGCGGCACGCAACGCTTTGAAAGCGGCGCGGCGCTGGCCGGCAATCCGGTGCGCCTGGTCAGCGGCGGCATCCTCACCAAGTGGGGACTTCTCGGCTACGAATCCGGAATGGCGGGCGTTCCGGTCTCCGACCCCGCCGTGTTTTCCACTTTCGGCGCCAATTCCGGCGTGGCGCAGGGGTTCGCCGCCGGCGCCATCTATACCGCCACCGCCGGACCGCGCAGTCCGCAAACCTGGTTCGTCACCGGCCTGATCCTGTCGCGCTACAACACCCTCGGCGGGCCGGGAGGCGAATACGGCATGCCCACTAGCGACGAGTTCGTCACGGGCGGCGTACACCAGCAGAACTTCGAAGGCGGCAACATGACTTGGGCCGCGGGCGATAACGCCGCCAAGGAGCATGCGGCGGCGAAAACTCCCGGGCTGATCGTTTCGCCGGGCACCTTGCCGGCGGGTAGCCGCGCGCGCTTCGCCATCGTCGGTTTCCCCAACAACAGCACGCTTCGGGTCTCCATCGCCGGCCAGCCCGATTTCACCGTGACCACCGCCAATGGCGCCTACACGTGGGACATGTTCGTCCCGCTCACCACGAAGAGCGGGCCGATGGCGATCCGCGCGACCGATACCACTGGAACCACCGTCGCCAACGGAACGCTCACGGTGCGTGGCTTCAACGATAATCGCGTGCCTCTCGTCATTGTGCAGGGCGATGGTCAGACCGGCCCCCCCGGCGCCTTGCTGCCCCTGGCGTTGCGGGTTGCCTTGCGCGATGCTGACGGCAACCCCGTGGTGGGTGCGGCGGTAGCCTTTGAAGCGTCGTCCAGGGGGGCGCAGCTTTCCACCGCCACCGCAATCACCGATGCCGAGGGCCAAGCCGAGACGCTGGTACGGCTCCCCAGGTCGGAAGGCGTCACCCTGGTGACCGCCAATGCCGCGGTGGCATTCAGGCCGGTGACTTTTCACCTGCTCTCGGCCGCCTCCTCGCTGGCCAATTTCCCGAAATTCCAGCAGACGGGCGACCTCAAGCTTGGCAGCGGGCCGGCCACGATCGCCCAAAAAGGCGCCCTACTGACCGCGGTGGCCGCAATTCTCCGTTACCACCAGAACCGCGGCGAACTGGCTGTGCCCAATGGTTCCGCCGACCCAGCGGCGCTCAATCAGTTCCTTTCCGCCTATTGCCCCACCGACGCCAAGGGAACCCAGACCTGTGACGGCTTCCTCGCCGGGTCTGGTACCGGGGAGCAGGTGGTAAATCTCTGGCGTGCCGCCGAATTCACCGGCGGCGCCGATGTGGAGGTGGCCGCGGCCACCCCGGCGGCCATCGCCGATTTCCTGGCGCAAGGCTCTCCCGTGCTGCTTTCGCTTGCCATGTCCCTCAATGGCGCTCCGGCGGGCGGGCACTTCGTGGTGGCGACCGGCATCGCGGCCGATGGCTCGATCGCGATTCAGGACTCCAGCCCGCTGTTCGCCCGCACCGGCCTGGCCGATTATCTGAGCGGATTCAACGCCGCTGGGGGCGCCTGGAAGGGCGCAGTCCGTGGCGTCGCGCGCTTCGCCCTGCGCAGCCCCCTATCCACCCGCTTCCTGGTGGCCGCGCTCTCCCAGCCCGCCGCGCTGCTCCAATCCCTAGCCACCGACATCAGTTCCGCGGCAGGAACCTGCGGGCAAGCCTTCGAAGTCTTCGATTCCGTCGATTCGGCGGGCAACCCGCCCGCTTTGGGTCCACTGCTCTCCCGTCTGACAGTCTGCGATGGCACCCAGACGGCTTACCAGATCGTGATTGGAACCGGGCAACCGTTCCACGCCCAACTCACCGACCTGGCGCCCGGCGGGTGGCTCACCGACCTCTCGGGCAGCGCCCAAGCCACCTGGCGGGCGGCCCGCCCGCAGTTCTATCTGGCGCTAGGGCCGCAGGGCGTGAGCTTCAGCGCGGCCTCGGTGGTCAACGGGGCCAGCTTCACCCCCGGAATGGCACCGGGCGGGGTGGTTTCCATATTTGGCACGGGCCTCTCCGGTATAGGAAAGGCCACCACGGTCGATATGGATGGTACGGCCATGCCCCTGTTATTCGCCACGCCATTTCAGATCAATGCGGTAGTGCCGCTGACAATGGCACCAGGCGTGCATAGTATAGGTGTTCAGTCGGTGTACGGATGGTCACAGGAGTCTGTGACGGTTTCGGCAGTGGCTCCGGGGATCTTCTTGATAGGAAACCCGCCGCTTGGTGCGATTACGGACCAGAAATTCAACCTCGTCGGGCCATCCAACCCTCTGCCCAGGGGACAGTCGCTGGTTATTTTTGCCACAGGGCTGGGCGCGGTGACACAGAGCGGGCAATACTGGCGGACCAGCGCACCGGTGAGCGTATTATTAGACGGGAAAGAACTCGCGGCAGATTTTGCCGGGGTGGCGCCGGGGTATATCGGGCTGTATCAGGTAAACGTGACGATCCCGGCTGGTACGCCTCCGGGACTAAGTATGCCCCTAGCTGTCAAGGTCGGGGGGCAGCAGAGTAATTCGGTGTTGGTAGCGTTACAGTAATGAAAAAAAAGAGACAATCTGGTGCGAAACAGTTGACTGCGAGGCCTGTAACGTGATTAAATCGAGCGAGCATCGTTTTGCATCGGAACGCAGCTGTAGCCACGCCGATTCGTGTTATAAGAGGAAGGATTTCTCTTGACATGCCGCGGGCAATCAGCTATCAATATCTTTACCGCGTCTGGTTTCAATGGCAATTTTGTATTGGACTTGTCGAGCACAAAAGACATAAAAAATAACGATCATGTGCCGCAAGTAAGGTTTTCAGTAAGGCCCGATGGCCGGAACGGCTTTCGGAATATGACTCTCCGCCCGACACGGAGAAGTTCCCAGGTTGGCTGAACAGATTTTGAGACTTCAATTTTTGAGGCTCAGGTTGAAAGAGAACTTCGACCGATTCAATTCGCAATTCACAAGGAGAAGGAAAAGCAAATGGTAAATTTTCGCAGAGTAATTATGGCGTTCGCCGTGCTCGCCCTGTTTACGGGCTTGGCCAGCGCGGA
>JANYAH010000195.1 GCA_025361425.1 Candidatus Solibacter sp. | reverse complement strand
AAAACCTACCTCCACCGCGGCGCCCTCTGCATGGAGACCCAGCATTACCCAGATTCCCCCAACAAATTGGCCTTCCCCACCACCGAACTCAAGCCCGGCGCAACCTATCGCTCCACCACTCTCTACCGCTTCTCAGCCAAGTAGGCGGCCAATTCCCCGGACTCCCCGGGACCTGTTACCCCGGGGAGTCCGCGTTCCCGTACGCGAACTCCCCTTGCTCAAGCATTTATTTTTTCCATCACCACTCCCCGTTCCCTCGGCCACTCAAACTTCCCTCCGAAACTGGCCGCCAACCGATGAAAACACCGGCCGGCCTTCGTACTTCGTCGGCTGACCGCCGTCGGCAGCCAGGAATGGCTGGCCCACACACGCGCCGCATCATAGAATGTATCCAGGTCTCGGAATGCCATCACCTATCACACAGATCCCGCGGCCCGGATTGCTGCGGCAAATCGGGTTCTTCAGTGCCACTGCCCTGGTCATCTCCAACATGGTCGGAACGGGAATTTTCGCCACCACGGGCTTCATGGCGGGAGATCTGGGCAGCCCGCGATTGATTCTGGCCTGCTGGGGGGTGGGAGCACTGTTCGCACTGGCGGGCGCGCTCAGCTATTCCGAGCTCGGCATCAACTTTCCCAGTTCCGGTGGCGAGTATGTGTATCTGACCCACGCCTACGGGCCCGAGTGGGGCTTCATGACGGGGTGGGTCTCGTTTTTCGCCGGCTTCTCCGCGCCCATCGCCGCCGCCGCCCTGGCCTTCTCCGATTACCTCGGGTATTTTTTCCCCGCGCTCAAACAGGCCAACGCCACGCTCGTGATCGGCAGCGGCGCATTTTCGCTGCGCCTGGGCGCGGGCCAGATCACCGCGTCGGTGCTGATCGCGGCGTTCACCGCGCTGAATTGCTTCGGCGTGGGCCGTGCCGCTAAAGTGCAGAACGTGCTGACGGCGACCAAGCTCATCGTGATCGCCGGCTTCGTCATCATCGGGTTCGCCGTCGGCACCGGCGATTGGCGCCACTTTTCCGAGCCCGCCGTGCGCACCTCTTCTTTGGGACTGCCGACGCAGTTCATGATCAGTCTGCTGTGGGTGATGGTGGGGTACAGTGGCTGGAACGCCGCCACCTACGTTGCCGAGGAAGTGCGCCGGCCGGAGCGCACCCTGCCCGCCGCCATCGCGGCCGGTAGCCTGATTGTGGCGGTGCTGTATCTGGGGCTCAACATGATCTTCATCTACGCCACGCCGATGGAGAATCTCAAGGGTGTGATCGCCGTGGGAACCCTCTCGGCATCCAACCTGTTCGGCCCCCGTGTGGCCGGCGTGTTCTCCGCGCTGATGGCCATCTCGATCGTTTCCACCGTGAATGCCATGGTCACCATCGGCCCGCGCGTCTACTACGCAATGGCCAAGAACAAGGCGTTCTTCAGCAGTGCTGCCAAGGTGGACCCGCGCTGGCACACCCCCGTCAACGCCATCCTCAGCCAGGGCCTCTGCGCCATCGTGATGACGGTAACGCCGTTTCCCGAACTGGTCGTGTATATCGGCTTCAGCCTCACCCTCTTCACGGTGCTCTCCGTGGCGTCCATTTTCGTGTTTCGCCGGCGGCCCGTGGGTTGGCAGCGGCTCAAGGCGCTGGAGTTCGCATGGCCGTTGATTCCCCTTTCGTACATTCTGGTGGGCACCTGCATGATGGTTTACGGCGTGGTCTGGCAGCCGCGCGCCTCGCTGACCGCCCTCGCCACCGTCGCCGTTGGCGCCTTGGTGTACCGGTATGGAGTGCGGGTTCCCAAAGCCTAACGGGAGTTGAATGCGGCTAGAATGGTGAACGGTCGTAGACGGCCACGGAAGAGGACATTGATGTTTTCAAGACGAGAATTCGGCAATACGATGACGGAAGTCTGGAAGCGCCCTCAGGTCATGAAGGATGCACTCGCATGATCGCCACTCAAGTGCCCACGCGCGTGCGTTATTGGGTCATCGTGTTTGCCGCCACCCTGGCAGTAGTCACTTACATTGACCGCGTAGCCCTTTCTTTCGCCGCCCCGTTTATCGCCAAGGATCTGGGGCTGGACTCGCGCCAAATGGGCTGGGCCTTCACCGCATTCGCCACTGCCTACGCTCTGTTCGAAATCCCGGGTGGATACCTGGGCGACCGCCTCGGGCCGCGTAGCGTGCTCATGCGGATTGTGCTGTGGTGGAGTTTCTTTACGGCCGCCACGGGCGCCGCCTGGAACTTCCTCTCGCTGGCGACCATGCAGTTCCTCTTTGGGGCGGGTGAAGCCGGCTGCTTTCCGAACCTGACCAAGACGTTCACCATTTGGCTGCCCGCGCAGGAACGGGTGCGGGCCCAAGGCATCATGTGGCTGAGCGCGCGTTGGGGCGGCGCGTTCACGCCGCCGCTGGTGGCGCTGGTCATGAGTCTCGTGGGTTGGCGCCACACCTTCCAGATGTTCGGCGGTCTAGGCGTGATTTGGGCAGTGATCTTTTACCGTTGGTATCGCAATAACCCACTGGACAATCCGCGGCTCAATGCAGCCGAACGGGAACTGGTGCGCACAGCCAGTGCCAACGCGCGCCCGCACGGCGACATGCCCTGGGCCAAGTTCTTTCGGTCGCGGCAGGTGCAGATGATCTGCCTTCAATACTTCTGTCTTTCCTACGGCTGGTATTTCTACATCACCTGGCTGCCCACCTACCTGTCGCAGGCGCGCCATTTGGAACTGAAGTCGGTGGCCATCTTCGGCATCGCGCCGCTATTCATGGGTGGCCTCGGAAACCTGGCCAGCGTCTTTCTGGCCAGCCGGATTGCGCCCTGGGTAGGCAGCGTGGCGCAGACCCGCCGGACCATGGCATACATCGGGTTCACCGGCGCCAGCGCCTTTCTCCTGCTCTCCACTCGGATGGACGACCCGCGGATGGCAATGCTGTGCATCGGACTCGCCAGTTTCTCCAACGATCTGGTGATGCCCGGCGCCTGGGCCGCATGCATGGACGTGGGCGGCAAAAACGCCGGTTCGCTCTCCGGCATGATGAACATGGCGGGCAACCTCGGCGGGGCGATGTGTCCGGCGGCGATCGGCTACATCCTTTATTGGACGCACAACAACTGGAACCTGACCTTCTATGTATCCGCGGCGGTCTATCTGATGGGCATCGTCTGCTGGCACTTTTTGGACTCGGTCACGCCACTGGACGCAGACTTGCAGCAGTCACCGGCACGATAAGTCACTGCTAGACCGAGGGGCGCGCCCTACGCGCCCTGCGGCGCCCTGCGCGCCCTACCAGACCCGGCAGGCGTTGGCCTTCGCCATCGGCTGTCCCACCTTGCAGGAGAACGCCTTCTGGAACTCCGGCATATTCTGCACCACGCCGTTGACGCGGAACTTCGGCGGCGAGTGCGGGTCCGTCGCCACTTGCAGGCGCAGCGACTCCTCGCGATCGTTGGAGCACCACACCTGGCCGAACGAAAGGAAGAAGCGCTGTTCCGGCGTGAAGCCGTCGATCTTCTTTACCGCTTTCCCGATGGTATTCATCAGCGCCATCAGCGCCACGCGTGCGCCACCGTTATCGGCCGTGTTCTCGCCCAGCGTCAGCTTGCCGTTGATGTGCACCCCCGGCGCCACCGTGAAGCTGGCGTATTCATCGTCCACGCAGGCCGCGCGCTGCTGGAACTCTTTGGCATCGGCCGGCGTCCACCAGTCCTTTAAGTTGCCCTTGGGGTCGAACTGCCGGCCTTGGTCGTCGAAGCCGTGCGTCAGCTCGTGCCCGATCACCATGCCGATGCCGCCGAAATTCACCGCGTCGTCGATCGCGTTGTCGAAGAAAGGCGGCTGTAGAATGCCGGCCGGGAAATTGATGTTGTTCAACTGCGGATCGTAGTAGGCGTTGACGGTGGGCGGCGTCATGAACCATTCCAGCCGGTCCACGGGCTTGCCGATCTTGTTCAACTGGCGCTGGAACTCGAACTGGTCGGCGCGGAAGCCGTTGCCCATAGCGTCGTCGCGCTTGATTTCCACGCTCGAATAGTCGCGCCAATTGTCGGGATACCCGATCTTGTTGGTGATCGCCTGAAGTTTTACCAGGGCCTCCTTTTTGGTGGCCGCCGTCATCCACGGCAGCTTCTCGATGTCCTCGCCCAGCGCCTTCTCGAGCGCATGAACCATCTTCACAGTGCGCTCCTTACCCGCGGCGCCGAAGGTCTTTTCGGCATACCTCTTGCCCAGCGCCTCGCCCAACTGGTTGTCGGTGAAACCCACACAGCGCTTCCACCGGGGCCGCATTTCACTAGCGCCGGTCAACGTCCGGCCATAAAACTCGAAGTTCTCTTTGAGGAATGCCGATGGCAGCAGCGGGGCTTCGGAATGCAGTAAGTGCCAGTCCAGGTAGATTTTCCAATCTTCCAGCGGCGTGTCCCGGAGCTGCCGGTCGATTGCTTTGAAGAATTCGGGCGACGATACCACAATCGCCTGGAAATCCGGCGCCCGCGTGCTTGCGAAGTATGGCTCCCACTGGAAGGCCGGGGCCAGCGCCGCCACGTCCGCCCTCTTCATCGGGTGGTAGATCTTTTCCGGATCGCGCCGCGAAACGTTGTCCAGCGATCCCTTGGCCAATGCCGTCTCCATGCGCATCACGGTGGCGGCGTAGGCTTTGGCAATGTCCGGATTCCGGCCGGCCAGTTCGAACATGCGCTGCACATGCGCCACGTAATTCTGGCGCAGCTCCACGCTCTTGGGGTCGTCCTTCAAATAGTAGTCGCGGTCGGGCATCCCGATGCCTCCCTGGTCCAGTTGCGCCACGACGGCGGTGGAATCCTTGAAATCCTGCCCGCTGCCGAAACCGAACAAGGTTGCCACGCCAATCCGGTGCAAGTGCGCAATCTCTGCCGCCAGTTGCGATTTGTCGGAGAGTTGCCGTATGCGGTCGAACTCCGCCATCAGCGGCGCCAGCCCCCGGGTGTCGATTGCCTTCTCATCCATGCAAGCCGCGTAGTAATCGCCAATCTGGCGGGTCACTCGGTCCCGGCCGGCCTCGGGCTTGGCGGCTTCTTCCAGAACCGCGCGCAACGCCAGCTTGTTGCGCTCATCCAGTTCGTTGAACCGCCCCCAGCGCGCCTGATCGGCCGGAATGGGATTGCCCTTCAACCAGTTGCCGCAGGCGTACTGATAAAAATCCTTGCAGGGGTCGGCGGCTTTATCGATCGCCTTGACGTCGAAACGGACCATGGAAGCGTTGGGCGTTGCCGGCTGGGCGAACATGGCGCAAGCACACACGGTGCTAAGAAACACGGTTCTAAACAAGCGGGTACTCCTAGATTCGATCATAACGATTTTACGTGTGGGACGAGGCGGAAACCAATCCGTTGGCGGTGCGCGCTACGTATTGCTAGTATTACGATTGAGAAATTCGTAGCACTATTATGAAAACTCCGACGACGCTCATTCTCCTCACTTTCGCCGCCTGGGCACAACAGAGTAGCGACGCGCCGCAAGATCCGCCCAAGATCGAGCTGCTCAAAACTACCATCGTGATCACCGCCAGTCCCGTGGAACCGGGCATCGACCGCCGCAATTCGGAAGTCTTCACGCGCACCCTCTTCTCCCGCGACGACCAAATCTTCCACGTGCTGGACGCCGGGATTAGTGCGGGGCAGCACGAGGGCGGAGGAAAATCCCTGGAGATTCGCCGCTTCGGTTTCAATCTGGATCACGGCGGCGTCAACGGTGGGCTCAAGGTTCTGGTGGATGGCGTGCAGCAGAACCAGGGTACGCAGGGGCACGGCCAGGGATACCTCGGGTCGCTCAAGAGCCTGACGCCGGAACTGGTGGAAGGCGTGGACATCGTCAACGGCCCATTCAACGCCGAGTATGGCGATTTCAGCGGCTTGGGTGTGGTGCACATTCGTACTCGCGAAACCATGCCCGATGTCTGGACGGTCCGCCTGCAAGCCGGACGGTTCGGCAGCCAGCGCGGCTTTTTCAGTTTCAGTCCCGAACTCCGCCACGCTCACGCCCTCTTCGCCTACGAGGGCTCGCACACCGATGGCCCGTTTCAATCGCCGGCACGCTACAAGCGCCACAATCTGACCGGCAGTTTCACCCAGCGGCTGAATCCAAAGCGCAGCGTTGGCTTAAAATACAACGCAGGCTTGAACAATTTTTATTCGTCGGGCCAGATTCCGCTCGATCAAGTGGCTGCCGGCCGCCTGGATCGCTTCGGATACATCGACCCCAGCGATGGCGGCCGCGTGCGCTCCGCCACCGGCAGCGCCTACTTCCGCCAGGAGGATTCGCACGGCGGCGTGTTCAAGGTGGATGGCTTCGTGACCCGCTCGCTGTTCGATCTCTACTCCAACTTCACTTTCTTTCTCAGCGACCCGCTTCACGGCGATGCATTCCAGCAGCACGATTCGCGCCTCATCGAAGGCGCCAATGCGCAGTACCAACTGGCGCACAAGATCGGCGGTTTGCAGGCGCTGCTCACCACCGGCGCCAACTTCCACGATAACCAGATCAACGTCGCCCTGTATCCCCAGGAAGCCCGCGTGCCGCTGAGCCTGGATGCTCGAAGTGCCACGCGAGATCGCGCCCACGTCACCAACGGCGCGACCTACTTACAGGAGTCTGTCACCCTGCTCGGCGGCCGTATGGTGCTGGGCGGCGGTCTGCGCCTGGACGAATTCCGCTTTCACGTGGCCGGCCGCGAAACCGTAGCGGCCACGCTGGCGCAACCCAAGGCCAACTTCAGCTTCCGCCCGTCGGTTTCCGTGCCGGTGACGCTCTACGCCAATTACGGACGCGGCATCTCCACCGCCGATGCGCGCGGCGTGGTGCAGCACCCTCAGCAGCCCGCGGCCTCCACGACGGATTTCTATCAGGTGGGCAGCGCGCAGCACTTCGGCCGGATTTCCACCAGCCTCGACGCCTTCTGGATCGACCGCTCCAACGAGCAAGTCTACATCCCGGACGATGGGTCCTTCGAGTTCAAGGGGCCCAGCCGCGCGTACGGAGTGGAATCCAAGGTCTCGGTGGAGTTGACTCACCATCTCTCGCTCAACGGCGGTCTTACAAAGGTGGCCAACGCTTTCTACCGCGGCACATCCCCGCGGGTTTATGTGGATAGCGCCCCGCACTTCACGGCCAACGCGGGCGTGACACTGGCTGGGTGGCGCGGCTGGAGCGGGTCGCTGCGCATGCGCGCCATCAATCACTACCGGTTGGATGGCCAGGACGCGTCCGTCGTGGCAACCGGCCACACCGTATTCGACATGGGCCTCTCGCGCCAAATTCGCCGCGGCGTGGAAATCAATCTGGCGCTGGATAACCTGACCAATCGGGATTACTACGAAACCCAGAATTACTTCGAATCCCGCCTGCCGGGACAAGCGGCGATGTGGCGGATTCACGGCACTCCGGGCTACCCGCTGACCGCGACCGTGGGCCTCACCTTCCGCCTTAAGGGGAAATAGGAACGGCGCCCGGTGGTTCGCCGTTCCTATTTCATGGACCGGGAATTCACGGGCTCTATTCGCCAGGCGCCACGTAATTTGCGGCGAGTCAGAGGCCCTTTGGCCCGGCGGAAATCGGCTTACTTGGCGACGGCGCCACCGGAAATGACAGTTCTGCGCCTAGAGACGCTACAGGGCTCCATCCATGCCAAAGTATTCCCCCTAAGGGAACATTGTGATATGCTCCCCTATAGGGAGCATGAAAGTGCGCTCGCCGATAGTCGCATTACAACGTTTTTGCCGGATTGTCGATGAGAGTCATTGCACAGCGTACCTTGCGTGCTTTCTGGGAGAGTAAACCCGAGTATGCCGATGTCAAGGGTCCGCTTGAAGCCTGGTATCGAGAGGCGAAGCAGGCGCGATGGTTCGCGCCTACTGACGTAAAGGCACAGTACCGGAACGCCAGTGTTCTAAAAAACGGCCGGATTGCCTTTAACATCGCCGGAAATAAATATCGTCTCGTCGTGCACATTCACTTCGAGACCGGCATCGTTTTTATACGCTTCGTCGGGACCCATAAGCAGTACGACAGAATTGATGCGGACACGATATGAATATCCGACCAATTAGAACCGATCGCGACAATGAAGCAGCCCTTCGCCGAATCGAGGTACTGATGGATGCGAAGCCGGGCACCGCGGAGATGGACGAACTGGATGTGCTCGCAAGTCTGGTTGAGCAATACGAGGAGAAACGCTTCCCCATTGATGCTCCGAGCCCAATTGACGCTATCCGCTTTCGGATGGAACAGGCCGACCTCTCCCCGCGGGATCTTGTGCCGTTCCTCGGAAGCCGCGCAAAGGTATCCGAGGTGCTCTCGGGAAAACGACCGCTCACACTTCAAATGATTCGAGCACTTCATGAGCACCTCGGCATTCCCGCTGATTCTCTTCTAAAGGTGCGGGGTCAGGGGACGACTCTGCCAGAAAACCTTGAGGGGATCGAATGGTCTCGGTTTCCATTAAACGAAATGGCCAAACGCTGCTGGATTCGAAAGGGCCGTAATTTGAAGCATCGAGCCGAAGAAATAATGCGACCGTTCATTGATGCGGCTGGCGGGCCGCAATCTCTTGCCCTTCCTTTGTATCGAAAGAATGACGGCGCACGACAAAATGCCAGAATGGACCTCTACGCTCTCAATGCCTGGTGCTATCGCCTTCTCGCCATTGCTCGGCAAACCGCATTGCCACATGAGTATCGGGATGGGTCCATCAACGAGAAATTTGCAAGAGGCCTCGTCAATCTGAGTTGGTTACCAGATGGACCGAAGCTCGCGAAAACTTATCTTGCTGATCATGGCATTCACCTCATCTATCTACCTCATCTCACCGGGACACATCTCGATGGCGCTGCATTAAAGCAGGCCGGAACACCCGTTATTGGGCTAACGCTCAGATCTGATCGCATTGACAATTTCTGGTTCTGTCTTTGCCACGAAATCGCTCACATCAAGTTCCACCTGCGACGGGGGCAGAATGAAGCGTTCGTCGATGATCTCAGCCTAGAGGCACAGTCTGAGACTGATCTCAAAGAGCAAGAAGCCAACAAGTGGGCCCAAGACACGCTGATCCCTCCAGATGTATGGGAATCAGTCAGGGCGAAACGCGAAGTGACACCGAGCGCGGTTGTCGAACTAGCACAACGGTTGCGAATCCATCCAGCTATCATTGCAGGGCGAATACGAAAGGACCGGCGCAACTACCGTCTCTTATCCCACTATGTGGGCAATGGAGATGTGCGCAGGCATTTTGACGAAGCCGCATAAAAAGGTCCCCGGCGGAATCTCTCACAAAGCACTCTTTCCCCTTGGTTTTCGATTCTCCCCCGCCGGCCCGTACTACAATACCTAGCGTGCATCGCAGAACCTTTCTCGGCGTCGCCGCCATTCCCCTCGCCGCCGCCACTCCCCTCGCGGCCGACATCCCGATCATCGACACCCACATTCATCTCTTCGACCCCAACCGGCCGCAGGGGATTCCGTGGCCGGCCAAGGATAATCCGGTGCTCTACCAGCCCGCGCTGCCGGGTCGCTACCGCAAACTTGCCGCGCCCCTGGGCGTCATCGGCGCCATCGAGGTGGAGTGCAGTCCGTGGCTGGAAGACAACCAGTGGGTGCTCGATGTGGCGGCGAAA
>JANYAH010000221.1 GCA_025361425.1 Candidatus Solibacter sp. | reverse complement strand
CATCGACGGCCGCGAGGTGGGCGCACGGGAAGACCAGACCATCCTTGAAGTGGCTCGCGAGAACAATATTTTTATTCCCACGCTGTGCAATCTGAGCGGGTTGAGCAACGCGGGCGCGTGCCGGCTGTGCATCGTGGAAGTCAAGGGCGTCAACAAACTACTGCCGGCGTGCGTCACGCGTGTGTCGGAGGGCATGGAAGTGACGGTGACTTCAGAGCGGCTGGCGAAGTTCCGCCGCGGCATTCTGGAACTGGTATTTGCGGAGCGCAACCATGTGTGCAGCGTGTGCGTGACCAACGGCCACTGCGACCTGCAAGACATGGCGCTGAAGCTGGGGATGACCCACGTACACTTCCCGTATCAATATCCGCGCATGGCGGTGGATGCCAGCCACGAGCGCTTCGTGGTGGACCACAACCGCTGCATTTTGTGTGCGCGCTGCGTGCGGGTGTGCGACGAAATCGAAGGCGCGCACACCTGGGACATCATGTCGCGCGGGGTGGATTGCCGGGTGATCACGGATTTGGCGCAGCCCTGGGGGAAGAGCGAAAGCTGCACCGGCTGCGGCAAGTGCGTGCAGGTGTGCCCCACGGGAGCGCTTTCGGAGAAGGGAAAATCTGTGGCCGAGATGTCCAAACGGCGGCAGTTCCTACCCTATCTCACGCTGATGCGGGAGGGGAGACGATGACTGGAGTCCCAGATCAGCCCAAGAGCAAGGTGAGGCTGGCCACGGTGTGGTTGGATGGCTGCTCTGGCTGCCACATGTCGCTGCTCGATACCGACGAACGCCTGGTGGCGCTGGCGCAGCATGTGAGCGTGGTGTGGGGTCCGCTGGTGGATGCCAAGGTGTTCCCCGAGAACGTGGATGTGACGCTGGTGGAAGGGGCGGTTTCGAGCGAGGAGGACCTGCACCGCATCCGGCAGGTGCGGGCGCGCACCAAGATTCTGGTGACGTTGGGAGATTGCGCGATCACGGGCAACGTTTCGGCGATGCGCAATAACTTCGGGGCCAATGCGGTGCTGAAACGCGCCTACCTGGAGAACGCGACGCTGGACGCGCAGATTCCGCGCCAGGTGATTCCGCCGCTGTTGGCGATGGTGCGCCCGGTCCACGAATTCGTGCCGGTGGACGTGTTCGTGCCGGGCTGCCCGCCCTCGGCGGACCTGATTTTCTCAGTGCTGAGCGAACTGCTGGCAGGCAAGATGCCCAACCTGGCAGCGAAATTCGGATAAATAATGCCACGGCAAACAATCGTAATCGACCCGGTGACCCGCATCGAGGGCCATTCGAAGATCTCGCTGCATCTGGACGAGGAGGGCCACGTCGAGGAAGCCTACTTCCATGTCACCCAGTTTCGCGGGTTCGAGAAATTCTGCGAAGGCCGGCCTTATTATGAGATGCCGTCGTTGATGGCGCGCATCTGCGGCATCTGCCCGGTGAGCCATCTGATCGCTTCGGCGAAGGCGTGCGACGCTATCTTGGCGGTGCGCATTCCGGAGAACGCGGTGCGCCTGCGCAAGGTGCTCAATCTGGCGCAGATTCTACAATCCCACGCACTTAGTTTCTTCTACCTCTCGGTGCCGGACCTGCTGCTGGGCATGGATTCCGACCCGGCGGCGCGCAATGTGTTCGGCGTGATGGAGGCCAACCCGGCGATGGCCAAGGACGGCGTCCGGCTGCGGCAGTTCGGCCAGCAGATCATCGAGTGGCTGGCCGGCAAACGGATTCATCCGGCATGGGTGGTGCCGGGCGGCGTCAGCAGCCCTTTGACGGCGGAGAATCGCGACCGAATCCTGGCGGGGATCCCGGAGGCGCTGGCCAACGCCACGCGGGCGTTGGACTGGTTCAAGAATGAGATGGAGGGTTTCCGCGAGGAGATCCGCAGCTTCGCCAATTTCCCTACCCTGTTCATGGGACTGGTGGGCGAAGATGGCGGACTGGAGCATTACTCCGGCAAACTCCGTTTCCTGGACGCGGGCGGCCACGTGGTGGCGGACTACGCCGACACTACCTATCCAGACTATCTGGCGGAGATCGCGCATCCGTGGAGTTACCTCAAGACCAGCTTCTACAAGCCGCTGGGCTATCCGGATGGAGTGTACCGCGTGGGTCCGCTGGCGCGGCTGAATATCATCGACGGCATTAGTACGCCGCGGGCCAGCCAGGAGTGGGCGGAGTTCCGCGAACTGGATCGCGGCGCCGTGCTCTCCAGCTTCTATTACCACTACGCGCGCCTGATCGAAATGGTCTACGCGCTGGAGAAGATCGAGCAACTGCTGCGCGAGCCGGACGCGCTCGATGCCAATGTCCGCGCCCATGCGAGCGTGAATAACACGGAAGGCATCGGCGTGTCCGAAGCGCCGCGGGGCACCCTGATGCACCACTACAAGGTTGATGGCGACGGGCTGATCACGTGGGCGAATTTGATCATCGCCACGGGACACAATAACGCCGCCATGAATCGCGGGGTATTGCAAGTGGCGCGCCATTTCGTACACGGCAATAAGCTTACGGAGGGAATGTTGAATCGCGTGGAGGCGGTGATCCGGACCTTCGACCCGTGCCTGAGCTGTTCGACGCATGCCGACGGGCGGCTGGCGCTGGAAGTGGAACTACGGTCGCACGAGGGCGAACTGCTGGACGTATGCCACACACGCTGATCATCGGCTACGGCAACGCGCTGCGCGGGGACGATGGCGCAGGCTACATGGTCGCGGAACTGCTCAGGGAGAGGATCCAGGACCCCGAAATAGAGATTCTCAGCCAGCAACAGCTTGTGCCGGAATTGATGGAGGCGATCTCGCATGCCGCACACGTCATCTTTATCGACGCTTCGGTTTCCGGGCGCGCCGGCAAGGTCACCCGGATTGTGCTGCGCCCCGCTCCGGCGTGCGCGCACTTCACGCACCACGCAACTCCCGAGGCGCTGCTGGCCGGGGCGCAGTCGCTCTACGGACACACGCCCGAGGCGACGCTTTACACCATCCCAGGGCGGTTCTTCGAGACCGGCGAGGAATTGAGCCCTTCGGTGCGCCGGGCGGTGAACGAATTGGTTGCCACTCTGGAAAAGGAATTGGCCGCCGGCGAGCGATAGCAGGCTGCTGGAAGACGGCTCCCGTACGGTCGCGGCTGCGACCTGAGCCGCGCGCGGCAACAATCGGTTTCCGGCCTGTGGCAGAAGCCTGCAAGAGATTCAGCCGCGGGTAGATTGCTGCGGGAGCAGGCAGCGCCGGATAGGGCGCAGTGCGTTCGAAGGTTGAATGGGCTAGTCCACTTTGGTGAGGCGGTCTTTATAGATGGCGAAGACGCGCTTGAAATCCAGGCCGAACATCACCGTCACCGGGGTGGCGTGGGGCGCCACGCGGCGGTCCAGCGGCACCGTCGATCCGTAGAACTGGCCCCACGTGGTCTGCACGTCGATGTAGCGGGATTCGGACCGAGTCACAAAGTCGGGGTTCAGGAGATAGGCCGCGGCCAGAGAGTCCCACAGGTATCCGGTGGCATCGGGCTTCTGCAGGAACGCCGGATAGCGGTTGCCGAGATCTTCGCGGAAGAGATCGGTCAGCGGCGAGCGCACGTTGGCGATCTGGTCGAACTCGGGCTTGCGGATGCGCGCGAGGTTGCAGATATCCAGGCCGAACATCATCTTTATGGGAATGCGCGAGCGCAGCACGATGCGTGCGGCTTCGGGGTCGAACCAGAAGTTGAATTCGGCGGCGTTGGAAGCGTTGCCGGCAACGCGGAGGTTGCCGCCCATGAAAACGATGCGCTTGATCCTGGTTTCGATTTCAGGTTTCATACGCAGCGCCAGGGCGATATTGGTCATGGGTCCCAGCGCCAGAATGGTCACTTGGCCAGGGCGGCGCTCGATTTCGGAGATCAGCAGGTTGACCGCGTCGCGTCGCGGTTTGCGCGCCGTCAGCTTGCTGCCGGGAGCGGGAATGACCGCCGCCGCATCGTGCGCGAAGGCGCCGATGTAGCTGAGCGACCCCCAGCGGCGTTCGGATTCCCTGGCCATCGCCGCGGTGTGGATGAGCGGACCGTCGGCGCCCGTGGCGACCGTAATCTGCCCCCGCTTGAGCAGGTCCAGAATATGGAACATGTACTCGGCGCCCTGCGGCGCCCAGACATTGCCGGGGACGATGGTAATGCTCTGCACGGCGACCTGCGCCGGACTGCGCAGAAGCATGACCAGCGCGGCGCCATCGTCGCCGAAGAGGCCGGAATCGGTATCCAACAGGATGGTATCCTTGCCGGCGCCCCAAAGCCCCGCCAGCAGAAGGAATGCCGCCAGCAAACGCATCATGAAATCTCACTATAGCGCGATGCGGCTGCTTCCCGGCCGCGCGAGACGGGCACGCAGGGGCCCTCTACGACGGTACAATACGATGTCATGAAGAAAGTTCGATGGGGTGTACTGGGAGTTGGGAAGATCGCCGTGACCCGGGTGATTCCGGGCATGCAGGCGGGAGAGTGCAGCGAGATTGTCGGCATCGCGTCGCGCGACCGCAGGCGGGCCGAAGCGGCGGCGCGCGATCTCGGTATTCCGAAGGCGTACGGTTCCTACGAGGACATGCTGGCCGACCCGGAGATTGACGCCATCTACAATCCACTGCCCAATCACCTGCACCTGCCGTGGTCCACGCGCGCCGCCGAGAGAGGCAAGCATGTACTGTGCGAGAAACCGATCGGCCTCAACGTGAGGGAAGCGCTCGAACTGATGGCGGTGCGCGACCGCACGGGCGTCAAGATCGGCGAGGGATTCATGGTGCAGAACCACCCGCAGTGGCTGCGCATTGTGGAACTGGTGCGCGGCGGGCGCATCGGGCAACTGCGCTCCGCGGTGGGCACGTTCAGCTATTTCAAGCTGGATGCGGGGAACATCCGCAACATTCGCGAGTACGGCGGCGGCGGGTTATTCGATATCGGCTGCTACCACATCAAGACATCGCGCATGGTCTTCGGCGAGGAGCCGGTACGGGTTTGCGCGGCCATCACACGCGATCCGCAATTCGGCAACATCGACATGCTGACGTCGGCCATCCTGGAGTACCCATCGGGACATTGCGTGTTCACTTGCAGCACGCAGATCATGCTGCAGCAGAGCATGCGTTTCTTCGGGAGCACCGGACGGATTGAGGCGGAGATTCCGTTCAACCCTACGCCCGGAGGGACTTCGCGCGTGCTGATCGACGATGGCCGCGACCTGAACGGCGGCGGACTGGTGACGGAGGAGTTGCCGGCCTGCGACCAGTACACGATCCAAGGCGACCTGTTTTCGCGTGCGATTCGCGAAGGCGGGGAGCCGCCGGTGCCGTTGGAAGATGCCGTAAGAACGATGGCGGTCATCGACGCTGTGTTCCTGTCGGCGGAAACCGGTCGCTGGGAATGTCCGGCCGATGTACTGCGCGCGGCCGGTTGAAATCCGCGCAAGGGGAATAACACAATCAGGCAATTCCGTACTCGGCTAACTTTTCATGGAACGGCGCGCAGGTGCAGTCTCACCCACTGCGAAGAGTCCTGGTACTTGCAACCCGTATGGTACGAGAGAATTCCCATTCTCCTGTTGACACACCCGGGCAGGCCAGTCTATCCTGCGAACACACTGGTTGAAAAACCGAGTATTCCATCGTAACGGGTGATTTTATCGTGCTGATCTTTGAAAGGTCGCGGCGCCCTTTGCTGGCGCTGGCGGCGACGTCGGTTCTATGTCTGCTCGCATACTCCAGAGCGCTAACTCTGCCCCTGATTTCAGATGACTATCTGCAGATTCAGTTGGGCCGCGACTACGGTCCCGTGGCAAGCTGGCACAATCTGGCCGCGGACGCGCTCCATCGGTGCCGGGCCACATCCATCGTGATCACGTACTGGACGGAGCGCCTCTTCGGCGTGAGCCCGCTGGTATTAAATGTCAGCAGCCTGTTGATTCACATTCTCAACACCTGGCTGGTGCTGGCGTTGGGTTACTGGCGAGTGATCGGATGGCGGCTGTCCACGGTCGCGGCCTGTTTCTTTGCTATCTATCAGGGACACCAGGAGGCGGTGATATGGTATGCGGCTCTGCCGGAACTGCTGGTGTTCCTGTTTGCGGTTGGGAGTTTTCTGTTCTGGATTGCGTGGATGCAGGCGAGCCGGGCCCGCGAGATCTACTACGCGGGGGCGGTGCTCTGCTATGTGCTGGCGCTGCTCTCCAAGGAATCGGGTGTGGTAGTCCCGCCGTTGCTGTTGTTGGCCGTATGGGTGGAACGCTGGCCGTGGAAAGAGTGGTTGGTTCGGATTGTTCCGTTCGCCGCGCTGGCAGTTCTCAATTTCGCCATGATCTATCTGGCACGCAGCAATCATCTGCATTTCAATGACGGCACGTTTTCGATTCACGGCCCTTTCTGGATTGTTGTGCCGGTAAGTGTGGGACGTCTTCTGTGGGTTTGGGGACTGTTCAGCCTGGTGGCTCTCGCCTGCTGGCGCGAACGCGGATGGATGCGGATTCTATGGATCGCGGCGGTCTGGATGGTGGTCACGCTGCTGCCCTACAGCTTCCTGACCTACATGCCGCGAGTTCCTAGCCGCCATACGTATCTCGCCAGCGCCGGCCTTGCGCTGATCGTGGCCGCCGGAATCCTGACTTTCCGCGAGCGGTTCAAGACCCGACCCTGGGCGATGGGTGTGCTGACCACCATCCTGCTGGCGCACCAGTGTCTCTATATTTGGATCAAAAAGCAGGGACAGTTTGAGGTTAGGGCCGCTCCAACCGAGAGACTGCTCCAGGTGGCCGCCAACCATCACGGGCCGCTGTATGTGGAGTGCTTCCCTTACGATTCATCGCTGGCCAGACTGGCCGTCAAGATGTATTACGGAGATCAGGTCAGCCTGATTTTCGACGCGACTGAGGCCAAGGTCTCGAATGTGAAGAAGGTCAATTGTTGCGCCGCGCCTTAGGATCGAGACGACAAGCGTGTGGGGTCGCGGATCCCGCCGACCATCGGTCCCGCCACCGACCAGCCCGCGCAGGGTGGGGAGATGGTGGGCCAGGGCTTTCCAGAAATTGTCAATTCAGTTGGTGCGGCGCATTGATGGAGAGTCCTGGAACTAACGGTTCATATCCAAAGCGAGGTTAGTATTCCCGCAATAACCATCGCACAATTGCAAGCAGTGAGGACTGCTCCATGTACACCGTTATGGTATTTCCAGGGGGGCGCCAGGTTGACGTTCTATTGTTGTCGGCTGCGCCGGATCGCCTGCGGGTGGTGATACCGGGGCGGGCGGACACCTTGGAATTTCGACTGATCGAGGGCCGGTGGACTTCTGAAAGCGGCGGGCACGTCGAGCTGGCGGCCATCCTCGCCGAGGATTCGGCGGATGCCAAACGCGTGCTGGCCAACGCTCGCCCGCGAGCGTTATCGGCGAACTGACTTACTCGTCGTCGAGGGGTATTTCCCTTCGGTACTTGGCCATCGGGTTCTCCTCTTCCACCCTTTGCGGCCAGGAATGCACGATATACATGCCGACGCAAGGTGCCGCCAGGAGAATCAGCAAGAGGATATAGGAAAACGGCGCCCACGCGGTAAGGAACGCGCTCGCGCCGGTCGCCAATGTCAGCAGAAATGCCCGGGATTGCGGAGCGATCAACACGAAAACAAGCACAAACATGACTACTCCGAGACACATCATGGCTCGTACCTCCCTTCCAGTTGATGGTGGTTACCTGTCTGTTTGACCACATTGCAGCAGCAACATTCTCCGCTGCTTTTGGTTAGCACACTTAGGGTGCGGCGGGATGTTTACCTTGGTCAACATCCGGCGGCGCTTTCCGGCTGTTGACCAGCAAGCGGCGCAGGACTTCGCGGTAGATCTGGAGCGCGGCGCGCAATTGGCGGACCTCTTCGTGGAGCGCGTGATGTTTCTGGAGGAGGGCGCCGCTACGGGGAGAGGTGGCGAGCGCGGCGGATGTCATCTGAAGAAGACAACGGCCGCCCGAATCGGATTGGTGCGGGCGCTCTGCGACAGGTTTCGGTTACGTAAAAAGCCCGGAGAACGAGGAGTGCTCCGGGCTGGGATTACGGGGTGCGGTTTGCGGCTACTGCGGACGCATCCAGATGTCCTCGAGTACAGTGACCGAGGAGGTGAAGGTCTGGCCAGCGACGGTGAGCCGGACCATGTAGGCGCCGGGTTCGAGCAGGGCGCCACCACCACCACCGCCGAAGCCACCAGCACCGCCACCACCGCCGCGTCCGCTGACGACGAAGGACACGCCCCCGGCGCCGCCACGGCCACCGCGTCCACCACCGGCCGGGATCTCGGCGCTACCGGCGGCAGCCGGCGCGACTGCCACGCCGGATGCGGGCGTGCCAACTGGCGGGTTGGCCGCTGCGCCACGGCCGCCGCCGGCGCCCGCTGTTACGGGGCCGCGCATCGGCCACTGGAAGCGATTCATGCCGGCCTTGATCTGCACATCCATCGTGCTCGAGACGGTGGTGTTCTGGAGGAATTCCAGCTTGCCGGCGCCCAAATCGGATTTCGCCAGGATGTGGATGGCGGTTCCGCCCTGAGGATTCTTGGCCTGGAACTGGCGATTGGTGGCGTGCCGCTGGGCTTGCGGATCGTTCTTCCAGAGCGTGGCCGGCCGGGGATCAAACAGAGTGAGATCCTTAGTGTTGGAGGGTTTGAGTTGCTCCAGCGGGGTGATGTCGTCGGCGATATAGATGGACCGCCCGTGGGTGGCGACAATGAGGTCGCGATCGCGCGGGTGAATCAGAATATCGTCGACGCGGACGCTGGGCAGGCCGGTCATGAACTTCTTCCATTCCTTGCCGGCATCCAGGGTGACGTACAGGCCGAACTCGGTGCCGACGAAGAGGAGGTTGGGATTGTCGTAGTCTTCGCGGAGGGCGTTGATGTTGCCCTTGGCGGGTAGATTGCCGGCGACGCTGACCCACTTTTTGCCGTAGTCCGCGGTCTTGAACAGGTAGGGCTTCCAATCGTCGTTGCGATGGTTGTCGATGGCGACGTAGGCGGTGCCCGGGTCAAAGTGAGAGGGCTCGATGCGAGAGATGTGGGTGTAGCCTTTGGGCGCGCCGGCGATGTTGGCGACGACGTTGGTGAAGGTTTCGCCGCCGTCCTGGCTGACCTGCAGGTTGCCATCTTCGGTGCCGATCCAGAAGACACCCGGTTTGGAGGGAGATTCGCGGACCTGAGTGGCGACGGAACTGGCCGCGTAGCCGTCGTGCTTCGATGCCATGGGCTTATCGCCGGAAACGCCCATGATGGCGAGTTCCGGCGCCCAACGGTTGATGTTTTTAGAGAGATCAGTGGAATTCATCCACCACGAGTCGCCGCGGTTGTTGGACTTGAAGAAGTACTGGCCGGCCATGTAGACGACGGCTGGATTGTGCGGGGAAATCTCAAACGGCGCATTCCAATAGAAGCGGAGCGTGTCGAGGTTGGGAGGCGCGTTGACCACGTTGGGAGCGCCACCGCGTCCGCCGCCAGCGCCGCCGCGTCCGGCCGCGGTGGCCGGCGTCTGGCCCGCTTCAGCGGGTGCCGCGCCGGCTGGAGGCGTGGCAACCGGAGTCGCTGCCGGAGTTGCCGGGGTTGCGGCCGCCGCGCTGGCTGGAGGCGTGGCAACCGGAGGCGCTGCCGGGGTTGCGGCCGCTGCCGCACCGCCGCGGCCCGAGTTGGGCCGGATGCTTTTTTGAGTGCCGTTACGCATATCGTGACGGCTCATGTTGCCATCCTGCGACTCGGCGTAGACGATGGCCCAATCAGTGGGATCCTGCCGGGTGTAAAAGCCGTCGCCGCCGCCGACGGTGAACCAGTCGGTATTGACCGCTCCCGCGGTGGAGCGCATGGCGCTGGGTCCGCACCAGGCGTTGTTGTCCTGCAAGCCGCCACAGACGTAATACGGTCGGCGCATGTCGGCGGACACCTGATAGAACTGGCCAACGGCAATATCGTTGTGGTAATCCCAGGTCAGGCCACCATCGTTGCTGATATCGAGGCCGCCATCGTGGCCCACGATGACGGTGCGCGGATCCTTGGGGTTGATCCAGAAGGCGTGGTAATCGGTGTGAGAACCGTTGACTGGGGTCCAGGTCTTGCCGCCATCCAAGGACATCTGCGCGGGGTTGCCGCCGACGAAGAGCTTCTGGTCGTTGACAGGGTCGACGCGGATCTGGCTGAAGTACATGGGGCGGTTGTTCTGATTGCTCATGAAGGTCCAGGTCATGCCGCCATCGTCGGTGCGGTAGACGCCGCTGCCGTTGGGGTCTGGCGGGGCGGGGGGAGCGCCGCGGCCGCTGCGTCCGGCGCCGGATGCCGCACCCGCGCCTGCCGCACCGCCTGCCGCACCGGCGGCGCCCGCTGGGGCGTCGGCAGATTCGCCTGGCGCGGCGGCGCCGCCGCGGCCGTTGCGAGCAGGGCCGCCATCGACGGCGGTGCCGCCGCCAGTGCCGGCGCCGGCGCCGGTTTCCACCTGGGCGTAGATGGTGGTTGGTTTGGCGGGGAAGATGGAGATCGCGATGCGGCCATAGATGCCGTCCTTGGATCTGGGCCAGCCCGGCGCTTCGATGCGGTTCCAAGTGTCGCCGCCGTCCAGTGTTTTCCAGAGTCCGGACCCGGGGCCGCCGCCGTTATAGCCCCACCAGGTGCGCAGCCGCTGTAGGGACGAGGCGTAGAGAATCTTGGGATTTGCGGGATCGATGGCGACGTCGGTGAAGCCGGTATGGGCGTCGATGTATTTGGACTTTTTCCAGTTCTTGCCGCCATCCACCGATTTGAAGAGACCGCGCTCCGCATTGGGACCGAAGAGATGGCCCATGGCGGCCACGTAGACGATGTTGGGATTCGCGGGGTCCACCGCGATGCGGGCAATTGACTGGGTATCTTCGAGGCCGAGATGGGTCCAGGTCTTGCCACCATCGGTGGTGCCCCAGACGCCGTCGCCGATCGACGAACTCTGCCGGTTGTTGGACTCCCCGGTACCGACATAGACGACGTTGGGATCCGAGGGCGCGATGGCGATGGCACCGACCGCCGAGTTGACCATGTTGTCGAACTGGGACTTCCAGTGATTGCCGCCGTCGGTAGACTTCCACAGTCCGCCGGTGGCATAGCCGACGTAGAGAAGCATCGGGTCTTTTTCGGTGCCCGCGATGTCGTCGATGCGGCCCATCATGGTGGCGGGACCGATCGAGCGGAATTCAAACCCGCGCAAGAGCGGGTCCGAGGTGGGATTCGGAGGCGGAACCGGGGGATCGACTGGTCCGCGTCCCTGCGCCCATACCGTGCCGGCAATGCCCAGGCAGGTTACGGCGGCGATCAACAACGACGACACTCTGCGATTCGAAGTACTAGCGAGCATATTTCGTTCAATTTATCACAGGGTGGGTACGGTGTGAGGGCGCTTGCGGAAGACAGGCCGGTTGGCTGAGATACGGTCCTGGTATCATGATTGAATTACTATGCCTGATCTGGGTTCGGACTCCGCTCCGTTATCCGAAGCTGTAACCGACAATATCCGCGTCGAGGTGATGTCGAGCTACTCACCGGAGAACTCGCGGCCGCTGGAAGGCGAATGGGTATTCCAGTACACGGTCCGGATTACGAACCAGGGACGCGAGACGGTGCAACTGGTGAGCCGGCACTGGGTGATCACCGATGCAGCGGAGCAAATCGAAGAAGTGAGAGGGTCCGGGGTGGTGGGCAAGCAGCCAGTCCTGGCGCCGGGGGAATTCTTCAAATATTCGTCATGGTGCCATCTGAAGACGCCGATGGGCATTATGCGCGGCACCTATGAGATGGTGGGCGCGGACGGGAAGCACTTCGACATCGAGATTGCGCCGTTCGCGCTGAAGGCCCGCTACACAATTCATTGAGAGGGCGCCGGGGTGCCGAAGCTTATGCGGCGAAGCGGTAGCCTACGCCGCGGACGGTGTGAATGTGGCGGGGGTTCTGCGGGTTGTCTTCGAGCTTTTGGCGGAGCCAGGCGACGTGCACATCGATGGTACGGGAGGATACGCCGGGTTGATACTGCCATACGGCCTCCAGCAGTTCGTCGCGCGAGACGACGTTGCCGCGACGATCGATCAGATAGCGCAGAAGATCGAGTTCCTTGGCCGCGAGGTTTAACTCCACACCCTCTTTGTGGACTTCGCCCCTTTCGAAATCGATATCCACGCTGCCGAACTGGAAGCGTATCACGGGGGTGTGCTTATCGTGTTTCACGCGGCGCAACAGGGCCTCGATACGCGCCAGCAGTTCGGGCGGCTCGAACGGTTTGGTGAGGTAATCGTCGGCGCCAAGTTTCAAGCCAACGACGCGGTCGTAGAGCTGGGTTTTGGCGGTGAGCATGAGGACGGCGACGGGGCTGCCCTGCTGGCGGAGTTCGCGGCAGACCTCAAGGCCGGTCTTGCCGGGCAGCATCACGTCGAGCAGAATGAGGTCGAAGTTTTCCTTAAGGGCCTTGGACAATCCTGTGGGTCCATCGGTAGCGCTTTCGACTTCGTAGCCCTCCGCGCCCAGCAGGTCGGACAGGGTCATCACCAGCCCGGGCTCATCCTCCACCAGCAGTATGCGCGCAGTCATGTGGGTTCTCCGGCAGGCGCGGCGGGAAGGCGGACAATAAACTCGGCTCCCTTCAAGGCGGCGCTGTTCACCTGTATGCTACCGCCGTGCGCTTCGATGATTTTCTTGGCGAGGTTCAGGCCCAGGCCGGTGCCGTGAATCTGGTTTTGGAGGGCGCGGCGGCCGCGAAAGAAGGGTTCGAAGATGTGGGTCTGCTCATCGGCGGGGATTCCGGGTCCGTGATCGGCCACTCGAATTTCCACCGTCGGCTTGGCCTCGCCGCCGGTGCGGGATGCCGAGACGCCGACCCAGTGAGTGTCGCCAGAGCCATACTTCGCCGCATTGTGGAGCAGGTTTTGCAGGGCCTGCTTGAGCGCCATGGGATCACCCATGACGAGGGGGAGGTCGGGATCGATGTGGGTCTCCAACACGCATCCGGCGCCCCGGAAAACGGCCTTGGCCGATTCGAGAGTCTCTTCAAGCAGGTCCGGAATGGATAGCGGTTCCGTATTTTGAATGACGCGGCCGGCGGTGGCGCCGGAAAAGCGGAGCACCTGTTCCACCAGGTCTTTGAGGCGCCCGCTCTCCTGCTGGATGAGGACACCGTAGCGCTCCACCTGCGCCGGATTGGCGGCGAGTTTGCCGCGCAGATTGTAGGCCGCGGTGTGGATGACGGTGAGCGGGGTGCGCAACTCATGCGAGATGCCGGCGACGAAATCCATCTGGAGGTCGGCCAGTTTCTGGGCGCGGCGAGTGTAGGTGATGAGGGCGGCGACGCTCGCCATCATCAACAGCAGCACGCCGGCGGTGACGGCCAGGTTGCGCCATCGGGCCAGTGCCACGACGGCTTCGAGCGACCCGGCGCGGTGGCGCACAAACATCTGCCAGCGTCCCGAATCGCCTCCCCAGCCGCCCCGTACGGGACCCCGGCTGCGCCCGCCCGGCCCGGGCGAACGGCGGAAGATCTGGTCGTACGGCGTGTCGAACAGGCCCACCGAGGCGTCCGCACTGGCAGCCAGGCGCGCTGCCGGATGGGATTGATAGATGACCAGCGGAGGCTGCTGCCGGGTCAAGACTTCCACCTGATATTCCAGAGTGCCGCCGGTCTCCAGATGGCGCTGGAGCAGTTCCGGCAGCAGGACATCGCGGAGATACGGAGGGTTCAAATCGAAGATGAGGGAAGGGATTTGGCGGGGCCCGAATTCGCCGGTGAGGCGGCCCGGCGCGGCAATCCCGAAGACGGGAAGATCGAAGAGCATTCCCTCGTCCTCTGGGGGAGGTCCGGGAAAGCCGCGCCATGGCCGCGCCACCGAGGACAGCATGCTTTCCAACCGCGCCTTGGTGGGTGCCCAATCCGACGGCCACTCAACGGTCTCGAAGACCGCTTTCTCTAGATTAAGATTGCGCAATACCAGGGTCTGATTGCGCGGCTCCGCGAGGGCGATGTGGCGAAACATCTGGCTGTGGCGCCCGGTGTTCTTCCATTGCGCGTAGCGCGCCGCCACTTCGGCTTCGACAGAACCTGAACCAGGCGGGAGCAGCGCGCGGGTGGCAGTGGCGATCTCCGTGCTGAAATCCAGACTGAGGCGGTTGAGGCTGGCCCGGAGGCTTCCGCGGAGCCGGTCGCGCGCGGCTACGCTGACTTCGCCAATCCAGCGATATTGCAACACGCCTAACACGCCGCAAAACACGAAGAGCCCGGCTACGAACAGCCAGGAAAGCGCGGTGCGCCACCGATGCTTGCCGGTGCTCATGGGGCTACTTGGACGCCGAACAAACCGAAGACCACGTATCTCATTTCATCTCCCCGGCAACGCGCCGGACTTGCCTCACACAGGCCGCCGTGTCTTCACATTACGCTTTTCGGGCCTTAACCCGCTACCATTCGTGTGGCCGAACTCCTGGAACATGGATGCAGCCAGAGGCTACCCCTTCACCCGGACCGTGCCTCCGGGGGATTCAGCGGACTCCTTCGCCGCGGGTGGCAAGGGACCCGGAACGCGCACCAGTCCCAACACGGCGTCGGCCACATAGCCGTCCGCCGGCGCCAAGAAGCACAGCGACCACTTGCTGGCCGCGGCGGGATCTCGTGCTGCGTGAATCCGCGACGCGGGCACACCCGGCCTGAGGCTCACACGGAAACTGTCCAGCGCATTTCGAAGTTCCGTGTGCCAACTCTACATCCTCCCGTGGTCAGCCCGGTGAGGTATTCCGGGGTTGCCGTGGACTGTAGCCAGAATCGAATTGTCGCGCTGCGGAGACCGCATAGCTTCAGGCTAGGCTGTAGACCGACGGTCGCTTGACCCACGGTACAGCAGCTTGTCAATTGCAAGGCAGAATCGTCAGAAAAAAGGAGTTAGGCAATCGCTCTTTTAGTTGTCCGGCTTTTTAGGGCAACGCGTAAGTGATTGAAGGAAATAAAACGAGTGGTACGCCCGAGTGGATTCGAACCACCGACCTTTTGCTCCGGAGGCAAACGCTCTATCCAGCTGAGCTACGGGCGCACATTGGACTCACTTAATTGTAGTCCCGTTCCGCCCGACGGTCAAACTGGATTGGGGCGTTTGCTTTCGCAATCCCCGCCCGTCAATGTGGTAGGATGCTTTTTAGGATCAATTTCATCTCACGGAGAGGTGGCTGAGTGGTCGAAAGCAGCGGTTTGCTAAACCGTCGTAGGGGGAAACTTCTACCGGGGGTTCGAATCCCCCCCTCTCCGCCACTTCCAAATCAATAACTGGCTGGCTCTACCGGCTCTACGGGCTCTACGCCAAAAACGGGGGAGCCCCCCAATCCCAAACCTTCTAAGAACATAACACCTTCACTCTGAGTCGGTAGTTTTCGAAGTTGCGGAAGCCGTAGGCAACCCTGTGGATGGTCTCCATTCTGTTGTGGAAGCCTTCGGTAATGCCGTTGTTGCGGGTGAAGCGGCACATGGTGGCAACCTCTTCCTTCTGCGCCCCGCGGTGCCAGGGGGGAGCGTCAGCCCTTTTATTAAACGTCACAGTAAACGATATTTGACATGGCTTGCGCACTGCCATAGCATTGATGCATGCGCTTACACGTATGCCGCCTTCTTAGCGTATTCGCGATGCTATCGTGCCTCAACGCCACGGCGTCCGCCGCGGACAAGACACTAATCGATTACTTCCTGCCCACGCCTGTCCAGGGCAAGTTGACCAGAGACGCCTGGGGCGCGGACAACGTGCTGCCGCGCGACCCGGACAACGGTCTGGAAGACACCACGATGAAGCAATGGTGCTACTGGGACGGGCAGATCATCAAAGGGCCGGACGGGAAGTATCACATGTTCGCGAGCCGTTGGGATCAGGCGCGCGGACACAACGGATGGTTTGGCTCGCTGGCTGTTCACGCGGTGAGCAGTAAGGCGGTTGGGCCGTACAAGGATGCGGGTTTGACGTGGCCCGACAGTCAGGGTGGCAAGGGGCACAACGTGACCGCGCTGGTGCTGCCGGATAAGCGCTACGCGGTGGTGGTGAGCGAGACGCGGCCGGGCGATGTGTTTGTGTCGAAGTCGCTGGAAGGCCCGTGGGAACAGCTCGGGTCGCTGAAGGTGGATGCCAACGGGTTCAATGCGCGTGACGGGCGGATGTCGAACGTGAGCATCATGGTGAGGCCGGACGGGAAGTACGAGATCGTGGCGCGTTCAGGCGCGATCTGGATCAGCTCGGAGGGGATACTGGGGCCTTACAAGTTGCAGGGTCC
Source organism: Candidatus Solibacter sp. (assembly GCA_025361425.1). Classification (GTDB taxonomy): domain Bacteria; phylum Acidobacteriota; class Terriglobia; order Bryobacterales; family Bryobacteraceae; genus Solibacter. Next base: position 685 of record JANYAH010000221.1, on the reverse strand, counting down.
GAGCATTTACGCGGGCATGCCAGGTCTGCCGGCGCGCAATCTGGAAGACCCGGTGGTCTGGTATAGCGGCGGCATGTATCACATCGTGGTGAATTGCTGGAGTGAGCGGAAGGCGTTCCACCTGACGTCGGCGGACGGGATCACCGGCTGGAAGAATCGCGGGCTGGCGTACGATCCGACGACGAATTTCGTGCGGTACAAGGGCGGTACGGTGAATCACTGGGACAAGAACGAGCGTCCCGGCGTGTTGTTGGAGAACGGGCACGTGGCGTACTTCACGTTCGCCGTGCTGGATGTGCCGAAGGATCAGGAAAAGGGCAACGACAATCACGGCAGCAAGGTCATCGTGGTGCCGTTTGATGGGGCGGGGCTGGACCGAGACATGCAGAAGATCGTCCAAGCCGAGCAGAAGGCCCAATAGGCGAGACGGCGGGGATGGCACGCTCCAGTTCCCCGTTGACCGAGGAGGCATGAAACTGTATTGCGCTATTGCGTTTCCGACGGCATCTGGCATGCGGATGCTGCGTCCCAACGCACTGATGCGGGTGACCGTCTATCGCTACGATAGGAGTCTAGCTTGAGAACAGCCATCGTCATTGCTCTTGCTTGGCTTCCGTTGCTGACCGCCGCCGACCCGGCGCCGGCCTTTCGATCACCGACATGAATCGCGGGCGGACCGCGGACC
>JANYAH010000174.1 GCA_025361425.1 Candidatus Solibacter sp. | reverse complement strand
AGCGCGAGCAGGAAGGGCAGAGCCAAGGCCGCACCATCATCCTATCGGAAAGACCAATAGTTTCTTGTCGTTACGGAGCTGCCGGAAACTTTGCGACACGAAATTCCACGTCATGCAAAAAGCATCTACATTTTTTTCTTGACAGTTAATCACAAATTGCAATATATTGATCGCAGATTGCGATAGTTCAACAAAACTGCTGGAACACTTCGGCGGCGGAACGCGTAATCATAGAGGAGTAAGTTTGCCCAAACCTATGACACCCACAACCAGCCCGAACCTGGACACCATACACGCACTTCTGGCGGAGCAGGGATACGAAGTTTCCGAACCGGCTCCAGACACCATCACCATCCGCGAACTAGATAGCGGCGTCTCCATCCAGGCCGTGTTGGAAGGCGAGATCCTGTTTCTCACGATGCCTTGCATCACGGTGCCGCGCAGCGAGGTAACGCCCGAGATCATGGCGACCATGCTGGCCTCCGACAACGGTGTCAGCACTTCTTCGTTCCAGCTTTACGATGCGGGGAGCGGCAAGGTCACCATCACCCTGAACAACTTCTGCAAGCTGCAGAACATGGGTCCCGAAGATGAGGACGATATCCTATCGTGCGTGCATTTTCTGCTGGTGGACGTGATGACGGCGCGGCGTGTACTGAGCGGCCTGTCCGCCTAGGGTTTAAGAGGAGAACGAGGAGAGACGATTATGGCATTTCTTTCAGATATTTTTGGGCGCATGGGCCGCGTGGCACGCGGACAGGCGAACGCCGGCGTGGACGCAATGGAAGACGCCACGTTTGAGGCCACGGTTCGCCAGACCGTCGCCGACATGAAGACGGAGTTGAACAATGTCGTGCGCGCCTCCGCCATGGCGATGAGCAACTACAACACCCTGCAGGCCGAGTATGACAAGTACATCCGGCAATCTCAGGAGTGGAAGGATCGCGCGGGCATGGCGCTCGACGCGGGTAATGAAGACCTGGCCAAGAAGGCGCTAGCCAAGAAGGCCGAATGCGACACGCAGGTCAACTCCATGAAGGTATCGGTGGACAACGCCCAGGCCACCAGCGAAAAACTGAAGCAGCAGGTGGGCGATCTCAAGCGTAAGATCGACGAGGGCGAGCGCACGGCGGGCACGCTGGTGGCGCGCAAGAACGCCGCCGTAGCCCAGCGCAAGGTCAGCGAAGCCATGGCCGGCGTGGGCAGCGCCGACAACGCCTTCGCGCAGTTGAACCGCTTCGAACAGACCGTAACGAAGGAAGAAGCCACCGCCAAGGCTTTCGACCAATTGGCCAACGCCGGCACGGACAACGATCTCGAAAAGGAATTCGCGCAACTCGGCACGCACGGCGGTGTGGATTCCGAACTGGCCGCCCTGAAGGCCGAGCGCCAGAAGGCGAACCTGCCGCCGCCTCCCTATATCCCGAAGGAACTGGCCTCGCCGGGCGGGTCGCTGGCCACCGGCACCAAGGCCGGCGAGAAGGCTGGGGCGTAACCCAACCCCTCGCCAATCCTGGATGTATCACATGCGGATGACCCGATGATCACGTTTACCCTGATAGCCATTCTGGGAGCGCTTCTAGCGATTGTTCTGATGAACCTGTTCAAGAAAGACCCGAAGCCGCTCCCCACGCCCATACGGCCGGTGGAGGATCTGGCGAACCTGAAGGTCACCGACGCCCGTACGGGAGACGTCCTCTCCATTGCGGGTGCGGGCGACCGCATGAACGATCTGGATTACACCGTAGACCGCGGCACGCGCTTCGAGGCGGGCTCGCGGACCTGGGTGGAACTCGCAGGTCCGTACCTGGACCGCCGCGTGTCCTTGCGTTTCGGCGGGGATGAAGAGGTGGAAGTCTTTCTTCACGCCGACGCGCGCAAGGTCACGCTGGAAGATCTGGCGCTGAGCGAAGACGACCTGGCGCAGATGGATGAGCGGCAGAATCCCTCCGATTCGTTCGATTTCGATGGCGTAACCTGGATGTACCGACTGAGCCGCGAAGTACGCGCCTGGGGCGATAACCAACCGGCGCCCACGGGTTTCTACTACTGGGAGTTTTTCACCCAGGACGGGAAGCGCCTAATGGGAATTAAAAAGGTCGAAGGCGAGCCGTTCACAGTCACGCTCTCCACGTGGCTCAACGCGGGAGACGTCACGGTCTACCGCAAGACGTAGCCCCAAACAGTGGAGCGGACCCCCTGGTCCGCGCGGGTCCCCCTGGACCCGCTTTTCGAAGCAGGCAAATCTTATGAGTAAGTCGTCATTGCGGATTCTGGCGGTGCTGTTGACCGTCGGCATTCTAGTAGTCCTCTTCGCCGGCTTCGACGGGTTGCCCGGTGCAGTCAAGGCCCAGATCGCAGCGGAACGCAAAGCATTCACGGCGGCACAGTCGCAACTCCAATCTGCGCAGGCCGAAGTGTCCCGCAATCTCACCACGGAGAGCGCCCTCTTCCGTGCCCTGCCCTCGGCGCGGGAGTATCCGGACCGCCTCAACCGGGCCGCCGGTTCGCTGGCTGCGGCCGGCCAGTCTCTCGCCGAGTTGGAGAAGCTGGGGAAACAGGACCGGCGCTCGGACCGCACCCGCGCCGAAGCGCTGCTGGCGCGTGAGAAGCAGGTCCGCGCCGCGTCAGTCGAAGATGCCGAAAGCGTGCGCAAGGACGCGGCCCACTGGGTGGACCTGAAGCAGCATCTGCCGCGGGAAGTCCAGGACATGGAGCGCGATTACAAGGCGATCCATGCGGTGGATCTGGCGGCCACCGCGGCTGCCGTACAGAAGGCTCAGGCAGACTGGCCGGAGAAGAAGAACGATCTGGACTCGCGCCTGGCCACGGCGCGCGGCATTCTGACGCGCGGCGATGAACTCTGGCAATCCACCACGGAGCCGCGGCGCGCCGCGGCTGTTAACGATTACACCAAGGTCGATTTCGGCACGCTGTTCGCGGCGGCGGACACGCTCAAAACGGGCGCGGCTGACCTGCCCAAGCAAGCCGAACAACTGAAGACGCTGAGCGCCCAGTTGTACGAATCCTGGGACAAAGTGCTGGTCGATATGGAAACCCGCGGCAGCGGCAACGCACGCGAGTACAACCAGAAGATCAAGACGGTGCGCGCCAAGGTCGCCGATGCCACCGGCAAGGCCGGCACCGCCACCAGCGACGAAAAATGGGTGGACGTTTCGAAGTCGCAATACCAGGCCATGGAAAAGAACCTGGGGATGGCGATCGAACACAAGCCCGCCGGAAAATACGATACCGAAAGCGAGCGTGTGGCGCAACCGGCCGGCTTCGCTTACATGGCGCCGCAAGGACAGAGTAACCAGTACGGCCACTGGCAGCAAAGCAACGGCACCAGCTTCTGGGTCTTCTACGGCCAGTACGCGCTCATGCGCGACCTGCTCTTCAATCGCGACTACCGTCCGATGGACTCCCGCGAGTATCGCGATTATTCCACGTCCCGCCAGCGCAACGAGACCTACTATGGCCGCGATACGGCCAGCCAGGCGCCGAAGTACGGCACCTCCGGCACGGCCACGCAGGAGAAGTACTCCGGAAGCACGTTCTCCAAGAGCGGCGGCTTCAAGGATTCCAAGTACGCCACCAAATCGGGTGGATATCGCGATTCGCAGTACTCCACGCCTTCGGGCAGGGATCCGAACGTGGATAGCACTCCGCGCAGGTTCGGCAGCGGCAGCAGCCGTCCCGCGGAACAGCCGCGCGCCGCGCCGCCGCAACGCTCCTACCGGCCCGCGCCGACGCCCTATCGCCCGTCCGCGCCGCGCAGTCCGGGGCGAAGCTTCGGAGGCTCGCGGAGAAGGTAGGGAATTGGCGCAAGCCTCCTGAAATAGGAGTCGATCGGTGACCGCTCCCTGAGAAGACAGCCGAAAGCGTCAAATCCGACTTGAAGCAGGAACTTCGGCAGGAGTTGAAGCCGGAACTAAAAATGAAGTTGCTGCAGGAATTGCGCCGGTCCTGATCCCCTCGCGTTATTATGGATGCGTAGGCCCGCCGTTGCCCCAAATCTCCTTCGAAATCGTCGCTGAATGCCCGCATACCCGTGCCCGTGCGGGATTGCTCCATACGCCGCACGGCACCATCGAAACCCCGGTATTCATGCCTGTCGGCACCCAGGCCACGGTTAAAGGGCTCACCCAGCGCGACTTGGCCGAAGATCTCGGCGTGCCCATCCTCCTGGCCAACACCTATCACCTCTACCTGCGACCCGGCCACGAACTCATCCGCCGGATGGGCGGACTCCACAAGTTCATGTCCTGGCCCAACGCCATCCTCACCGATTCCGGCGGATTTCAGGTATTCAGCCTCAGCGGCCTGCGCAAGATCGACGAGCAAGGCGTGGTCTTCCATTCCCACCTGAACGGCGACCGGCACGCCTTCACGCCGGAATCCATCGTGGACGTGCAGCTTGCCTTCGGCAGTGACATCCAGATGGTGCTCGACGAGTGTCCCGAGTACCCCGTCAGCCACGAATTCGCCCGCCAGAGCATGCAGCGCACCGTGCGCTGGGCGCAAAAGGCCAACCAGCATTTCCTCCACCGCATCGCCGAAAGCCCCACCCGCCACGCCCTGTTCCCCATCGTGCAGGGCTCCATGTTCCCGGACTTGCGCCGCGAATGTGCCACCGCCCTGGCCGATCTCGATACCGATGGCTACGCCCTCGGCGGTCTGTCGGTCGGCGAACCGCGCTCGCTCAGCCTCGAAGCGGTGGAGGCCACCGAGGATATCCTGCCGCGAGGGAAACCGCGCTATGCCATGGGTGTGGGCATGCCCCTGGAATTGCCCGAGTACGTGGCCCGCGGCGTCGACATGATGGATTGCGTGCTGCCCTCACGCAACGCCCGCAATGGATATTTATTTACCTCCGAGGGCCGCGTCATTATTAAGCACGCCCGCTACAAGGAGGATGAACGGCCGCTCGACCCCAACTGCCCCTGCTACACCTGCCGCACCTATTCCCGGGCCTACCTCCGCCATCTCTTTCAGGCCGGGGAGATGCTGTTCTCCGTGCTGGCCACCCGGCACAACGTCCAACGGTACCTTGACATCATGCGTGAGATTAGGCACGCTATAAGATCGGGATCATTTCCAGAATACTTGAGCTGTGTGCGCTCAGCCTCGCATGAGGTCGAGTAGCGCCCCATTTGGTTTAAACTTGGCACATAACGTGGTACTTAACCTGTTTCTTCAATCGGCGTCGTCCCCCAACTCCCTACTGGGATTCCTCCCCATCCTTCTCATCTTCGGGATTTTTTATTTTCTGCTCTTTCTCCCCATGCAGCGGCAGCGCAAGCAGACGGCGAAAATGCTTGCCAGTTTGCAGACCGGGGACAACGTCGTGACCAGTGGCGGCATCATCGGTACCATCGTAGCCGTCGATAGCGATTCAGTGGTGTTGCGGGTGAAACCCGACAATATCAAAATTCAGATAGCACGCAGCGCGGTGTCCAGCATGGCATCCACCGCGCATTCCAGCGAAGGCAAGAAGTAGTACTCTAATTGAACAGGCAGTAATATTCCCATGAAGAACAATCTAACGGCGCGAACCGTGGTCATCGTTGCCACCATCCTGATCTGCGTATTCGGCATTATCGGATTCCCCAGGAGCGGCGCGGACCTCGCCAAAAATTTGAGCGACAACATCCGGCTCGGTCTCGATCTCAAGGGTGGCACCCACCTGGTTCTCGAAATACAGGTGCAGGACGCGGTCAAGGCGGATGCCGATCAGTCCGCCGAGCGCCTCAAGGAAGACCTCAAGAAGCAGAATATCGCCTGGAACAGCATGGATACTCCGGACGTCACAAAGGTGGAAGACGCCGAGAATGTGGCCATCGCCATCAAAGGCGTACCCGCCACCCAATCCAGCGCCTTCCGCGGAATCGTCTCCGAGCGCTATCCCAACTACATCCTGACTGCCCTCAACTCCACCGATTATTCGCTCAAACTGAAGCCTACGGATCTGAACGATCTCAAGGTTGATACCGTGAAGCGCGCCGTGGACACCATCGGCAACCGCATCGATCAACTCGGCTTGGCCGAGAAATCCGTTCAGCAGTATGGCAAGGCCGGCGCCAAGTACGAAGTGCTCGTGCAACTCCCCGGCGTGGACGATCCGGCGCGCGCCAAGGAACTGATTGGCACCGCCGCCGTGCTCGAAATCTGCGACGTCAAGGAAGGTCCATTCCCCAGCAAGGAAGGGGCGCTCGCCCAAAAGGGCGGCATTTTGCCCCTGGGCACCAAATTGATCCGCTCCAAACCGCGTGGGACGCAGGACGGAGAGCAGTGGTACATTGTGGCCAAAACCCCGGTCATCACCGGCCGCGAGATGCGCAACGCGCGTCCCGGCCAGGATGAATTTCGCAAGTGGGAAACCAATTTCAGCCTCTCCCAAGATGGCGGTCGCCGCTTTGGCCGTTACACCGAAGCCAATATCGGCAATAAACTTGCCGTGGTCCTCGACAACCAAATCGTCAGCGTCGCCACTATCCAGTCCAAAATCGAAGATTCCGGCCGTATCACGGGTTTGGGCAGTGAGGAAGAAGGCGTCGATCTGTCGCGCTACCTGCGTTCCGGTTCGCTCCCCGCGGGCGTGCAATATAACGAGGAGCGCTCCATCGGACCCTCGCTGGGCGCCGATTCGATCCACCAGGGCATCGTGGCCGGTCTCGCCGGATTGATGGCGGTGATCGCCGTCATGCTCGTGTACTATAAACGGGCGGGGGTCAATGCGGTACTGGCGCTCGTGCTCAACACGCTCATCCTCTTGGCGGCGGTGTCGTATTTCCATGCGGTCCTGACCCTGCCCGGTATTGCCGGTATCATTCTCACAATCGGTATGGCGGTGGATTCCAATGTGTTGATTTTCGAACGCATCCGCGAGGAATTGCGCACCGGCAAGAGCGTGATTGCCGCCGTCGATAATGGCTTCAGCAAGGCATGGTGGACCATTGTCGACACGCACGTCACAACGGTGGTATCCTGCGCCTTCCTTTTCCTCTTTGGGGAAGGGCCGGTCCGTGGATTTGCGGTAACCTTGACTATCGGTTTGATCGCTAACATTTTCACCGCCGTTTTCGTGTCGAAGACCATTTTCGATTACGAACTCGCCGGTCGTCGCCAGCTCACGGAGCTGAGCATCTGAATCCCGCCGATGCGTTTGGTAACAAAAGGTCGGGTTTGGGAACAAAAGGTAAAGGACTGGTGTCCAACTTTATAACGAACACCAGCACGGCAAGGTTCGATGGAATTATTTAAGAATACGAATTTTGATTTTCTCGGCAAAAAGTGGCCGTTCATTATCGCCTCGCTGGTGCTCACGGTGGCCGGGTTCGCCAGTATCCTTACGCAGGGCGGGCTCAAGTTCGGGATCGATTTCAAGGGTGGCACCCTTATGACCGTCAAGTTCTCCCAGACGCCTCCGCTAGAGAAGATCCGCACGGCCTTTGCCCGCTCGGGCAAGATTAAGGGCGAAGTCACCGTACAGAGCTTCACCGATCCCCAGACCCAGAACGAAATCGAGATTGGCACTGAGCTGGTGAATGAGAAGCAACTGGCCGCCAACCGGCTGGCCATGGAAGAAGTCCTGGCCGCCACTTTCGCTCAACCGGGCAGCGGCAAACTGGATCTGAACGCCGCCAGCAAGGATGCCTTGGCTGGGCGCCTGCGCGACCCCCTGGCCCGTAGCGGCGTCCCAATGGCTGAGCCGCAACTGCAAAAGCTGGTCTTGGACCTCCTGAATTTCCGCGATACGCCCCCCCGCTCCGGATTGATCACCGATTTTAATCAATTGTCCTCCGTACCCGGTGTGAATTCTGGTATTATGAGCGCTCTCCAACAGGAGTGTTATCTGGCGCCATACACCGTGAAGAAGACGGAAATGGTCGGCCCCAAGGTCGGGGCAGAGTTGCGAAACAAAGCTGTGCTCGCCACGTTATATGCGCTTGCGGGTATGCTGGCCTATATTGCATTCCGCTTTGAGTGGATCTACGGGGTCGCCGCCGTGATCGCGGTTTTCCACGATACCCTGATCACCCTCGGATTGTTCTCGATTTTCCACGAAGAAATTTCCATGACGGTCATCGCAGCCCTCCTTACCTTGGTGGGCTACTCGATGAACGACACTATCGTGATCTTCGATCGAATTCGTGAGAATTTGAAGATCATGCGCCGGGAACCCCTGGAATCGCTCATGAACAAGAGCGTCAACCAGACCCTGAGTCGTACGATTATGACCTCGGGCCTGACCTTCCTGACCGTAATTGCTCTGTTCATTTGGGGTGGCCCGGTGTTACACTCGTTTTCGTTCGCCCTGGTTTGCGGCATTATTGTAGGCACGTATTCCTCGGTATTTATCGCCAGTCCGATCGTTTTGTTCTGGCACAATTACACGGATGGCCGCAAACGGACGGCCCCGGTGCTGGCTACGGCTGCACGAACCGACGCCGCTCGCAAGAGCCCGTCGAAGGCGGCCAAATAATTTATCCGCCGCCGGGCACTTTCTGTCCGCCCGCGGTGTCAAAAGGAAAGGGAGCTTTGTATGTTCGAGCAAACATTCGTCGAAGGCACTACTAAGAAAACCTGGACAGTGCTATTCGCATTCTGTGTCCAGTCCGTACTCCTCATCGTCGCTGTCATCCTGCCGATGATCTACTTCGATGTCCTTCCTAAGACGCAGTTGACCAGTTTCCTGGTGGCGCCGCCTCCACCCCCACCACCACCTCCTCCTCCCGCCGCTCCCACTGCCGTGAAAATCGTCAAGGTGATCCCGCGGCAGTTCGACGCTGGCCGCCTGATGGCGCCTAAGTCCGTTCCTAAAGAAATCGCGACCATCAGGGAAGAAGAACTTCCGCCCGCTTCCAGTGGCGGGGGTGGCGTCATGGGCGGCATCCCCGGCGGCGGAATTGGCGGTGCGCCAGGCGGTGTCCTTGGCAGCATTCTCAGTGGAGTTTCCAACGCCGCGCTGCCCCCGCCTCCGCCGCCTCCGGTGAAGGTGGTGGCTGCCCTCAAGCGCATTACCATCGGCGGTAACGTCCAGCAGGCTAAACTGGTTCGCCAGCCCAAGCCCGTCTACCCGCCGCTTGCCAAGCAGGCGCGCATTTCGGGCGTCGTTCATTTGGCCGCCGTTATTTCCAGGGACGGCACGATTCAAGATCTTAAGGTAATCAGCGGCCATCCGCTGCTGATTCCGTCCGCTCTCGAAGCGGTGAAACAGTGGGTGTACCAGCCGACTCTTCTGAACGGCGAGCCGGTAGAGGTATCAACTCAGATTGACGTGAACTTTACGTTAAGCCAGTAAAAAAGAAGTTCCGGCGCGCTCAAGGCGGGCCGGACAGAAAACTATAAATCAACTCGCAGGAGAAACTAAACCTATGCTTTTGCAATTACAAGTATGGTCGCTGTATTTGCTTCAGGAAAGCGGCAGCACCGTTAGTTGGGATCCAGCCTCCCTTTGGCGGCAGATGGGCCCCTTGGCGAAAGCCGTCGTTGTCGGCTTGTTCATCATGTCCGCCTACTCCGTCGGCGTCATGATTGATCGCCTCATGGCTTACAGCGCGGCCCG
>JANYAH010000138.1 GCA_025361425.1 Candidatus Solibacter sp. | reverse complement strand
CCCACGGGCGGCTGCAAGGGCGCCTGGACCCATCCCAAGGGCGCGCGTCCCTACAACTGGGACAAGAATCGCTTCGACCCGCGCATCGGCTTGGCCTGGCATCCGCTGCAGCGCGTAGTGGTTCGTACCGGCTTCGCCCTGACTCACATCGACATGCGCGTCGGCTTCCTCAACACCGATGAGATGATGAGCGATGCCACCAGCATCTCGCAGGCGACCGGGGATCCGACACCGCTGTTCTACCTCGACCAAGGTGTACCGGCATTCACTTACCCGACGCATCGGGCGGATGGCTCAGTGCCGTACCGCGGCAACGCGGGCGGTCACACCGGCAACATCGTAGACCAAAACATGCAGGCCGCTTACACCATGAGCTGGAACTTCGGCATTCAGACCGAGCTCAGTAAGAACTACCTGCTGGAAACCCAGTACAAAGGCAGCGCGCAGGTCCGCAACAGCGGTTCCTATGACCTCAACTCACAGCCTTGGGGAATGATCCCCAACCCGTTTGGCAACGGCATGATGGACCTCAATGACCCCGCCAACACCACCTATCGCAATACCTGGCTGAGTAACACTCAGGTTTCACGCCCCTGGAACAATTGGGGCAACATCAACATGCAGGGCAACAACGGCCACCTTTCGCACCACGAAGGCACACTGAGGGTCGAGAAGCGGTATTCCAAGGGTCTCACCTTCATGGCCTTCTACACCTTCTCTAAGACCCTCGAGGGCAACTCGCTGAGCAACCCGTACCTTGCTTGGGGCTTGGACAAGGGCCGTGCCGATTACGACCAGACGCACGTTTTCACCGGCACCATGAACTATGAAATCCCCGTAGGAAAAGGGCGCCGGTTCCTCAACCGGTCCGGCTTGGTGGACAAAGTGTTAGGAGGCTTCAACGTGGTTTGGACCTACAACATTACGAGCGGCAGCCCCATCGGAATGAGCATCACGGGCCAGAGCACGCAGAACTACCCCGGCTATATGGGCACCTACGGCAACGTGATGCTGCTCAAGAACCCGAGTTTGCGCGACAACTGGCAGGACTTGGGAGGCGACCGCTTCACGCAGAACAACCAGAACTCGCTGGTCAACTGCGGAACGGCGGTGGTGGGCTTGGGCAACGACTGCTTCAGCTACATTCCGTCATTCACCAGGGGCACCAACGGCAGAAATCTCTGGGACCGCCAGCGCATCATCGTGGCGAACATGTCCGCATCCAAGGAAGTGGCGCTTAAGGAGCGTCTCAAGTTGCAGTTCCGCTTAGACTTTCAGAACCCCTTGAAGTGGTACAACTGGGGCGCACCCAACACGCAGCTAAGCATGGCGAACCTGGCCAACACCAGGAGCTTCGGGACCACCGGTGTGGGCAGCGAAGCCACCGCCGGCACCACCGGAGGCGTGCCGTTGATGAACATCACGCTGGCTCTGAAGTGGTAACTGGAGCAGCCAAAGCGTAGTACGATAAGGCGGCGGTTCGATCTATCGAACCGCCGCTTTATTGTTTTCACATGGTTCCGGCGAAACACAGACTCGTCCTCGCCGCCCTGGCGGCGGCAGCGGTGATTGTTGTCGCCGGTCGCATCGCCGCGCAGCAAGCCGCTCCCTCAGTCCCCTCCGCGCAGGCGGCGATCGCGATCGATTATCCGCTGGACGATTCCGTCTTCCCGCCAGAAATCACCGCCCCCACGTTTCTCTGGCGCGACCCCTCGGCTGCTTCTTCCTGGTCCATCGACATTGAATTCGCCGACGGCTCGCCCGCCCTCCACGCGCGCTCCGCGGGCGAACCTCCGCGCCTCGGCGAGATCGACCAGCGTGCTATCTCCCCCACCAACCAGCCTCCGGAACCCGTCGCCGCGCACGCGTGGACGCCGGACGCCGCTCTGTGGTCCGCCATCAAACAGCGCTCCGTTGAGCGTCCCGCCGTCATCACCATCAGCGGACTGAAGTCGCATGCCCGCGTGTCCATGACAACCTCGCGCGATCCCGTCGGCGCACCCATCTTCTACCGCGACGTTCCCCTCATGCCCTCCGAAGTCCAGAAGGGCGTCATTAAACCGCTGGCTCCCGCCGCCATCCCGCTGATCGCCTGGCGCCTCCGCGATATCGCCGAACCCCGCGGCCGCCTGCTGCTCGAAGGCCTCCACAGTTGCACCAATTGCCACTCCTTCTCGCGCGACGGCAAGACCCTCGGCATGGACGTCGATGGCCCCGAAAATGACAAAGGCACTTACGCCATCGCTGCCGTGGCCCCGCGCACTTCCATCCGCACCCAGGACGTCATTACCTGGAATTCCTTCCCGGGGAAGCTCCCCAATAGCTCCACCATCGGCTTCCTCTCTCAAATCTCACCTAACGGCCAATTCGCCGTCACTACGGTCAACGAACAGGTCTACGTCGAAAACTTCACGGACTACCGTTTTCTGCAAGTCTTCTATCCCACCCGGGGCATCCTCGCCATCTACAATCGCGTTAGCCGCGCGATGACTTCGCTACCCGGCGCCGACGACCCGGGCTACGTGCAGACCGACGCCGTCTGGAGCCCCGACGGCCGGTACCTGGTCTTCGCCCGGGCACTCGCCCGCGACGCCTATCCCGCCGGCCGCACAGTCGCCCGGTACGCGGGCGACCCAAACGAGCTTCCCATGCAATACGATCTCTACCGGGTACCGTTCCACAAGGGTCAGGGCGGCCAGGCGGAGGCCATCGCGGGCGCGTCGCGCAACGGCATGAGCAACACCTTCCCCAAAGTGTCGCCGGATGGCCGCTGGATCGTCTACGTACGCTGCCGCAACGGCCAATTGCTGCGGCCGGACAGCGAACTCTACATTGTGCCGGCGGCCGGTGGGGCGGCGCGCCGCATGCGCTGCAATACGCCGCTGATGAATTCCTGGCACAGCTTTTCGCCCAACGGGCGCTGGCTGGTTTTTTCCTCCAAGAGCCGCGGGCCCTACACGCAGATGTTCCTCACCCACCTGGACGAAGAGGGGCGCGATACGCCTGCCATCCTGATCGAGAACGCGACGGCGAGCAATCGCGCCGTCAACCTCCCCGAGTTCGTGAACATCGCTTCCGGCGGCCTGATCCGTATCGATGTGCCCGCCGCCGAGTTCTACCGGCTCTTTGACAGTGCCCTGGAATTGGAGCAGAAGGGCCGCCATGCAGAGGCCGCCGCCGAATGGCGCAGGGCGCTGGCGCTGGATCCATCCAACGCCAAGGCACGCACCAATTTGGGCATTGCGCTGTGGAGTGGCGGGGCGCGCGACGCCGCCATCGCGGAGTTTGAGCAGGCCGTCCAACTCAACCCCAATTACGCCGAGGCGCATAACAACTTGGGGGTGGCGCTGGTTCAGATGGAGCGATACGCCGAAGCCATTGCGCACTTCCGCACGGTGCTCGAAGGCAATCCGGAATCCGCCCAGGTGCTCAACAATCTGGCCGTCGCCCTGGTGCAGACGGGCAAGGCGGAGGAAGCCATCCCGATTTTCCGCAAGCTTCTACAGGCCAATCCGCGCCTGGCCACGGCCCACGCCAGCCTGGGAGATGCGCTCTTGCGGAGAGGCCGGGCGGCGGAAGCGCTGGCCCACTGGCGGCAGGCGCTCGAAATGGAACCGGACAACCTGGCGGTGCTGATGCAGACCGCGTGGCTGCTGGCCACCAGCGCCGAAGCTTCGCTGCGCGACGGCGTGGGTGGGGTGAAGTTGGCGCGGCACGCAGCCGAAATTTCGGGCGGGCAAGACCCGGCGATCCTCGATACTCTGGCCGCGGCCTACGCGGAAGCGGGCCGCTTTGCCGAGGCCACGGCCACCGCACGGCGCGCCCAGGGGTTGGCAGTAGAACAGCACAATTCATCGCTGGCAGAGTTACTGAGAACGCGAGTGGCGCTCTATGAAAGAGGGGCGCCTCTGCGGGTGCGGTGAGGAGGCGCGCAAGCCCCCAGGCTGGGATAAGCACTCCTCCCTTAATGGTGGGGCGTAGCGACGATTCACAGGGTTCGCAGCGGAACAGGTGAGCGTCCCGGTGGACCCGAAGTCTTTGGAACTGGCGCGGAAGATGGCGGACCGGGCGGCGGTGGAGGCGCGGTGGCAAGAGCTGTTGGCGCTGGAGGCGCAGATTCTGGCGCGGCAGGAGGCCGGTCCACGGACCCATTCCGGCTGCGCGCGTGGTGATTGGTAATTTGCTACACTCAGCCTGCGTTAGTTAGGAGTTGGTTGCCATGACTAAGAAGGACTCCTTCAGTGCCGTGCACCTGGATGTCAATCCGGGTGCGCATCCATCAGCGGCGGTGCTCGAGCCCGATGCTCCGTTCCGCATACTGTTGCTCGGCGACTTCAGCGGGCGCTCTTCCCAAGCGGCGAAGTCATCCACGGATTGGAAGCCGGTAGAAATCGATCGCGACAATTTCGAGGAAGTGCTGGCCCGGGTGGGCCCCGAGTTTGCCGGCGTGCGCTTCCGGGAATTGGACGATTTTCATCCGGACCGAATCTACAAGCAAAGCAACCTATTCCAACGGCTGCGCGAGGTGCGGCGGAAACTGGAGGAGCCTGCGACTTTTGCCGAAGCGGCCGCCGAGATTCGTGCATGGACCGGGGAGCGAACCCCGCCTGCGGCGCCGCTGCGGACGGTGGCGCCGCCGGAACCGCAACGCCCCGCTCCGCCGGACCTGGCGCCGGGCGTCAGTCTGCTGGATTCGATTGTCAATGCCGGGGAACCCAAAGCGCCCTCGTCCGTGGCGCGCCGCGGCGACCTGCAACGCTTTGTGGAGAGAGTGGTGGCGCCGCATACCGTGCCGGGGGAGAATCCGGAACTGCCCCGCCTGCGCCCGCTGGTGGACGCGGAATCCGGCACGCGCATGCGGTCCATGCTGCACCACCCCACGTTTCAGGCGCTGGAGGCCGCGTGGCGGGCAGTGTTTCATCTGGTACGGGCGATCGAGACCGGCAGCCAGTTGAAGTTGTATCTGCTGGACATATCCAAGGCGGAACTCGCGGCCGAGTTGAATACGGCGGACGATGTTCGGGATAGCCGGGTGTGGCGCATTCTGGTGGACGAGACCGTGGGGAAAGGGGGGGACGCGTGGAGTGTGGTGGCGGGTAACTATTCATTCACGCGGACGGTGGGAGATGCGCAAATGCTGAGCCGCCTTGCCAAGATCATGAGTTTCGCGGGCGCGCCTTTTCTGGGCGAGGCCGACCCGGGGAACACCGGGATGGAGACCGAAGACGCGGCGCGGCAGTGGGAGCGGCTCCGCCAATTGCCGGAAGCTTGCTGGATCGGCTTGGCGATGCCCCGATTCCTGCTGCGGCTGCCGTACGGCAAGAAGACGGACCGCGTGGAGAGCTTCGATTTTGAGGAGATGCCCGGCGTCCCAGGACATCAACAGTATCTCTGGGGCAACCCCGCGTTTGCCTGCGTTCAACTGTTGGCGGAAGCGTTCGCCAATGACACCTGGGAGATGCGGCCCGGAGCATATGCGGAGATCGACAGGTTGCCGCTGCACGTTTACGAAGAGGAGGGCGAGAAGCGTGTCAAACCCTGCGCCGAAGTCCTGTTGACGGAGCGCGACATCGATTGGATGCTTGACCAGGGTTACATGGTGCTGGACTCCAAAAG
>JANYAH010000217.1 GCA_025361425.1 Candidatus Solibacter sp. | reverse complement strand
CTTCTCGACCTGCACTTCGCCGGCGCCCTGGCACGTCCCGCACCGCTGCGACGGGATCTTCCCCTTGCCGCGGCAGTTGGGACACGGCCGCTTCACCGCAAAGCCGCCGTAGCCGAACGAAATCTGTCCCGTGCCCTTGCACTCCCCGCACGTCGACAGCGTCGCGCCCCGCGCCGCGCCCGAGCCATTGCAGGTGGGACACGACTCCACGACGGGAAGCACGATCGGCACCTTGCCGCCTAACGCCGCGACCCGGAACGGGATCGCCACGACGGTCTCGACCGTCTCCGCGCCGCGCCGCTCCTGCGATCCGCGCGCCTCCCCGCCGAAGATCGACGAGAAGATGTCGCCCAGTCCGCCGAAATCGATGTCCTCGAGGTTCGGGCCGCCGCCCTGGCCCGGCCCGCCGCCCGTGGTGGTCGGTCCACGCCGCGAGCCGGACGACCCGGCGCCCGAGAAGGCGCCGTATTTCCGCAGGCGGTCATACTGCTTCCTTTTGTCGGCAACCGACAGCACGGAATTCGCTTCCGAGATTTCCTTGAAGCGTGATTCGGCGGCCTTGTTCCCCGGATTCGCGTCGGGATGGTGCTTCTTGGCGAGCTTGCGGTAGTTTGAGGACGAACTTCTTCTCGCCGATGAATACGGTATGGCCCGCATTGTGGCCGCCCTGATAGCGGGCCACAATATCGAAGCGTTCCGCGAAGAGATCGACGATCTTGCCTTTGCCCTCGTCGCCCCACTGAGAGCCGAGGATGATTACGTTTCCCATTTTGTCCAAACCTATCCAGTCTACCGCACTCGGGCACGGCGACGGCGGAAAAAACGGAAAAGCGGACCCCCTCCTCCCAAGTGGCAGGCCGTCCATGATACGCTTGCACTTCATGCAGATTTCCGAAGTGTACCTGGGCCAGGGGCAGGATGCGTTTGCACAACTCATCCGCGGCATCTCCATCGGCAAGCTGAAAACTTACCAGATCTACGAGGGCTTCAAGGTTCGCGCGCACCTGGCGAAAGTCAACACGGAGGGCCTGCGCAAAGCCGTGCCGAAGCTCTGGGAGCGGATTTCCGCGGGGGACGAAGATTTCGCCAAGGATCTGGCGCAAGCGATCCTGGTTTCGCATCTCGACATGATCGCGGCCGTGCTGGATTTCGTGGGTGTGCCGCATGAGGGCGGCTTCTTTGCCAAGGACGTGGAGGCGAAGCCGTATTTCACGGATGGGTGGGAAGAGCGGGTGCATGAAAAGTTTCGCGGCGTGTACCCGGAGGCCATTCTACTTTTTTATATGAACCACCTGCGATGGGAACTGCTGGGGGCTACGGACGTGTACCAGCCTGTTCCCCCGAGCGCCTTATGAGTTCGGTGCGCCGCGTGCAGAGTAAGGGTTAAAACCATGACAGTGGCCGCCAGGAACCCGCAGAAAAATCTCCGTTCGGACACGGTCACGCCGATGAAAGTGCTTTCGTTATATGCAGATCCGATTAAGCCTGGGCTGTCCCGTGGAGATTTTGCGCCCGGACAGGGGTGTCGGGTTTTTATGCACCCAGCAATGTTTTTGGGCTATAGCACCCACTGCGTATCGTGGGATTACCGGAACTGCCAAGTCGCCAACTCCGAAAGGTGCCTGACATGAATCATTGCGATTTCCATTATTCCCACCTGCTTCCCAAGAAGCCGGGGATTCTCCCGTTAGAGGAGACCATGACGAAGAAGTGCCGCCGTTGCGCCGCTGAATTCGTGACGCGCTCGCGAATCCGGAAACGCTGCGACGCATGTCAGACCGTAGTATCCGCGGAGAAACAGAAGAAGGCCAACGAGCGGCTAAAGGCCCGCCGCGCCGCGCGCCGGATGTGCCTGTTGAAGGCCGCGAGCTAGGGCTGCCTTCCGACGACCACTCCGGACCCAGAGGGTAACCCTGGTCGTGGCTCGGATTGCCTCCATGAGACTGTGAGACTTCGCATCCGAGCCGGCCCAGGCAACCCGCCAGACTGGGATCCTACGTCCAGCCGGCAGTCACCAGGATGCGGCCACACTCGGTCCGAGGCACGTTCACGGCAACGCTTTAGCGCGCACCAGGGCTTAGTCCGGGCTTGGCTCGGCTGAGACAGGCCAGGAGGCCTGTCTTACCAGGGTGACGACGGCCTGCGATTCCGCGGAGCGGCCCTCGCCCACGGGGCCGATTTTTTCCGCCGTCTTGAACTTCACCGAAACGGAATCAATCTCCAGGCCGAGGGTCTCGGCGAGGCGCTGGCGAATCGCCTGGCGGTAGTCCTGCAGCTTGGGCCGCTCCAGGATGACGGTGGAATCCACATTAACGATGCGGTAGCCGGATTGCTTCGCCAGAGCGTGGGCGTGGCGCAGAAAGACGAGGCTGTCGGCGCCCTTCCAGCGCGGGTCGGAATCGGGGAAGTGCATGCCGATATCGCCGAGAGCGGCCGCGCCCAGGATGGCGTCGGTGATGGCGTGGGCCAGCACATCGGCGTCGGAATGGCCTTCCAGGCCGAATTCGCACGGGATGGTGACGCCGCCCAGAATCAGCGGACGGCCGGGAGCGAGGCGATGTACGTCCCAGCCCAGGCCGGTGCGAATCTGGCTCAAGGGCGCGGGCCCCTGGTTTCCTCGCGCAGGAAGAGGTGGGCGAGTTCCATATCGTTGGGCTTGGTGATTTTGATGTTTCGATCGCTGCCCGCGACGACGCTGACTTCCACGTCGAGGCGCTCCACCATGCTGCTTTCGTCGGTGCCGATGAAACCGTCCTGGCGGGCGGCCTCAAAGGCACGCACCAGGAGATCGTAGCGGAAGACCTGGGGCGTCTGCGCCATCACCAGCTTTTCGCGCGGCAGGGTGGCGCGAACACGCACGTGGGTGGTACCGCGAGTCACCTGTTTGACGGTGTCCACGGCGGGCACGGCGACGATGGCGGCGCCGGTTTCGGCCGCCTCGTCGAAGACCTGGTGAATGGTGGCCAGATCGATGAAGGGACGGACCGCGTCGTGAACCGCCACCAGGGCGTATTCGGGCCCGAGCGAGTGCAGGGCGTTCTCCACCGATTCCTGGCGGCTGTTGCCGCCTTCCACCACGCGTACGCGACCGCTCTCAAATTCCCCCGCCAGCATCTCGCGGACCCATTCGGTGTCTTCGCCGCGCACGGCGATGACGATCACTCCGACGCGGTCCGACGCCACAAATTTGCGCACCGTGTGCATCAGGATCGGCGAGCCATCCAACAGCATGAACTGCTTGCGGCTGGTGCCAGCCTTCTCCGCGGTGCCTTTACCCATACGGGTGCCCAGGCCGGCCGCGGGCAATATGACGGCGACTTTCATTTCACTACGATTCTATCGTGGTTCTCTCGGTCGGGAGATTCGACATGGGCTGCGGATCGCTCTTGCGCACCGGTCGGTCGTGCCGCTCCGCGCCGGCGGCGGCATGCCCGCGCTCGTCGTACTTCCCGAAGATCATCTTGCCGGCCGTGGTCTGGAGCACGCTGGTGACAGAGATATCGATGGTCTTAGAGATCAGCTTCTTGGCGTTATCCACCACCACCATGGTGCCGTCATCCAGGTAAGCGACGCCCTGGTTATACTCCTTGCCTTCCTTCAGGATGAAGACCCGCATGGTTTCGCCGGGCAGCACGATGGGTTTCAGCGCGTTCGCCAGTTCGTTGATGTTGAGCACTTCGACGCCGTGAAGCTGGGCCACCTTGTTCAGATTGAAATCGTTGGTGATGACCTTGCAATCAAACACCTTGGCGAGTTCGATGAGCTTCATATCCACTTCACGGGTTTGCGGAAAATCTTCTTCCACGATCTGGATGTTGAGGTTGGCCATCTTCTGAACGCGCGCCAGAATATCCAGCCCGCGCCGGCCGCGGTTGCGCTTCATGGAATCGGCCGAATCGGCCACTAGTTGCAATTCGCGCAGCACGAACTGCGGAATCACCAGCACGCCGTCGAGAAAGCCGGTCTCCGCGATATCGGCGATGCGCCCGTCGATAATCACGCTGGTATCGAGAATCTTGTAGGATTTCTTGGAAGATTTCTCTCCCCCAAAGACCCCGCCCAGCGCCGCCAGGTTCAGCATCTCGCCTTTCTTGGCGCCTACAATCAGGCCGATGTACGTCATCAGAAGCAGAACACCCACCTGTAAAAAAGGCTCGGGCGTGGCCTTGCTCAGTACCAGCGTCATGACAAAGGCGCCCACAATTCCCAAAATGCTGCCGCAGGCGGCGCCGATCAGCCGTTTCAGGCTGACGCGCTCCAGGCGCATTTCGAAGAAGATGATGCACAGGCCGAAGAGTAATCCGCCCGCCCCCGCCATCCAATTGGAAGAGTGAAACGGATGTAAAGCATAGGCCGAAATGGCGAGAACCAGGATAAAAATACCGCGAACAATGATTAAGTCGAGCACGCAAGCACCCCCTTAGGGTGGGTACAATGACCGGAGAAAACCTTGCTAACCGGCACATGACCCTGAAAATAAACGCGAAAACCATCGCGCCGAGATTATACCATTGATCCAAAGTGGCAGTTCGGAGCTCCAACCTTTCGCCGAACGTTGGCAGGCGGCGGGACGCGCCCATCCTTCGGAGTGATCGCGCGCAAGCGCTTACGCGATTCTACTATACTGGCGGCGAAATGTTTACTTGGAATCCTCGACGGCGTTCGACGAAAGCGGGTTGACTATCTTCTTCCACTGCGTGCCCGCTCCGGTCTGCTTCAGCATCCCGAAGGGCCCCAGCGCCCAAGCGGTGCCGGTGGCGCGCAAAATCTTGTTCAGAAAGAACTGGCTCTCGGTCGGCTGGGGTCTCCACGTCTCCCCGCCGTCTTCGCTCAGCAGAAAACCGTTGTCGGTGGTGATCCAGCCGCGATTGGCCGCGTCGAAACCGATGGAGGTCAGCCAGCCCGAGAATCCGGATTTCTTAGCTTCCCAGGTGGCGCCGCCATCCTTGGTGCGGAACAGTTGGCCGGCGAAGCCCACAATCCAGCCGCTCTTCGCGTCCGGAAAAGTAATCGAACTCAGCGACCAGGTGGCGCCGGGAATTTTCACCGCCTGCCACTTGTTACCGCCGTCCACCGTGTGCAGCACGGTACCCGCCCAGCCTACGGCCCAGCCGTTTTGCGCATCCAGGAAAAACAGAGCTTCCAGGGAAAGGGCCACGCCCGTTTTCTGTCTGCTCCAGGTCTTGCCGCTGTCGGCGGTATGCAGGATCACCCCCGCGTAGCCGGCGACCCAGCCCTGTTCTCCCAGCATTTGAATATCGGTGAGGTTCTCGGTGGTACCGGATTTACGTGCCTGCCAGGTTCGCCCGGCGTCGTCAGTCGCCAGGATCGCGCCGCCGTCGCCCACGGTCACCCCGCGATTGACGTCCAGGAACGCGATCGCCCGCAGCGCGCCTGGCGCGTTGGCAATTTTTCGCTGGGCCCAGGTAGCGCCTTCATCGTTGGTAACCAGCACCAACCCCTGCTCGCAAAGAACGTAAGTGATTGAATTTGTGGGCAATGCCGCATCGCGCATGTTGCAGGAGCGTTCGTCTGCCGCGAACGTCACCAACGGAACCAACGCGAGCGCTAGCAGCTTACCCATCCGAATGATCGAGGACATCAAGTATCTCCAGAAAGCAGGAAAAGGGTTTGCGGCCGGTTAAGCCCACGTCCGTACCCATCCAAAGGTACGCTATTGGCGGGCAAAAGGTTACACCCCCACAGCCCGCTCAGACCCCCCAGAGATAGTCGTCCGAGGCGCTTTCGCGAAATTCTCCGCGGCCGCGCGCCAGAGCGGCCAGATCGAGTTCGAAGAAGCGCGGATGCACCAGCCGCTTCAGCGCGCCCACTACGCGACCCTGTTCCAGTATGCCCGTAGCTTCGAGCAGCGCCCCCAGCATCACGATGTTGCCCACCTTGGTTGCACCCAACTCGTCGGCCAGTTGGGTGAACGGCAGCGCCACCATGCGCAGGTCGCTCCGCACGCAATCGCCGGGGATTTCGCTGCCGTTATAGAGCACCAGGCCGCCCTCTTCCACCGCGGGGAGGAATTTGCGCAGCGAGGGCTCGTTCAAAGCCAGCAGCACGTTGGGGCGCGACACCAGAGGCGAATCGATGGCGTGATTCGCGAGCCGCACGTGGCAGTTGGACGTCCCAGACCGCATCTCCGGCCCGTACGAAGGCAACCAGGAGACTTCGTAGCCGGCATCCAGACCGGCCTCCGCCAGCACCTCGCCCAGCATCAGCACGCCCTGTCCGCCGAAGCCCGCCACTTTAATCCGCAGGTCGAGTTCCTGCGGCGGACAGGCGGCAACCGCATCCTCGCCGCTGCCGTTCCCCAGGTCCAGGAGTCGCGGCAGATCTTCCAGCGCCGGCGATGCCGCCCGCGCCGGCCGCGCCTGCGCTTCCTTGGTGCGGTCGCGGAAATTGCACAGCCCGAATACCGCGGCCATCTCATCCCGCACGAAGCGCTGCGCCTCCACGGGCTGCATCTTCCAGATGGTGGGGCAGGGCGAGAGCACTTCCACAAAGGAGAAACCCAGCCCCTTGACCTGGTTCTCCACGGCGCGCTTCACCACCTTGGCGGCGTGCATGATCTGCTTGTTATTGCCCAGCGCCACGCGCTCGATGTACACCGGCGCTTCGAGCGAATTCAACATCTCGCAGACATGCAGCGGAAAGCCTTCGTTCATGGCGTCGCGCCCCAACGGGGAGGTCGCCGTCTTCCTGCCAAGCAGCGTGGTGGGCGCCATCTGCCCGCCAGTCATCCCGTAGATCCCGTTGTTGACGAAGATCACCGTGATCGGTTCGCCGCGATTGGCGGCGTGGATGATCTCCGCCGTGCCGATGGCCGCCAGGTCGCCATCGCCCTGGTAGCCGATCACAATGCTCTCCGGACGGCTGCGTTTCACGGCCGTGGCCACCGCCGGGGCGCGTCCGTGCGCCACTTGGACGTTGCCCACGTCGAAATAGTAGTAGCCGAAGACGGAGCAGCCCACCGGGCTGATGAGCACCGTCCGGTCCTGCACGCCCAGTTCGTCGATGGCCTGCGCCAGTAGTTTGGAAACGATGCCGTGGCCGCATCCCGGACAGTAGTGCGTCTGGTTCTGAAGCTCGGCCTTGCGTTCGTAAGTGTCGTAGAAGGCGCGAGCCTTCTGGTGGGTCACGGTGTAGCTAGCCATGGATCAGTTCCTCCTGCCGCACTGCCACGGGCTGCGGCAGGCTGCCCGGAAAGGTGTGTTCCACAAACGCCAGCACATCCTCTGCGCTGGGCGCGTTGCCGCCCACTCGGCTGAAGAATTCCACGGGCGCGCGGCCTTCCAGCGCGAGCCGCACATCGTCCACAAGCTGGCCCGTACTGAGTTCCACTACCGCGAATGCCTTGGCGTGTTTCGCCAGTTCGCGAATCTGTTGCGTGGGGAACGGGAACAGCGTAATCGGCCGCAATAAGCCCACCGCCATGCCGCGCGCCCGCGCCAGTTCTACCGCCGCTTTCAGAATACGCCCCACAATCCCGTAGCCCACTAGAACGATCTCGGCATCTTCGGTGCGCCAGCTTTCGAAGCGCACCTCATTGCGCTCGGCTTGCTTGTACTTCTCTTCCAGTTTGCGGACGTGGCGCTCCAGGATGTCCGGCTCCAGGTAGAGGGAAGTCACCATATTCTTGCGCGTCTCCGCGTCGCCGCGTACCGCCCACCCTGGCGCCGCCGGCAGGGTCGCCCGCGCGGCGAACTCCACCGGCTCCATCATCTGCCCGATGAAGCCATCGGCCAGCACCACCACCGGGTTGCGATACCGGTCTGCCAGGTCGAAGGCCCACGTGGTCAGGTCAGCCATCTCCTGTACCGAATCCGGCGCCACCACCAGGGTCCGGTAATTGCCGTGCCCGCCGCCCTTGACAATTTGGTTGTAATCGCTCTGCTCGGGCGCGATGTTACCCAGGCCGGGCCCGCCGCGCATGATATCCGCAATCACGCAGGGCAGTTCCGCGCCGGCCAGGTAGCTGAAGCCTTCCTGCATCAGGCTGATGCCGGGACCGCTGGACGCGGTCATAGATCGCACGCCCGCCGCTGCGGCGCCGTACAGCATATTGATGGCGGCCACTTCGCTTTCCGCCTGCACGAATACCCCGCCCGCCCGCGGCAGGTAGAGTGCCGCCGCCTCGGCGATCTCGCTGGCCGGTGTGATGGGATACCCGTAGAAGGCGCGGCACCCGGCCAGGACCGCTGCCTTCACGATGGCTACATTGCCTTTGGTCAGTTGTTTTTGCATGACATCCTCCTAGGCGGCGGCCACGGCATCCAGGCGAAATACCCGGATGCCCCCCGGTTCGGGACAAACGAAGAAACAGATGCCGCAGCCGGTGCACCCCACACCCGCGTAGATCGCCGGATGATACCCGTAGCGATTCAGGCCTTCCGCCAGGTGCAGCACCTTGGGAGGACAGGCCTCCAGACAAAGCCCGCAACCCTTACATTCTTCAGCGTTCATCTCGACCGAACCGCGGTCGGGTTTGCCAATAATCGCCATGCCGGTCACCTCGCAGCTTGATAGACCCACCTACAGTTGGTGCTTACTAACGCATGTAGTCAGTATATCTCCGGACAAGCAGGCCTTCAACACTAATTTACGCGAAAAGCGGCGCTTCCGGTTAAACTGGTCGGAAATGAAGAACTTTTGCTTTCTGCCCATACTCATTTTCGCTCTGGCCGCGTCCGCCTCTGCCCAGAAGAGCCCCTATGCGGGCCGCTGGGATCTGACCCTCACGCCGCAGAGCGGCAACCCTTTCCCGCAGTGGATGGAAATTACTGAAAAGGACGGCAAACTGGAAGGCCGCTTCCAGCCGCGTGGCGGAGCCTGGCGACCACTAGCGGCCGCCAAGGTGGAGAACGGACACCTGACCCTCACCATCGCCGAAGCCACACCGCGGGGACCCGCCACCACCTGGGAGTTCACCGCCGCCGGCGACAAACTCAGCGGCGTCGAAAAGCGCGGCGAAACCGCCGGACCGCGGATCGCCGGCGCGCGGGCTCCCGAACTGAAACGCCCCATGCCCAAGGCTTGGACTACCCCGGTCGCCATCTTCAACGGAAAGGATCTCACCGGTTGGGAGCCCATCGGCAACGTCCAGAACAGCAAGTGGGTGGCGCGCAACGGAGAACTGGTCAACGATAACCCGGTGGTTGAGGGTCAGCGCGGCCCCGGCGCGGCCAACATCAAAACCACCCAGAAGTGGCAGGATTTCAAGCTGCACATTGAGGTCAACTGCCCGGAGCACGGCAACAGCGGAATCTACTTGCGCGGCCGTTATGAGATTCAGATCGGGACCGAAGGCGGCACCCTGCCGACGCATGAGATGGGCGCGGTGTACAGTTACTATGCCGCGGCCGGAAATCTGGGCAACAAGCTCGGGCAGTGGACCGCGTTCGATATTACATTCGTGGGGCGGTACGCTACCGTGCTCCGCGACGGCGTCAAGATCCACGACAACGTGGAAATCCCGGGCCCCACGGGCGGCGCGCTGGATAGCAATGAAGGCGAGCCGGGACCGTTCTTTTTACAGGGCGATCACCAGGGCGTGATCCACTACCGGAACATTACGATTTCCGTCCCAAAATAGATGTAGGGCGGTAGTCGCCCTCCAGCGCCTACCGCCGCAGTGCCTGGCGGCGTTCCTCATGATAAGCAGTGAGCGCCTCGTTAGCGGACAGGATGGTATCGATCTCCGCCGCGATCCGTTCCAGGTCGCTGCCGCGCAGCGTCACGTACAGTTCGTCTTCGCCGAGTCCCGTGTACACCCGATTCCCAATGCAGCCCGCGCTGGTCACCGCGCCGTTGGCCAGCGCGGCCGGCAGCGCCATGCAGGTGGGGCGTCCCAACAGCGGCAGACTGGACATGGCGCCGGCGCGCGTGGCCGCCTCCGCCAGCATCATCACGCGGCCCGCCGTGCCCAGAGCTAGCACCACCGAGGGCGGAACCGGAGTCTCGCCGAGCGGCGCGTACACCACCGCCTGCGGACTCTCCTTCAGTTGGAACACGCCCGGGATCTCCTCCATCCGGATGTAGCCGATCTGGCTCATCAAAATCAGGGTCTGGTCCAATTGCGGCATGGTCTCCGGCTGGAGCAGATTGTGGGTGTAACCACCGATCGGGCAGTTCTGGTGATCCCGGGAAACCGTGTAGAAGGTGCGCCCTTCGGCGGCCAGCCGCCAATAGCTGCATGAAGACGGTTCGCTGCCTTCGAACTTGGCGACACCTTCGGGCGGCGCCGCGGCGAACGCGATCGCCACCGGACGGCAGCGCGAGTGGAGAATCTGTTGGAGCTTCTGCTCCATGGTGGAATAGTTCAGCATCTCTCCCATTATCGCGGTGCCCGCCTCCCGCCGGCGCGCGGCATGTCCGGGTCCGAAATTTGATACAACTAGGGACATGCCACAAGCATCCACGGGACGCAGGGACTTTCTCAAAGCAGCGGGCGCGGGCGCGCTCACTTCCTCCCTCTTTACGGGCAACCTCAAGGGCGCCAACGACAAGGTGAATATCGGATTCATCGGCGTCGGGCAGATGGGTTCCGGAAATATTGGGTACGCCGCCAAGGTCCCGGGATTCCAGATCACCGCCGTTTGCGACGTCTACCAGCCCACGCTCGAACGCGCGCAGGCGCAGGCCAAGCGGCTGGGCTTCGAGGGCGTCAAAGCCGTCAGGGATTTTCGCGAGATCCTAGCCGATAAATCCATCGACGCCGTGTGCATCTCCGCGCCAGACCACTGGCATCCCTACATGACCGTGGAAGCCTGCAAGGCGGGGAAAGACGTCTACGTCGAGAAGCCCTCGTTCGTCTTCATCGACGAAGGTCCGAAGATGGTGGAAGCCG
The DNA here is from genome assembly GCA_025361425.1 of Candidatus Solibacter sp. Taxonomy (GTDB): domain Bacteria; phylum Acidobacteriota; class Terriglobia; order Bryobacterales; family Bryobacteraceae; genus Solibacter. Next base: position 16,994 of record JANYAH010000217.1, on the reverse strand, counting down.
CGCGCAAGTACAAACGTGTGGTGCAGGCCGGCACCATGCAGCGCTCCGGCAAGTTCTTCCAGAAGGCGCGCGAGATCGTCAAGAGCGGCGAACTCGGCGAGATGACCTTCTGCCGCACCTTCCAGGCGGGCACCGCGAAGAAGGAAGGCTGGGGCAATCCGCCCGACACCGATCCGCCCAAGGGTCTCGATTGGGATCTGTGGCTCGGCCCGGCGCCCAAGCACGCCTTCAACGCCAATCGCTGGGGCGTCGCCGAGGGCCGCTGGTCCACCTTCCGCTATTTCTGGGATTACGCGGGCGGCGCCATGACGGATTGGGGCGTGCACCTGATGGATATCGTGCAGTTCGCTTACGACGAAGTCATGCCCACCTCCATCGCCGCGCAGGGGGGCAAGTTCTACGTCAACGACAACGTTGAAACGCCGGACACCATGATGGTGACCTACCGCTACCCGGCCTTCGTCGCATCCTACGAAAGCCGCACCGCCAATCCGTTCCCCATGTATGACAACACCTACGGCACGGCGTTCCACGGCACCAAGGCGACCCTGATGGTCAACCGCGACGGCTACTGGATCTTCCCCAACGATAAGAACTCGCCGGCGGTGGCAGAGACCAACAAGGCCATGGCGGACATGAACGTGCCGCACTGGAACAACTGGCTGGATTGCATCAAGACCCGCCAGAAGCCTATCGCCGATATCGAGACCTGCGTGCGCACCACCGCCACCTGCGTGCTGGCCAATCTGTCGCTACGCCACGGCGTGACGCTGGATTGGGACGACAAGGCGTTCACCGTGAAGCAGCAGAATATCAAGCCGTTCCTCAAAGCCAAGTATCGTTCGCCCTGGAAACTGGAGGTCTAGCTCCGCGATGGATGTGGATTGGGTGCGCCGTGTTTGCCTGGCCCTGCCGCACACCACCGAAACGGTGCAGTGGGGCGCGAACCTGGTGTTCAAGGTCGCCGGCAAGATGTACGCCATGGCGGAACTGGAAGTCGCCGATCACTGGCTTTCCTTCAAATGCTCGCCCGAGGATTTCGCCGAGCTTTGCGAACGCGAAGGCATCATTCCCGCCCCGTATCTGGCGCGCGCCCAGTGGGTGACGCTGCGGACCGAAGATGCCATCCCAAGGCCCGAGTTGAGACGCCTCCTGCGGCAAGCTTACGATCTGGTGTTCGCCAAACTTCCCAAGAAGACGCAAGCCGGCGTGAAGGATTGAGGTTCGCCTAAGCCTAAGAAAACATCGGATGGCAAGCCAAAGCACCCAACGTCACGTAATTCCCCCCGTTACTGAAACGCCCGCATTCATTGTGGGGCGGACCCCTGGTCCGCGGCCGACGCCCCCGTCGGCCTCCTCGCACCTTGCATAGGTTTATATCGCTGCTGCGGTCGCGGTTGCGTGTCCAGGGGGACCCGCGCGGACCAGGGGGTCCGCCCCACACTGGCGAAACTAAGTGGCATTGCGCCAAAACCCCTGCCCCACAAAAGCGAAAGCCCATGCGCACCATCGTGTGACAGACGCTTTCGCCTGTCAGCCGCGCGGTCCGTTCGCGCCGGCACGCCGGCGCCCCGCCTCGCAGACGAACTTCCCGATCGCGATCACCGCAATCACCAGTGCCCCTTCCACGGCATAGCGCACCACATCCCCCGGGTGCCATGTACGCACCACGAAGGGGTCGGTGAGAATCATCTCGCCGCCCACCTTCCCCAGAATGCCCGCGCCCAGATAGATCAGCGCCGGGAAGCGATCCATCAATTTCGACAGCAGATTGCTGGAGAGCACAACGAAGGGAATGCTCACCGCGAGGCCGAACGCAATCAGCCAGAAGTTGCCCTTGGACGCGCCCGCGATGGCCAGCACATTGTCCGTAGACATCGTGATGTCCGCTACCACGATGTACCAGATCGCCTGCATGAAGCGCATCGGCGCGGGGGTGTCATCGGGCAGCGTGCTGGCGTCAATCAGTACCTTGACCGCGATCCACAGAATCAGCAGCCCGCCCGCGATCTGCAGATAGGGAATGGTCAGCAGTTGCGCCGCCACCGCGGTCAGCACCACGCGCAACACCACCGCGGCCCCCGCGCCGCCGATGAGGCCGATGCGCCGTTCGCGCCGCGGCAGGGAACGCACCGCCAGCGCGATCACCAGCGCGTTATCACCCGCCAGCAGTAGATCCATCAAAACAATGGAGAGCCCGCTCAGCAGGAAATGCATGCCGGTCCCGTCCACGCTTTGGCGCGCCGGAAATACGCTTGCGCCGTGCGTACGTCCTTGAAAATCTGCTCCCGAAGCGCCTCTGGGCTAGCGAACTCGCGCTCCTCGCGGACGCGCCAGAGAAACTCCACGCGGATGCGCTCCGGCGTCTCGCCCGCCAACCCGTCCAGCAGGAAAGTTTCGATGGTGCGTTCGCCGCTCGCGCCGAAGGTGGGACGGTAACCGATATTGGTGACCGAATTCCACTCGCGGCCGTCGGCGCGGTCCCGCGTGCGCGTAATGTAGACGCCGCTGGCCGGAATCACTTCTGCCAGCGTCGCCAGATTCAGCGTCGGCACCGTCTGTCGGGAGCCCACGCCGCGCCCGCTCACCACCTCGCCCTCCAGGCCGTACACGTGTTGCAGCAGGCGCGCCGCCAGCGACACCTTTCCGGCGCGGATCAACTCGCGGATGCCGCTGCTACTGACCACGCGCCCGCGCCAGGCGATCGCGGGAACAATCCCGGTTTCGAAACCGAACTTGCGTCCCAACTCGGCGAGCACCGCCACATTGCCTGCTTGCCGGTGTCCGAAGCGGAAGTTATCGCCCACCAGTACGGCCCGCGCGCCCAGCGCATTCACCAGCAGTTGCCCCACGAACTCCTCCGGAGTCAGCATCGCCAGTTCGGGGGTGAACGGCAAGATCAGCACCTGCTCAATGCCTTCCTCGCGCATCAGCGCGGCGCGCCGCTCCGGTGAAGTCAATAGAGGCGGCGTGCGCTCTGGCGCCACTACCCGTGTTGGGTGTGGATCGAACGTCAGCACCGACGCCTTCCACCCACGCTCCACCGCGATCTCTTTTACCCGGCGCAGAATTCGCCGGTGGCCGAAATGCACCCCGTCGAAGTTGCCGATGGAGAGCACGCTGGGTCCGAAATCGCGCGGCACTTCGGCGAGGCTGCGATATACCTGCATGCCTACCGCACCCCTGCCACTTGGATTTCCAGGCCGTCGTAGGCCAGGCGGATGTGCGGCGGCAACATGCTTTCGGCGCGCTCGTGCGCCAGGTCGTGGCAGATGTGCGTGAAGTAGGCCCGCCGCGGTCCCAGCCGGTCCACCGTGCGCGTGGAGTGCTCCACCGTGGAATGCGTGGGGTGCGGCTTGTATCGCAGCGCATCCAGGAACAGCACGTCGAGCCCGCCCAGCATTGCGAACGAGGATTCCGGGATGTCGCTGTGGTCCGTCAGGTAGGCCGCCGCGCCGAAGCGAAAGCCATAAATCGTCTGGCTGCCGTGCAGAATCGGCACCGGTTGAAACTCCATTCCGAAGAGCTCGAACGGTGCCCCGTCCATCACCCGCGCCTCCAGTTTTGGGATGTTCGATTCCTTCGCGCCGCCGTCGAAAATGTAATGGAAACAGCGCTGGATCGCCGCCATGGTCTCCGGCGCCGCGAAGATCGGGATCTGGCCCTTCTGCCGGTAGTTGAACGGACGCACGTCGTCCAAGCCCATCAGATGGTCCGCGTGGGAATGCGTGAACAGCACCGCATCCAGGCGCTTGATCCCCGCGCGCAGTGCCTGCGTGCGGAGGTCCGGCGTGGTATCGATCAGCACATTCCGCCCTTCGTAGCTCACCAGAATCGAGGGCCGCAGCCGGTTATCCCGCGGATCTGTCGATGTGCACACATCGCAATGACACCCAATGGTCGGAATGCCCACGCTCGTCCCCGAGCCCAGTACCGTGATTTTGCAGGCGGGCGATGGCATTCAGGCTTTCTGCGTTGCGGCCTTCGCCACCTCGTCGGACACCTGCACGTACCGGAAACGCAGCTCGGTCAGGGAATTCTCCAGCATGCGATGTTCTTCCAGGCTGAGATTGCCCTTGGTCTTCTCGTGCAGCATGCCCAGCAGGTCGACGGTGTGCCGCGCCAGTTCCAGATCGGGTTCCGGCTTGTCGCCTTCGCCGTAGTGCATCAGGCCAAGTTGGATCTCGCACTGCGCCCGCAAAGAGAGCACCAGGAAAAGGAACGATGCCGGGGGCAGCGGCATGCGCGGCTCTGCCGGCGCTTCCTGCTGCGCTTCCTGCTGCGATTCCTGTTGTGATTCGTGGATTACTTCGTCGCTCATCGAATCTATTTTATAACGCCGTGTCGGGCAAACGGCAACCGCTGGTTCACCATCACCGGCGACATCGGTTTCCACTTCTGAACTCACTGGAAACCGCGGCTCTTCAGTACGATTTTGCGATCACCGCGCGCTGGGCCACCGTCTCCCCGGTAACAATGCACTTGCCCGGCCCGTCGTACTCGTCCACCAGCGGAATGTTGCGCACCGTGGTCTTGAACTCCTTCAATCGCGCGTCGCACACGGGATCGTCTTTGATATGCGCCATAACGAACTTGCCGCCGCCCCTCTCCGCCGTGGCGTCCTTCAGAATCAGTTCCACTTCCTCCAGCGAATTCGCCAGCACCGTATTGGCCTTCATGCGCTCTTTGGCGCGCGTGAACAGGTTGGTCTGGATGTCCGCCAGCGTCTCAGTGAGTCTGCCGGCGATCGCCGTCTGGTCCACCGGCTCCTTCGTGCCCGTATCGCGCCGCTTGAGCACGATCTTGCCGCTGGCCAGATCGCGCGGCCCAAGCTCCAGCACCGTCGGAACCCCGCGCCGCTCCCAGTGAAAGAACTTCGCGCCCGGCGATTGCCCGTCGCGGTCGTCCACCTTCGCGCCCACTTCCTTGGCGATCCGGTGCGCCGCCTCGAGCACCTGTGCCCGCTCTTCGTCCTTGCGGTAAATCGGCACCAGCACCGTCGGAATCGGCGCCAGCTTGGGCGGCAGCACCAACCCCTTATCGTCGGAATGCGTCATGATCAGCCCGCCGATCAGCCGCGTGCTGACTCCCCAACTGGTCTGCCACACGTATTCCAGTTGCCCTTCCTTGCTCTGAAACTGCACGTCGAACGCCTTGCCGAAGTTCTGCCCCAGATCGTGACTCGTGCCCGCCTGTAGCGCCAGGCCGTTCTGCATCATGGCTTCAATCGAGTAGCTGCGCACTGCGCCCGCGAACTTCTCCGCGCGCGTCTTCACGCCCTTAATCACCGGCATCGCCATGATGTCCTCCGCCACCTCGGCGTACACATCCAGCATCCGCAGCGTTTCCTCCAAAGCCTCTTCGTGGGTGGAGTGCGCCGTGTGCCCTTCCTGCCACAAAAACTCCGTGGTGCGCAGGAACATGCGGGTGCGCAGTTCCCAGCGGACCACGTTGGCCCACTGGTTCAGCAGCATCGGCAGATCGCGCCAGCTATGAATCCACTTACCGAAGAAGTGTCCCACGATGGTCTCTGACGTCGGCCGGATCACATACGGTTCTTCAAGCTCCTTGCCGCCGGCGATGGTGACCACCGCCAGTTCCGGCGCAAAGCCCTCCACGTGTTCCGCTTCCTTTTGCAGGAAACTCTGTGGGATGAGCAGCGGGAAATACACGTTCTGGTGATTGCTGGCTTTGAACCGCTGGTCGAGTTCGCGCTGCAGCCCTTCCCACACCGCGTACCCGTTGGGTTTGATGACCATGCAGCCCTTCACGATCTCGGCGGGTTCGGCCATGTCGCCTTGCAGTACGACATCCTGATACCACGCAGCAAAGTCCTGCGCGCGTGCGGTGATTGGAGATTCAGCCATATGAGTTTAATCTCCAGTGTGGCATAAGGCTCCGCCCGGTGCAGCCGAAGGCCTCCCCGGCTTGCTCCAGCAATGGAATAATGTGGGTGGAGCCAACCCGATGAATACGCATCCCTTCGGAACCGCTGGCGCGTCGCCCATGGCGCGCCGGCGTTTTCTGCAATTGTCCGCCGCCGCCGCCGGCGTCACCTTCGCCGCCGCACCCCTACGCCCGCCCAACATCGTCATGATCTACGCCGACGATCTGGGCTATGGCGACCTCGGCTGCTACGGCTCCAAGATCCGCACGCCCAACCTGGACCGCATGGCGGCGGAGGGAATCCGCTTCACGCAATTCTATTCCGCCAATCCCGTTTGCTCCCCGTCGCGGGCGGCTTTGCTCACCGGCCGCTACCCCACCCGAACCGGCGTGCCCCACGTCATCATGCCGCCGGACAAGACCGGTCTCGCCGACACGGAGACCACGCTCGCCGCCCTGCTGAAACCGCAAGGCTACAAGACGATGTGCATTGGCAAGTGGCACCTCGGCCATCAACCTCAGTATCTGCCGACCATGCGCGGTTTCGACGAATACTACGGCATCCCCTATTCCAACGACATGACCCCGCGGCCCCTGATGCACAACACCGAGACCCTCGAAGAGCCCGCGGTGCTGGAGACCTTGACGCCGCGCTACACCCAGCAGGCGCTTCAGTTCATCGAGCGCTCTAAGAACTCGCCCTTCTTCCTCTACATGCCGCACACCTTCCCCCATATTCCGCTGGCGGCGTCGCAGCGTTTCCGCGGCAAGTCGCCGCTCGGCCTGTATGGCGACGTAGTGGAGGAACTCGATTGGAGCGTCGGCGAAGTCCTCACCAAACTCAAGAAAGAGGGCCTCGACAACAACACGCTGGTGATGTTCTCCTCCGACAACGGACCCTGGTATCAGGGCAGCCCCGGCCAGTTGCGCGGCCGCAAAGGCTCCACCTATGAAGGCGGCGTGCGCGAACCATTTCTGGCGCGCTTCCCCGGACACATCCCGCGCGGAGCGGTCTGCCGCGGCATCGCCGGGACCATCGACGTGCTGCCCACGGTGGCGCGCCTGGCGGGCGCCGCCCTGCCGAAACTGCCGGTCGACGGAGTCGATATCTGGCCCTTGCTCTCGGCCGCGCGGCCCAACCTGGAACGCGAAGCCCTGCTCTATTTCGATGGCTGGAACGTGCAGTGCGCGCGTTGGGGAAAGTGGAAGCTCCACGTCGCCCGCTACAACAGTTTCGCCTATAGTCCGGCGCCCGCTGGCGGCAGAATCAATCTGCCGCTGCAAAACCCGGAGCTGTACGACATCGAACAGGACCCCACCGAAGCCTACGATGCTGCCGCGGAGAACCCGGCCGTGGTCGCCGAAATTACAGCCCGCGTCGAGCGCCTCGTCGCCGGCTTTCCCGAGGAAGTCAAACAGGCGTGGACCCAGACCCGCGCCCGCCAGACCGCGGTCCGGCCCGCCGGCGCCCTGCCCGCGCCAGCGCCTCGCAAGTAACCCGATACCTGGTCGGCCGGCTGCTGTTACCGCACGATGGTGTGGGGCATGCGCGCTTCCTCTCATGCGGCTTCGCCGCCCTTGCGTAGCACGGCCAGCGCGTCGGCGCGGAAGTTCCGCACGTTGATACAATCGCGCATAGCCATTGAAACATCCATTGCTGGGTCCCCTGGCTGCCCTTGCTTCGGGTATCCTGGCCTACCGGTTCGTTCCGTTTGGACCATCCGAATCATTGGGGGCCATCACCGCATTTTTTGTCCTCGGCTGCCTGGCGCTGTGGCGCGGATCGCGCGCCCTCGCGGGGTTGTGCTGCCTGCTCGGACTGTTCTTCGCCGGCGCGCTCGATGCGTGGGTACACACACCAGGGCCGCCGCCGACAATCGATGCCACGGGACGCGAAGTGGTGATTCTCGCCGGATGCGTGGTGGAGCCGCCGGCCGTGTCGGGCGAGCGGGAGCGCTTCCTTCTCGAACTGGATCGCGACGCGCGGGCGCAGGTTACGCTGTATACCAAAGAAGGCGAAACCCTGCCCGCGCTGCACTACGGCCAGAATATCGAACTCGACGCGAAGGTGCGCCCGCCGCGCAATTTCGGCAACCCGGGGGCGTTCGATTACCGGCGCTTCCTGGCCCGGCAGGACATCTATTGGACCGCTTCGGCGGCGGCCGGCACCGTGCGCGTTCTGCCCGGGCACTGCGGGACTGCGTTTCAGAAAGTCGTCATGGACCTGCGCGCGGCGGCCCTGGCGCGCATCGAACAACTCTACCCCGGCGATGCGTACCAGGGCGGGATGATGCAGGCGATTCTGATCGGGCAATCCTTCCAATTGCAGAAGGTCTGGACAGAGCAGTACCGCTCCACGGGGACGTTTCACGCGATAGTGATTTCCGGAACTCACGTGGCGGTGCTGGCTGCCTTCTTCCTGTTCCTACTGCGCATCTGCTTCGTGCCGGAGAGCCTCGCCCTGTTCATCACCGTGCTGGCGGCGTGGCTCTATGCGCTGGTCACCGGGTGGCAGGCGCCGTGCGTGCGCTCGGCGGCGGGGCTCACGCTGTTCATGATCGCCGGGTATTTCTTTCGTCAGCGGCGCATCATGAATCTGCTGGCCGCGGTGGCGCTGGGGTTTCTGCTGCTCGACCCGGAGGAGTTGTTCGACGCTAGTTTCCAGCTCACGTTTCTCGCCGTGGGGTTTCTAGGGGCATTCGCGGCGCCGGCGCTCGGGGCCACTTCGGGCCCCCTGGCGGCGGGATTGCGCGACCTCGCCGACACGGGCCGTGACTCCCACATGCACCCGCGCTCGGCACAGTTCCGCATCGAGCTCCGGCTGCTGGCCGAGACGTTGCGCGCACCGCTGTGGGTGGTAGCTTGGCCGGCGCGGATGCTGCTGCTGGTTTACGAGATCGTACTCACCTCAGCCGTGGTGCAGCTTGGCCTGGCCCTGCCCATGGTGGTCTACTTTCACCGGCTGGGCTTCTCCGGACTTTCGGCGAACGCTTTCGTCGTGCCGCTGCTGGGCGCGGTCGTGCCGGTCGGGTTCCTCGCCGTATTCACGGGGTGGCAGTGGATCGCCAGGGTCGCCGGGCTGCTCTTATGGCTCTCGCAAAAGGTGGTTTGGTTCCACGCCAACCTAGAGCCGAACTGGCGGATTCCGACGCCGCCGGTATGGCTCGGAATCGCGCTGGCGGCGGCGCTGATTGCGGCGGCCATCTGGCGCTCCCGTTGGGGGGCCCTGGCGGTGGCGGCGTTGCTCGCCCTGCTGTTGTGGCACCCGTTCGCCCCGGACGTTCGTCCCGGCGAACTGGAATTGACGGCGATCGACGTGGGTCAGGGCGACAGTCTGCTGGTGGTGTTCCCCGATGGCAAACGCATGCTGGTGGATGGCGGCGGCATCCCCGCGTTCGGGCGGATTGCGCGGTCGAAGATAGATATCGGTGAGGACGTGGTGGCGCCCTACCTGTGGGACCGCGGCTTCCGCGCGGTGGACGTGGTGGCGCTCTCCCACGCGCACGAGGATCACAGCGGCGGCCTCGCGGCGCTGATCTCCGCCTTCCACCCACGGGAGGTGTGGACCGGGGTCACGCCGGATGGCCCGGAGTGGCGAGCGGTGCACGATAAAGCGGTCGCGGTGGGGGCGAAGATCGTGCCGCTGCGCGCGCCGGGCCGCTTCGCCTTCGGAGGCGCGGCAATCGAAGTGCTAGCGCCCATGCCAGACTACGTGCCAGTCGATGAGCCGAAGAATAACGACTCCCTGGTGCTGCGCGTGACCTTCGGCCAGCGCAGCTTTTTTCTAAGCGGTGACATAGACCGGAGTATCGAACAGGAGATGGCCTACACCAATGAACTGCGGCCCACCGACGTACTGAAGGTGCCGCATCATGGAAGCCGCACCAGCAGCACGGAAGAGTTCTTGAGCGCGGTGCAGCCGGCGTTCGCGGTGATTTCGGCCGGGTTCGAGAATAGCTACGGGCACCCGCACCCCACCGTGGTTGAGCGCCTGCGCCAGCATCACGCGACCGTCCTGCGCACAGACCTTGACGGTATGATCACCATCCGCACCGACGGGCGCAGGCTCCACGTGGAGACTTACTCCGGCCTTCTGGGGCCGAGATAAGTTGTCTTTTGTGGGGCGGACCCCCCGGTCCGCGGCCGACGCCCCCGTCGGCCTGCTTTCGTTTGGCGAAAAGCAGACCAGGAGTCCGGCAGCGCTCACAGCCTTAATAAGACTGCCGTCTTACTTCCTGCCGCCCTTCAGCAGTGCCTTGACCGGCCGTGTCGCGGCCAGGTTCACCTCGGCGGCGGGCTTCTCCATCCGGGCAATCTCCCTGGTCTGCTCGGCGACGAATGCCGCCGCCGGCGCCTGTCCCTTCTCGAGCGCGTCCAGCAGTTTCAATCCCGCATTGCCCAGCGCCGCCAGATCGCGCGACAGCGGCTTCAACTCCACCAGCAGCGGACTCTGCGCCGCCAGTTGCTGGAAGGGTCCATCATTGGCCGCCCAGCGCGAGAATTCGCGCCGCAGAAGCGCCGCCTCGGCGGGGCTGCCCTTGGGATTCGCCGCCACGTTGGCCGCCGCCAGTTCCAGCGCGCGCACGCTTTCACTCTCCGGCCGCGCCGCATCCGCCAGCCGGTTCATCGGCGTCAGGCTGGTATACTTCCCGACACGTTGCCGCGGGCCCAGTCCCAGGCCTTCCACCGCATCCGCCAGCACGCGCAGCGGCTCCGACGGGCGGCCTCCCGTCATGCGCTCCAGCATCGGCGCGTAGTTGGCACGGTGCTGCACGCCGGTCCACTCCAACCACCGGCTCACCATCTCCATGCGCGCGTACATCGATTTCAAATGCCGGTTTGTCGCCGGCGACCAGAGACGCTCCGCAATCGCCGCCGCTCTTGGCCAGATCCGCGAATCCACCGTTTCCGCTGTCACGTATTCCGCCCACATGCACATCTCGCCGCCCAGAATGCGCGACTTCGCCTCCGGCCCCAGGCTGTCGGCATCGGCCGACATCGGATCCACGCCGTAATGAAACGCCGCCGGACTCAAATGATCCAGGTAGTAGCCCCACGATAGAATTCCGCGATAGCCCTTGGTGGCGGCCTCGGCCAGCGATTTCTGCCCGCGCCAGGATTGCACCACGATGTCGCGCGGCAGGTCCGGATGCAGCACCTCGTCCCAGCCGATCAGAGTCTTGCCCCGCTTCTGCAGCAGTTTCTGCACGCGCTGGTTGAAATAGGCCTGGATGGCGTGCGCCTCCTTCAGGTTGTTCTGTTTCGCAAACGCCTGCACGCGCGCCGAGGCGTCCCACTGTTTGGCCACCACTTCATCGCCGCCGATGTGGAAATACGGGTCCGGGAAGAGCCCCGTCATCTCCTCGAAAAAGGCGTCGAGAAACGCGTAGGTTTCTTCGCGGCTCGGGTCCAACACGTTCTCATATACGCCCCAGTTGCGCCCCATCTCATACGGCCCCGCGGTGGTCCCTAGTTCCGGATACCCCACCAGCCATGCCGTCGTGTGGCCCGGAATGTCGAACTCGGGCACCACGCGGATGCCGCGGTCGCGTGCGTAGGCCACTACGCCGTGGATCTCGTCCTGGGTGTAAAACAGGCCGTCGGAGCCCTCCTGATGCAGTTTGGGGAAACGCTTGCTCTCCACCCGGAAACCCTGGTCATCGGAGAGGTGCCAGTGAAACACGTTCAGCTTGACTGCCGCCATGGCGTCCAGATTGCGCTTCACCACTTCGAGCGGCATCCAATGGCGCGCCGGATCCATCATCAGCCCGCGCCAGGGAAAGCGAGGTTTATCCTCGATGTGGACAGCCGGGATCTCGAAGCCGTCCTGGGCCAACGTGACGAGCTGCCCGAACGTCGCGAGGCCGTGCAGCGCGCCGGCACGCGTGGAAGCCTTGAGAAGGGCGCCCTCGCTGGTCACATCCAGCGTGTAGGCTTCGTCCTCGCCGAGAGTCGGATAATCGTTGCCCGCGCCCGCACACTCAATACGCAGCTTGGGCGTGGCCTCCTTAAGCCCGAGCATGGGGATCCCCGTCTGCCGGGAGAGCCGCGCCACGAAGCGTCCAATGGAGGCCTCCAGGCGCGCGTCCGGCGCACTCACCAGCGCCGCCCGGAAGGTGGAATCCAGGGTCAGCTTGCCCGTGGCAAGCCGCACCGTGACGGGCACCGGCATCAATGCGGGCACCGCCGCGAACGCACAGGAAATCAGTGTGATCGACAACGCAAATCGAAGCATCTTCTATAGTGCCCTATATTTTGGTCTACTACGCCATCAGCGGCAATCTCCGAATTCGCTTTCCATTGGCATCGAAGATCGCGTTCCCGATGGCCGGCGCGATTCCCACGATGGGCGTCTCGCCCGCCCCCGCCGACACCAGGTCCTTGCGATCCAGCAGCACGCTTTCGATCACCGGCATATCCGCAAACCGCGGCACCCGGTATTTCGACATCCGGTTGGTCGCGATCTTGCCTTCGCCGAACTGAATCTCCTCGAACAGCGCCCCACCCAGCCCCATCGCGATTGCGCCCTCCACCTGATTTCGCAGGTGCTCGGGATTCACCACCGCGCCGCACTCGAACGCCACCACCGCGCGCAGCACTTTCACCGCACCGCTCTTGGGGTCCACGCCAACCTCCGCGCAGGTGGCCACGTAGCCGCCCTTCTCGAAGCCCGCCGCGATACCGAACCCTCGCCCCGCCGTCTTCTTCCGCCCCTTCCAGCCGAACTTGTCCGCGGCCGCCACAAGCACGTTGCGCAGCCGTTCGTCCTTGGCATTCTTCAACCGGAATTCCAGCGGATCCAGCTTCACCGATTGCGCCAGCTCATCCATGTAAGATTCGCGCACGAAGTGGTTCGCCGTCGCCGCGAGGCCCCGATAAGACCCTTGCCGCAGCGGCGATTTCGTCTGGTGAAACTGCTCCTTCTTCCCCGGGATGTTGTATGGCGATTGCAGCCCCGAGCCGCCCGAGTTGTAATTGTGAAACTCCCACTCCGTGATGGTGCCGTCCGCCGCGGCCTTCCCTGCCACCTCGATCAGTCCGCCCGGGCGGAAGTACGCCCTCGTCATCTCCTCCTCGCGCGTCCAGTTGCGCTTCACTGGCGTGCCCACCGCCTTGGCGATGCGCGCCGCCTCCAGCGCCGCGTCGCCGTTGTGCTTGCCGCCATAGCCCGACCCGGTATCCGGCACGATCACGCGCACCCTTTCCTCGGGGATGCCGAACCTCTGCACCAGTTCGCTCCGCACCCCAAAGGGCCGTTGCGTGCCGGTCCACACCGTGAGCTTGCCGCCTTCCCACTCTGCCAGCGCCGCGCGCGGCTCCAGTGGAACGTGCGCGATGTAAGCGATGGTGTAAGGCGTCAGGTTCTTCGCCTTGGCCGCGCCGTCCTGCGCGGTCTGCTTGAAGTATTGAAATACGGTACGGTAATCAGCCGCGGCCGTCACCGGCTTCCATTGCGCCTTGAGTGCCGCGACCGCCGTGGCGGCCTTCTCCACTTCCGGGGCGGCCACTGCCACGAAGTCGCCCTCATGCACCACCTTCACGCCCGGCATGGCTTCCGCCGCCGCAGCATCCAGCGAGATCAGCTTGGCGCCGAATTGCGGCGGATAGAGCACCTTGGCGTGCAGCATCCCTGGCCGCTTCAGGTCCCACGAGTACTTATGCGCGCCGGTGACGATGGCGCGCCCGTTCACCTTGGGCAGCGATTTCCCCGCCACCTTCCAATCCGCGGCCGCCGCCAGCGGCACGCTGGCCGGAATGGTGCGCGTCCACTTCTCGCCATGCGCCAGTTCGCCGAAACTCGCCGAGCGGTCGCCTGCAGACACCCTGCCGTCGGCGATGGTGAGCGTGGTACGCTCCACGCTCCACTTCCGCACCGCCAGATCCAGCAGCATCTCGCGCGCCGCCGCCGCCGCGCGCCGGATCTGCGGCCACATGCGCGGCGTGGTCATGCTGCCGAACGTCCCCATGTCGAACGGCGTGAGGTCGGTGTCGCCCATCACCATCTCTACCGACTCGGGTGGCACGTGCAGTTCCTCCACCACCGCCTGGGTGAGCGAGGTGCGCGCGTTCTGGCCCACCTCCACCTTGCCCGTGTAGACCGTGACCACGCCGGTCTCGCCGATGTGCAGCCACGCGCCGATCTCTAACGGGACCGCTGGCGCATCGCCGCCGCGCCGGGGCCCGCCCGTCTCCTGCGCGTAGATCTCGTCATCCAGCAGCACCACAATGCCGCCGCCCAATAGGGCGAAGAAGTCGCGCCGCTTCATGCCCGACCTCCGTTCCCCGCTAAGGCGCGGATGGCGCGCATCACTCGCGGGTACGTCCCGCACCGGCAGATGTGCCCGTTCATGCCGATGACAATTTCCGCATCGTTCGGATTCGGATTACGCCCCAACAGCGCCACCGCCCCCAGGATCATCCCCGGAATGCAGTAGCCGCACTGCATGGCATCGGCATCCAGGAAAGCTTGCTGCACGGGATGCAGCTTGCCCTCCGGCGCGAGGCCCTCGATGGTGACGATGCGCTTGCCCTCCACCGCGCCCACCTTGGTGAGGCACGATTTCGTGGCCACGCCGTTCACCAGTACGGTGCATGCCGCGCATTGTCCCTCGCCGCAGCCGAATTTCGCTCCGGTAAGATTCAAATCGTCCCGCAGGACGCTGAGGAGCGTGCGGTCCGCATCCACGTCGACCCCCCGCGGCCCGCCGTTCACAAGAAGTTCCGTGACTCTGGCCATACCTCTATTATGAAGCAGCTTGGCAGGCGGAAGCGCCGGCCGCTTAGGTAAGCCCAAGAACTGGGATGCTGCTGGCTTGGTGGGGCGGACCCCAGGGCGGACCCCCTGGTCAGCGGCCGACGCCCTCGTCGGCCTGTTCCCAGCCTGCAAGATGCCGACGCATGGGCCCGGCGGCGGGACCGGGGGGGCCCGCGCGGACCAGGGGGTCCGCCCCACCAATTCGGCGGCGGGCCGCGGTGTTCTCCACAATCTCAAACGGGATGGCGAGCAGCGTGCTCAGAGGGACGCGGCGCCGCGCGGCGGGCTGCTTGGCGTTCAGCGGTGGGCCACCGTGTTCTCCACGATCTCAAACGGGATGGCGGGCAGCGTGCCCAGAGGGACGCGGCTCCGCGCGGCCGGCGGCTGGGCGTTCAGCGGCGGGCCACGGTGTTCTCCACGATCTCAAACGGGATGGCGGGCAGCGTGCCCAGGGGGACGCGGCGCCGCGCGGCCGGGGGCTTGGCGCCGGGATTGGCGGGGCGGTCCGTGAACGCATCCACGATCAGGTTCCCCTTTACGCCCGCTTTGACTTTGGCCGGGTCGGCACGCAGAGTGATGGCGATGCCGTCGCGCACCGTTTCCACGGCTTGAATGGCGACGCCTTCGGGCGGCTGGTTAAGTTCCAAGCGTAGGGAGTCCGCAAGGCGCGGGGCGTTGAGGATGACGCGCACTGCGACAGTGCCGCCGCGCGGCAGCTTGACGGCGGTTTCCGTCTCCATCCGAAAGGCGGCGCGCGCATTCGGCCGCGCAGCTCCGGTGACCTGGGCCAGGCAGTCCTTCACGGGCACCAGATGGTGGTAGTAGAAGGCCTGCATCATGTCCTCGGCGGGGACAGCGGCGCGGCGCACGTCGCGGCCGGCGATAGTGGCGCGGCCTTCGAGGGCGAGGCTGCGCGGACCCTCGGGGCTCGGCGGCATGGTCAAGGTCAGACGTACGCTATCCACGCTGCCGGGAATGAGGCCGCCGGCCATCCGGAATCCGGCGGGCGCATCCTTCAACTGGAGCGCGATATCGCCGGAGAAACCGTCGCGGCGCAGGGCATAGACCGTCACCGGCACGGTGGCGCCGGCGCGCCCATTGATGCTGGAGGGCACGACGCGCAATTCGAAATCGGGCTGCGGGCGGCTGATGCGCAGGCGGTAGGCGTAGTCGGCTCCGCCTTTGCCCTGGCTATCGCCCAGGTGCAGGTAGTAGACGCCAGTGGCCGGCAATTTGAAGTTGAGGCGCGAATCGGCCTGGTGGGTGAGGAGGGCCGCGCCCTTATCCTCGGCGTCGTCGTTGACGGCCAGCTCGCGGCCGGTGGAATCGGTTAGGCGGAGCAGCGAATCGAGCGGCGAATCGAGGCGGCGCGCGGAAACTTCGGCGACGATTTCCTGGCCGGCACGCCCGTCGAAGCGGAAGACATCCCAATCGCCGGGCCGATCGATGCGGCCGTTGACGATCACCGGCAATTTGACGCGCTGGGCGTTCTCCTGGCGGTTATTGGGCTCCTTTTCGAGCACCTCGGGCAGCGCGGCCTGTTCCTGACTGGCGAACGGCACGTGGTTAGAGACGTACGGGCCGCTACGCACGGATATCGGATAGACACCGGCTGGCTTGCCTTTGGTGTTTTCGGTGAGCTTGCCGGCCGGCAGATTCCAACCCTTCAATTCGACCGCGATGCGCTTTCCGGCGCGCCCGCCCAGCGGGAATATGGCGGTGATGAACGGCAGCTCGCCCACCTCGACGCGGTAGACGAAATCCTCGCGCCCGCGGTAGAGCGAGTCGTGGATCTCCAGGGTGTAGACGCCGTCTTCGGGGATTTCGTAATAGAGGACCGGGTCGGGATGGAAGAGGAAGTGGTCGGCATATTTGACTTCCCGGCCCGAGGAATCGGTCAGGCCGAGCGTGGCCTGAAACCAGCCGGGGACGGCGTCGGAGATATAGGGGAGCAGTTCGCGCGCCTTGGCGGCGACCACGATGTGCTGGCCCTTGGCGGCCTGGAATTGATAGCGATCGACGCCGCCGGGCGTGATCTGTCCGTTGACCAGGACGGGCAGCACGATCTGTGTGGGAGGTTCGGGCGCGGGGCGTGTCTGGCCGCGGCCGCGCCCCGCCTGGGCGGCGGACAAAACGCCGGTGCCCTTGGCTGGCGGACGGGAAACTTCGGGCAACTGGCCGACCGAAAACATAACGGGATTGGTGAGGCCGTTGGGAGTGAGGAGGCGCAATTGGCGCTCGCCGAGCGCGGCGCCGGGCGCGAGCGCGATGTTGACGCGCACGGTCTCGGCGATAGCCGGCGTGGTGGAACGGCGCACGAAGCCGGCCAGTTTGGCGCGAACCTCGGCGAGCT
>JANYAH010000107.1 GCA_025361425.1 Candidatus Solibacter sp. | reverse complement strand
TCAAGACGGATAGGTCTTACTGTCAGATGTTCGGATCGCGGTGAATCCGATGTATCACAAAACACGCTGTCAGGTGGACGCTATCAGCTCAAACAAACACGAACAACACAACGAAAGGAATAAAGTATGAGATACCAAACGAATAAGAGCCTCGCCATCCGTTCCAGCCTTGCCTTGGCACTAGCCTTTGCCATCTGGTCTCCGGTCCACGCGCAAACCCCCGAGCCTCCGCAGGGAAAAGCCATGACAGAGGCCACAATGATGGAACGTTGTCAGGAAATGAAGGATCAGAAACAGAAAATGAAGGACGACATGAAGGCTCAAGACGCTCAACTCACTGAGCGGCTTGCCGAGATGAACCGCGCGTCGAAGGACAAGAAGATGGACCTGATGGCCGCCGCCCTCACGGGCATGGCGCAGCAACGGATCGCCATGGATGCGCGAAAGGCAAAGATGGAGGACGAGATGATGCAGCACATGATGCAGCACATGGAGATGGGCAAGGAATCCATGTCGCAGTGCCCAATGATGAAGGACATGAAGGGCATGTAAGAAAGCTCATCCGACGCCCACAAAGAACATCCGCAAGGACAGAACCGATTGCGGATCGTCACGATACCCTGCGATGAAAGGCGGCGCCGCGACCTGCTCACGGTCTGGAATTACCACGGGTAGACTGGTCGCTGCGCCGCGAAAGAAGTTTATGACGAACCCACACGAACACCCAGGCGCAAATGAACCCGAAAACAAGCCGGCCGAAGGCGAGGTGGCCAAAAGCGCATACGCCATCTATGTTAAGGAAGGTCGTCCGCAAGGACGCGACGTGCAGAATTGGCTGGAGGCCGAAACTAAACTGGGGGCCCCAACCAAGATGCCGCATACCGCACCCGACCACCATGCCCACATGGCGGCGGATTTCCAGAAACGGTTCTGGGTCTCGCTAGTCGTAACCCTGCCCATTCTCGTCCTCTCGCCGATGCTCCAAGCAATGGTGGGCCTGCGGGAAGCCATTCGTTTTCCCGGCGACATGTATGTCCTGTTCGGCCTTTCTTCCGTGGTCTTTTGGTATGGCGGCTGGCCGTTTCTAAAGGGTTTGTTCGCGGAACTCAAGTCTCGCCGGCCCGGGATGATGACGCTAATCTCCGTCGCCATTACTACGGCATATGTTTACAGCAGCGCCGTGGTATTCGGCCTGACGGGCAAGATGTTCTTCTGGGAGTTGGCCTCACTCATCGATATCATGTTGCTCGGGCATTGGATTGAAATGAAGTCCGTGATGGGCGCTTCGCGGGCTTTGGAGGAACTTGCCAAACTAATGCCCTCCGACGCCCACAAACTCATGCCCGACGGCAGCGTAAAAGACGTGCCTCTCGCCGAACTGGCTGTGAATGACAGAGTCCTGGTCAAACCAGGTGAGAAACTCGCCGCCGACGGTATCGTCGTTGAGGGCGAGAGCTCGGTCAATGAAGCGATGCTTACCGGGGAATCAACTCCAGTTACCAAAAACATTGGCGGCAAGGTTCTCGGCGGCTCCATCAACGGGGAGGGTTCGCTGACTGTCGAGGTCAAAGGCACCGGCAAGGAGTCCTTTCTGTCGCAGGTCATCGATCTCGTCAAACAGGCCCAAGAGAGCAAATCAAAGACCCAGGATCTAGCCAACACCGCGGCGCTATGGCTCACCATTGTTGCCTTGGGTGGCGGAGTAATTACTCTCCTTATTTGGCTGGTTCTCATGGGCAAAGATTTCGCGTTCGCCATCGAACGCACCGTCACCGTCATGGTCATCGCCTGCCCGCATGCCCTAGGTCTTGCCGTGCCGCTGGTGGTAGCCGTTTCCACGGCGCTGGCCGCGAAAAACGGTCTGCTCATTCGTAATCGCGTTTCTTTCGAAGGCGCCCGAAAACTGCAAGCCGTTATTTTTGATAAGACTGGCACGCTTACCGAGGGCCGCTTTGGCGTCACTGATACTCTGGTACTTTCCCAGGACATCGACGAAGAAACGCTGCGCAAGTACGCGGCCTCCGTGGACGCGAATTCCGAACATCCCATCGCCAAAGCCATCGCCGCTTCTTCGGAAAAGAAACTGCCCGTCGAAAACTTTAAGAGCATAACGGGCAAAGGCGCCGAAGGTAGCGTTGAGGGCAGAGTTGTCAAAGTGGTTAGTCCGGGCTATTTGCGCGAACAGAACGTCGATTCCACCGACAAGCGCGTCGAGACACTGCAAGCCCAAGGCAAGACGGTCGTGTTTGTCCTCGTTGACGGGAAGCTCAAAGGAGCGATTGCCTTGGCCGATATTGTCCGGCCGGAAGCGAAGCAAGCCATCGATGCCCTTAAGGCGCTTAACATCCGTTGCATGATGCTCACCGGCGATAACAAAGCGACCGCCAAATGGGTTTCGGACCAAGTCGGGCTCGATGAATACTTCGCCGAAGTCCTGCCACAAGACAAAGCCGCAAAAGTCAAAGAGGTCCAATCCCGCGGAGTCTTAGTGGCCATGACTGGCGACGGCGTGAACGATGCCCCGGCTCTGGCGCAGGCTGATTTGGGTATCGCCATTGGAGCCGGTTCCGATGTCGCGGTGGAAACCGCCGACGTTATTCTGGTGCGGAGTAATCCGCTGGATGTCGTGGCCATCGTGCAGCTTTCTCGCGCCACTTATCGGAAGATGGTTCAAAATCTTCTCTGGGCCACGGCCTACAACGTCGTCGCCATTCCACTGGCGGCCGGAGCCCTCTACGCATGGGGTGTCCTGCTCACTCCCGCCCTGGGCGCGGTGCTGATGTCCGCGAGCACGGTGATTGTGGCCATCAACGCGCGGCTGCTCAGATTGGAGAAGTGACCAAGCTCTTGAACAACGTGAACAAGATTCTTTATGCAGCGGGTCGCGAGTCTGCTACCGATACCAGGCCTCCGCCGTGATGCTTTCACAGTCCACAAGAGCACGATGTCGGAGGCGGCCGCGATGAAGAATCCGATGGCGCCAAACACGGTTGCCCATTGCGAGTACTTCGCCAAATCGGTTCGCGAAGCGGCTAACGTCGCACGGGAACTGGCAGCATCGCACGAGCAAATGGCCAAGTACGCATCCGCGAATCGCAAATAGGCCGCGCTGGGAGGCCGGACGCAACCGACTGGGGCATATCACTCAGATCCAGCCTGTCACCTCTAGCGGCGGATTGAATCCTTGGGTAATAGAGACCCACCTCAGCCGTGGCATTGCGATCGCACTATTAATTCCAACGAGGAGTCAACTTGCGTCTGTCTGTCCTAAAGATTGTTGCCGCTGCGCTCACGCTCTTCGTTTGGTCCAGCGATCCTGCTGTGGCGCAGTCGCCTTTTGCGGGGCAAGGCCGCGTCATCAGCGTCACGGGCAATCTATCGGTGAGGCGGGCGAGTCTGGCGAGCCGGGCGTTGGCCTTGAACGAAACAGTCGGGATCGGGGACGAACTCGTGACCGACGCGCAATCGGAAGCCGTCATTCAATTCAACGACGGCAGCACCGTCCACATCTTTCCGGATTCTCGCGTCATTTACAACGAACACGCCGCCGGCATTAGCGATTTCCTGCATCTGTTCTTCGGCTCCATTAAAGTACACATCGAGAAGCTGAGCGGTCGCCCCAACCCCCATAGCATGACGACGCCGACCGCCGTAATCGCGGTTCGAGGGACCACGTTTAGCGTGTTCGTTGACGACACCGATGCCACGTTGGTTGCGGTGGACGAGGGCATGGTCGCGGTTGCAAACCGTCGTTCGACAGCGGACGAAGTCCTGCTGCGTCCCGGACAGCGCACATGGGTAGGTGCGGATCGACGCCCTTTACGAGCCCAGGCTTTTCGAGGCCGTTCTGAACGCGCAGACATGATGCCTGGCCAGCGGGGCAACGCCGGTATGGGCGGTAATGCGATGAAGGGAGCCGCGGGCGCGATGGACGCAATGCCGGGCAGTGCGCTCTCTGGCGGGATGACAGGTATGCCTGGTAGGCTCGGGCCCCACCACTAGGAACGTTATGAAGCGGATTCTGACAGCGCTGTGCGTGTTGCTTGTCCTGCCACCATTCGTGTGCGCGCAAACGCCCAACGCGGCAATCCAGCGGGAAATGAGCACGATCGATGCGCTCTGTGCGGACCCGGCCCTGAAGCTTGCGGTCGTAGCCGCGATGGCGGACACCCTCCAGGTGCATCGCAATCATCTTCTGTTGCTGCATAAAGACACCGGACAATCCTTTGCGGCCATCGTCGTCTCCGCACTTCGCGCGCGCGGAATCCGCGAGGAAGGCATTCTGCGCAGCCTAAGCGCGCTCCTTCGGGATGTGAATCGGCAATTGGCGCGTTACAACGTAGTCACACCCAGTGTCACAGCGCCTCGCCCCGTTCTGTCTTTGCGATCAAGCGTTGACTACAACTCTTCCGCGACTCTGTATTCCCTCGTCCCGGAGTTCGGCTTCGACTCGATCCACGCTGCCGTGGTCGTCGGCGTCCCTTACTACCGTACCTTCGCGAATAACGTATCGTCCGGCGGCCTCGGCGACGTTTACGTTGCAGGGTTCTTACGGGGGCGGGCTGCCGGGTTCGACTTCGGATCGGCGCTCACAGCCGGTGCGCCGACGGGAAATCGGAACCAGGGGTTAGGGGCGGGCAAAGTCACCATCGATGCCACCGGAACCGTGGCTCGCCGCTTCGCGTTTGCACGCCCATGGGTGTCGGCTGGGTTTGCCAACTCGGTCTTCAACAGCGTCGGCTACCAGCGCCCGTACACTACGGACGGAAACGCAATCCATCTCAGCGGTGGGGTGGAGTTCACACTGCCGCGTAAAGTGGCCGCGGGCATCGGCGGTTTCGGGCTGGAGCCAATCGGTAATCAGGTTATTTATAGCCAGACCGCGCAGGCGGGCTCTCAGAACGGGGGCGGGTTGATGCCGGGCGGCAACATGAGCTTTGGTATGGGCATGGGCAACAACGGAGAAACTACCATGCCACCAGCCACGTCGATGCCGTTCTATGATCGCACCCAGCAGAGCGTGGTCAACGCGAGCGACCTTCGCGATTACGGTGCCTCTGTCTGGCTCTCGGTTCCGCTGCACACGGGCCTCTCTCTCAGTTCAGTCGTTTCCCGAAGCGTCCCATTTCATTTAACGATTGTTCGCGTGTCAATAGGAGTTGACCTCGTGCGCCTGCTCTTCCCCGGCAAGCACTTCTAACGGATACATCGGGCACGCCACGTGTGCCCGCCTTGCAGCCGGACCCCGCGGGGCCGGTTGCCCAACATTGAAAACACTCGGGTTATCCGGGAAAGCCCATGGAGTTCCAACTGCAACATTCATGGCGTGAATGGAGATCTAAAATGAAAACACTTACCGCACTCGCACTTGCCGGTCTTTTAGGAATAACTGGGGCTTCCCGGTCGTTTGCACAGATGAGCATTGTGAATGGGGCATCTTTCGATCCGGCTCAGCCGATCGCCCCCGGCTCCTTCGCCTCCATCTTCGGACAGAACCTTTGTCCCCAGACGATGGCTGGCAATTGGGTCGCACCCGGTCAACTGCCCACCGCGTTGGGCGGCTGTTCCGTGGCTGTGAACGGAGCGTCTGCCATGATGCAGTACGTTTCTCCAGGCCAGATTAATTTCATCATGCCCCCTAACGTAGGCTCCGGCCAAGCCACCGTGATGGTGGATAACGGGTCTCAGACGATGACCGGTAACGCAATGGCCGGCAGCGCGGGTCCAGGCATGTTCGCGCTCAACGGCATGGGCATGGGCGAAGGCGCAATGTTGAACGGGACAATGTGGCAGATGGGGCCGTTCAGCACCTCCACCAACGGCCAGCCGACTTACGTGGCGATGTACGTCACCGGCCTGGATCCCTCAACCAAGCCGACGGTGACAATCGGAGGCATGCAGGTTGACGTGATGTGGTCCGGCAACGCGCCTGGCTTCGCGGGACTACAGCAGATCAATCTAACGCTCCCATCGGGTATGGCCGGCGTCGGCCGCACGCCCGTGACAGTGACGTCGAACGGTCAGGTGAGCAACGTCACCTTCATGCACGTCCTGCCCACGGCGGCGATGATGCAGGGCATGCCAGGCTGGGGACGGGGCATGATGGTCGGCGAGAATATGGCTCGCGGCCATGAGATGAGCTACATGGCCTTCAATGCCGCCAATGGCACCGCTCTGGTTACTGACGAGAACGACGACGTTGTCCGCGTCATCTCACTAGCTTCCAACTCCACCACCGCGACCATTACGCTTCCAAGCGGATCCCAAGCTCACGCGATTGCCGTGAATGCCGCGGGCACCATGGCAGCCGTAGGGTTGAGCACCAAGGCTTCAATCGCGCTGATTGATCTGTCTCAAAACAAGGTGCTCTCGGTAGTTGGAACCGGTTACTATCCCAGCCGCCTGGTCTTCGCGGGATCGAATCTCCTGGTGACCAACGCCGGCAGCGGCACCGTCTCGGTGATCGATACGGCCAGCAAGACCGTTACCCAGACCGTGAACGTCGGACTCGGAGCTAGCGGCATCGCGGTCGCCGGCAGCACGGCAGTGGTTGCGAATATGCAGGCGGGCTCAATTTCGATCGTCAACCTGACCAATTACACGGTGTCGAACGTGGCGCTGCCCGCCGGTTCGCGCCCGCGTGAGGTCGCCATCTCCACTCAGTCGAACAAGGCCGTCATTACGACACCGATGTCCAACGGCTTCCTCATCCTCGACCTCGGCACCAAGGCTTTCACGCAAGTGGCCACCAGCACCTGGAATGGCATGGGGCCCGGCGCCGTCGCTGTGAATGGCAACACGGCCTACATCGCAAACCAAATGACCGCGAGTGTCACGGTGGCAGATCTGGCCTCTGGAGCCGTGCTGAAAACCTTCCCGGTCGATCCGGGCCCAGTGGCGCTTGCCGTCAACACCGCCAAGAACCAATTGCTCGTTTTAGCCGAAGGAACTGGAACGCTGGATGTCGTCGATCTGGCAAGCTACGGGATACTGAATCGCATCAATGGCGGGGATACCGAGCGCCAAGGACAGTTCACTATGCCGCTGATTTCCGCCATCACTCCCAGCAGCGCATCCGCTGGCAGCACGTTGACTTTAACCATCACGGGCTCCGGGTTTCAGGGCATCCAGGGGGTCGAGTTCATCCTCGCGGGAAACGGCATGGGTGGCGGCATGATGGGCGGAGGGTCTGGTAGCGCCCTCGGTCAAGCGGATACCAACATCAAGGTCTCGAACGTTCAAGCCAACTCGGCCGGAACCCAGATCACCGCTTCCGTTCAGATTCTTCCGGCCGCCGTGGTCGGCGCTCGCCAGGTTCGCCTGCCAACCAGTAACGGGACGGTGATGGGCGTGATGACGAACTCGCCGTTCAACGTAACCAAACCCTAATTTATTCGGGCAAGGCCGACCGCCACCGCGTCGGCCTTGCCCAGGCATGTAGGCGGCGGCTGTGCCCAACACACCCGTGCCTCGCGAAGCCCCCTTGTTAACTCCGCGTTCTTTCAGCCTCTGACTTTCTCCTGCTTCTCTGCGCTTATCTCTGCGGTCTCTGCGTCTCTGCGGTGAAGTCCTTGCCCGCCTGGCTCCCCCACCGCGTTACCCTGGAACTACATGCCCACTGTCCCCGTCACCCAACTGACCCAGTTCTGCGAAGCCATCCTCCAGGGGGCCGGAGTGCCGCGCCACAAAGCCCAGATCACCGCCGCCTGTCTGATTTCCGCCAACCTGCGCGGCGTCGATTCCCACGGCATCCAACTCCTGCCGTTCTATATCGACCAGTTGCTGGCCGGCGAGATGGACCCGCTCGCCGATGGCCGCGTGATTTCTGAATTCGGCAGTTGCCTCCATTTCGACGGACAGAATGCGCTCGGCCAATGGGTGGCCGAATCCTGCTGCGCGCACGCCGTGCGCATCGCAAGTCAGCACGGCGTGGCGCTGGTCCTGGCCAAGGAATCCAACCACTTCGGCGCCGCCGCCTGGTGGGCCCAGAAAATGCGCGCCGCTGGACAAATCGGCATCGTGATGTGCAACGCTTCCCCCATCGTGCCGCCTTGGCAGGGCAAGAAAGGGCAGTTGGGCACCAACCCCATCTGCATGTCCGTGCCCGGCCCCTGGCTGCTCGATATGGCCACCACCACCGTCGCCGCCGGCAAAGTCTTCAAGGCGTTTCTCAACGGGCAGCCCCAGATCCCCGCCGGCTGGGCCTTCGATTCCGAAGGCGTGCCCACCACTGATACCGATGCCGCCTACAAGGGTATGCTCATGCCTTTGGGTGGCTATAAGGGCAGCGGCCTCGCCATGATGGTGGAAATTCTCTGCTCCGTGCTCTCTGGTGGCGCCATGTGCAATGAGGTCGGCGGCATCCGCTTCCGCGGCAAGACAGTGCGCGTCAGCCAGATGTTCCTCGCCATCGATGTGGCCCGCTTCATGCCTGTGGAAGAGTTCACCGCGCGCGTCACGCAACTCGTCCATCTCATGAAGTCCACGCCCGCCGCCCCGGGCTTCCACGAGGTGCTCGTGGCCGGCGACCCGGAATGGCGCATGGAGGCGGAGCGCCGCGTCAACGGCCTCCCCATCGCCGCCGGTAACTGGGATATGCTGCTGAAAGCCGCCGCCAAGGTCAACGTCCCGGCCATCCCGGTACAATAAAGGCAGTGCTGGTTTCCATTTCTCCCCAACTCGAGCGTCCCAAGTGGTTGCGTGCACCCGCCCCCGCCGGCGAGAACTATCGCGATCTGAAGCAACTCATCGAGCGTCTCCGCCTCCACACCGTCTGCGAAAGCGCCGCCTGCCCCAACGTCGGCGAATGCTGGAATCAACGCACCGCCACTTTCATGATGCTGGGCAACGTGTGTACCCGCCGCTGCGGCTTCTGCGCCGTGCAGAAAGGCGCGCCCTTGCCCGTGGATTACGACGAGCCCGCCCGCATCGCCGAGGCAGTCTCGCTCATGGGGCTCAAGTTCGCCGTCATCACCAGCGTCAACCGCGACGATCGCCCGGATGGCGGCGCGGAGCTGTTCGCCATGGTGATCCGCGCCATCCGCCAGCGCGTTCCCCAGTGCGGCGTCGAGGTCCTGATCCCAGATTTCCAGGGCAATCTCCAGGCCGTCGAGACCGTCATGGAGGCCCGCCCCGGCGTGCTCAACCACAACACCGAAACCGTACCCAGGCTCTACCGTCAGGTGCGTCTCGGCGCCCGGTATGAGCGCTCGCTCGAGGTGCTGCAACACGCCCGCCGCATCCAGCCCGAGACGCCGACCAAATCCGGCCTGATGCTCGGCCTCGGTGAAACGGCGGAGGAGGTGCTCCAGGTGATGCGAGATCTGCGCGCCCATCAGGTCGGCTTCCTCACCCTGGGGCAGTACCTGCGCCCTTCGCCCAAGCATCTGCCCATCGTCCGCTATGTGACGCCCGCCGAATTCGAGGAGTTCCGCATCGCGGGCATCGAAATGGGCTTCGCGCACGTCGAGTCCGGTCCGCTGGTACGCAGCTCTTACCACGCGGCCATCCAATCCGAGCCGCGACCGTAGGGCAAGCTTCTTTCCCCCGGTTGTGGGGCGGGCAATCTTGCCCGCAGCCGCCTTTCAGGTTGCTTTTTCGGGCCGAGCGCGCCCCTGCGTGCTCCGCAAGCGCCGGCTGAACGCCGGCTGCCGCCTGCTGGAACATCATAAGGGAAGCCGGTGTCCAATGGGTGAGACGAGGCCTCATGTCCCACCCTGACGGAGTGCCGCCGCCGGCGCTTTGCCGCTGGCTGCTGCGGATGGCGGGCCGCCTGGCGCCGCCGGCTTTACGGCCCGAATGGCGCAAGCGCTGGAACTCGCGCCTGTCCAACCTCTGCATCCTGGTGGACCGCGGCGAAGTCGCCGGCCGCGACCGCGCCGAGTTGATGCTAATTTGCCGCGACGCCCTCCGCAATGCCTTCTGGCTCCGCTTCAATCGCGCCGGCCTGCGCCATTGGACCCTCGGTCCGCAGTTCGTCATGGCCCTCGTGGCGGCTGGTGCGCTCCTGTTGGCGCTGCTCTCACACGGCTTTCGGACCACCCGCTCCATCGTGGACGCCGCCATCGAATGGAACATCGAGCCTATCGAGTTCATCGGGTCCCGCCACTTACCCTATGACCCGCGCGGCGACCTGGTAGTGGGCCACGTCGTGCCTATCGTGCTGGCGCTGGCCATCGGCGCGGCACTGGTCGCCATCGGCCGCCTGTCGCTGGGGCGCTACGGCTGGCGCTACTGGTTCTACCTGGCCGTGAAGATTATCTCCGTCATCGTTTTGGTTCCGCTGTTATGGGTCGAAGGGTCCCGCTGGCTGTGGCTCCTCCTTACCCCGGAGGTGTTGCGTGTATGGGTCGCCGGATTCGGCGCCACCCTGGTGTTTCTGGGTGGCTTCGGCCTGGCCGCCATCTGGGTCTTCGACGATCAGCGCCGCCGCTGCCCGGTCTGCCTCCACCGTCTGGCGCGTCCCGTCACCTTGGGGTCCTGGGCCAGCATGTTCGAGCCTGTCACCACGGAGTTCCTCTGCGATGAGGGCCACGGCGCGTTGTCTCTTGCCGAGACTGAGATGGGCGAAGGCGACCGCTGGGTATCGCTCGACGCCTCCTGGCGCGTCGGTAAATAACTGGATACCAGACAGCAATCTGGTCAACCATCGGGGGTTGTTCGGTGAAAATCAGACCACGCCTGAACCCACGACCATAATCCCGATGGGCTCGGCGCTGGTCGGCATCGCCGTGCGGCGACGCACTGACGCGCCCGCACGTCAGCCCTTGAATTGTGTTACTTTCCGATCCATATGGACCGCCGCAACTTTATTCGCAACGCGATCGCCGTTACCGCCGTTACTGCCGCGCCGGCCGCCGCCGCCTCCAAGATGGTCGGCATTCAGGTGGGCGCCGTCTCCTTCGTCGATGAAGGCGTGGAGAAGGTGCTGGATGAATTCCAGCAGGACGCCTACATCAACACCCTCTTCGTCGCCACCTTCACTTACGGCCGCGGCATCGCCGGCCGCCAGGTGCCGGGACAGCCGCTCCCCGATCACGGCAAGCAGGCCTACGATACCGACACCTTTAAAGGCGGCAGCTACACCCGCACTCATCCCGAATATTATCGCGACACCGTTTTGCAGAATCTCCACGCGCCCGATCTCGGCGAGTTCGACGTGTTGGCCAGCGTCCTCCCCTCCGCCCGCAAGCGCGGCATGAAGACCATCTGCTGGTTTGAGGACGTCTGGAGCCGCGACGTTCCCAACGTCGCCCAGGCGCAGGAAAAACAGCTCGACGGCCAGAACGCGAGCACCCTGTGCTTCAACAATCCCAACTACCGGAACTGGCTGCTGGGCACCGTGGAGGACTACACGCGCTCCTGGGAGATCGACGGCATCATGTGGGGCTCGGAGCGTCACGGCGCGTTTTCCAATATGACGCGCGGCGTGAACCCCGGCGGCGTCACCTGCTTCTGCCAATTCTGCGAGCGCAAAGCCCGGGAGCGCGGCATCGATGTGGCCCGCGCCCGCGCCGGCTTCCGCGCGCTCGGCGAATTCACTCGCTCGGCCAAACGCCCGGTGGATGGCTATTACGTAACCCTCTGGCGCCTCATCCTGCGCTACCCCGAACTGCTCGCCTGGGAAAATCTCTGGCACGATAGCCTGCGGGAAACTTACGCGGCAATTTACGCCAAGGTGAAATCCATCAAACCGGGCGTCGGCGTGGGCTGGCACATCTGGCACCAGAATTCCTTCTCGCCCATCTACCGCGCTGAGCAGGATCTCGCGGAACTCTCTAAGTATTCCGACTTCCTGAAGATGGTGATGTACCACAACTGCGGCGGCGAGCGCCTGGCCGGCTATATCGGTCAGGTGGGGCGCACCATCTACGGCGACGTCCCGGCCCAGGAGTTACTCGACTTCCATTACCGCGTGTTGGATTACCAGGGCGAAAAGCCGATGGCGGATCTCGCCAAAGCGGGCCTGTCGAGCGATTACGTGTATCGCGAAGCCAAGCGCGCGCGCGCCGCGCTGGCCGGGACGAAAACGCAGCTCTGGCCCGGCATCGATATCGATATTCCTACCGCCGCCACCTCGTCGAAATCCACCCCCAACGGCACGCACGACGCCGTCCTGGCGGCTTTCAAAGGCGGCGCCGATGGCGTGATCCTCTCCCGCAAATGGAGCGAAATGAAAGTCGCCAACCTAAAAGGCGCCGGCGCCGCCATCAAGCAGGTGCTGGCGTAAGGCCATCGCTCATTGCAGGCTTACCAGTTGCCGTGGTGGGGCAGGCTTTAGCTTGCCCCATCACTGAGTTTTTCGCAGCTTCTGACCAGGCGAACCTCGCTAAAATTCCCTCACCGCGCCGCGCGAAGCGCTGGTGGTCATCGCCGCGTATGCCTGCAGCGCCTTCGATACCGTGCGCTGCCGCGACGCCGGCTTCCACGCCGCCGCGCCGCGCGCTTCCATCGCGGACCGCCGCCGCGCCAATTCCGCGTCGCTCACGTCCAGCCGAATGCTGCGTTGCGGAATATCGATCGCCAGGCGATCGCCATCTTCCACCAGCGCCAGCGCCCCGCCCTCGGCCGCTTCCGGCGACACGTGGCCGATCGAGAGACCAGAACTCCCGCCCGAAAACCGCCCGTCCGTGACCAGCGCGCACGCCTTCCCCAGACCCTTCGATTTCAAATAGCTGGTGGGGTACAACATCTCCTGCATCCCGGGTCCGCCCTTTGGCCCTTCGTAGCGGATCACCACCACTTCGCCCGGCTGCACGCGGTCGCCGAGAATGCCTTCGACGGCATCGTCCTGGCTTTCGAAAATGCGCGCCGGCCCGGTGAACGTGAGGCTGGCCGGGTCCACGCCCGCCGTCTTCACGATGCAGCCGTCCTCGGCGATATTGCCGTACAACACGGCGAGGCCGCCATCCTGGCTAAAGGCGTGCGCCATATCGCGGATCGCACCCTCGGCTCGGTCCAGGTCCAAGGTGGCATAGCGCCGGCTCTGGCTGAACGGCTCCGTGGTGCGGATTCCGCCGGGCGCCGCGCGATAGAATTCCTGCACGCTCCCGGCTGCGCCGCGCCGCACATCCCACTGTTCTATGGCGTCGCCCAAAGTGGCCGCGTGTACCGTATGCGCGCCGCGATGCAGCAGGCCGCCGCGATCCAGCTCCGCCAGAATTGCAAAGACGCCGCCCGCGCGGTGTACGTCCTCCACATGCACGTCAGGCGACGAAGGCGACACCTTGCAGAGATGCGGCACGCGCCGTGAGAGGCGGTCCATATCGCGCATGGTGAACGGCACCTCCGCCTCGTGCGCCGCGGCTAGCAGATGCAGCACCGTGTTGGTGGATCCGCCCATTGCGATGTCCAGCGTCATGGCGTTTTCGAAGGCGTCGAAAGTGACGATGCCGCGCGGCAGAATGCCTGCCTCGTCCTGCTCGTAATAGCGGCGGGCCAGGTCCACAATGCGCCGCCCGGCCTCTTCAAACAGCCCCCTGCGGTCGGCATGCGTGGCGACGATAGTCCCGTTGCCGGGCAGCCCCAGGCCAAGCGCCTCCATCAGGCAGTTCATCGAGTTTGCCGTGAACATCCCCGAACAGCTTCCGCAGGTGGGGCACGCGGAGCGTTCCATATCGTCTGAGAATTCATCGCTAACGCCCGGGTCGGCGGCGGCAACCATGGCGTCCACCAGGTCCACCGCGCGCACCAGGCCGCCCTGTTCCACCTTGCCCGCCTCCATCGGTCCACCGGAAACGAAGATCGCCGGAATGTTCAGCCGCAGCGAGGCCATCAGCATTCCAGGCGTGATCTTGTCGCAGTTGGAAATGCAGACCAGCGCGTCGGCGCAGTGGGCATTCACCATGTATTCCACGCTATCGGCGATCAATTCCCGCGAGGGCAGACTGTACAGCATGCCTCCGTGCCCCATGGCGATGCCGTCATCCACGGCGATGGTGTTGAACTCCTTGGCGACCCCGCCCGCGCGCTCGATTTCTCTGGCCACCAGTTGTCCCAGGTCCTTCAAGTGGACGTGTCCGGGTACGAACTGGGTAAAGGAATTGGCCACGGCGATAATCGGTTTGCCGAAGTCTCCGTCCTTCATTCCGGTGGCGCGCCACAGGCTGCGGGCGCCGGCCATGTTGCGGCCATGGGTGGTGGTGCGAGAGCGATATACGGGCATGTTGGGTATCTCTTGTTACCATACCAGCCGGTGCGCGTGTGCCGCGCGGCGAACCTCTCGCTTATTTAATCCAGGCGCAGTTCAACTTACTCAATCGGGTCCGGAAGCGTGTATTCAGCCCGTCGGCAAATCTAATTCGATGGCGGTGACGCTGCCCGCCGGGAAACGCCAGGTGGCGCTCAGCGGGGATTCGCGCGGGGCGAAGACGTTCGGCTGATCCGGATTGACGTACTGCCGCAGATCTTCGGGGGCGATTTCGAAGACGCGGCCGGATTGCACCCGTAGCCCCGCGACGGCGAAAGTGGCTTCGACGGCCTTGCGGTATTCAAGATTGGCAACGTGGAGGAAAATCCTGTTCGCGGTGCGACTGGCGGCGATATCGAGTCCGGGGGGTGCGGATTTCACCGCGATGTGTTGGGCGCCGGTGTGGCGGCGGAACAGGCGGGCGATGGAGGCGACGGGCATCAGGTAACTGGCGCCGCTCGGGGTGGGGATCATGACGGCGGACACGGTCCAGCGATTGCCCTGGAAATCGGCGGCGGTAGCCATCTTCACGCGTGCCCCGTGGCGCTGGTAGATGTTGAACGTGCGGGCGTGGTAGGCGGCCGAGAGCCACTCGCAGAGAATCGGGTTGGCGTTGTGGGGGCTGAGGCTGAGATGGCCTTCGGTGATGGCGATGCCGATGCGTTTATCGTATGACCCGATGGCTTGCTCCAGTTCAGTGACGCGGGTTTCGATGTTGGCGGAGAGTTCCAGGAGCTCGTGCCAGGCGCGCTCGGGGTCCCGCTGATAGCGGATGCCCTTGAGGACGGTATCGGCGCGTTTGGGGCTCTGGCCCATCATGTGGATGGCGACGTAGTCCAGGTGTTCGCCGGCGCGCGCCAGCAGGTCGCGCACCCAGAGTTCGCCGTTGCGCCCGCGGTCGCCCCACCCGATCAAGCGTATGGAGGGGTCGCGCTGTTTCATTGCTTTGGCGAACTCGATGGTGTGGGCGATGGCGTCATCCTTACTGAAGGTGGCGTTGCCGTAGGAGGTTTCGTTGCCCAGTTGCCACAGTTGGATGCGGAACGGGTCTGCGGAGCCGTGGCGTTTGCGGTCGGGCTGATCGGGGTCGTTGGCGTAGGAGACCCAGTCGGCGGCTTCGCGGGCGTCACCCGTGCGGTTGCCTTCAAGGGTATTGCGGTAGCGCTGCTCTCCGTCTGAGAGGAAGTTGACGCAGTAGAGGGGCTCCGCGCCCGTTCGGCGGCACAGATCGACGAACTCGCGAGTGCCGACGCGGTTGGTTTCCTTGCCTCCCCAGGCGTAATTGCGCATGGCCGGGCGGTTGGCGGCGGGTCCGACGCCTTCGCGCCAGAGGTAATAGCGGCTGAAGAGGCCGCCGAAGCGGATGACGTTGGGAGAGAGATCGCGGACCGCGTCGACGAAATCCTTGCGCCAATCGTCCTGGTCGTAGTCCCAGGCGGCCTCCACGGAGGAATCGGTGATGCCCAGGGGTTCCATAAACTGCATGTAGAGGTGGGGGGAGAGGTCGAATTGAGGGGTGGGGTCGAGCGCAATGGCGTTGGGCTCGGCGGCGAAGAGAGGGGTGGTGGCGGCGGCGGCCAGGGCGAGGAAGTCTCGGCGAGGGATCACAGTGCCAGTTTGGCACATTGTGGTGGGACAGACCATCGCCTTGTGTGGTCTCTCCTGCTTCGCTGAAGCCGGCTGTTTGACAGACTTACGCCACGTGATACAGCATGACGTAGACCACCACGCCGGTGACAGAGACGTAGAGCCATATGGGCAGCGTCCAGCGGGCGATCTGGCGGTGCTTGTCGTACCGGGCGCTCAAGCCCCGGCGCAGGGTGACCACTGCGAGCACGGGGACCGTCGCCGCCAGCACCGTGTGCGTCAACAGGATGGAGAGGTATACCGTGCGCAGCGTGGTGCCTTCATGGTGGAAAGGCACGGATCCCACTTGCGAGTGATACACCAGGTAGCTCACCAGGAAGAGGCAGGAAGTAGCGAACGCGGTCTTCATCACGCGACGGTGCCGCTCAATCTGCTTGCGGCGAATGAGCAGGTAGCCCCACACCAGCAGCACCGCGGAGAACGCATTCAGCGTGGCATTGATCGAGGGCAGCAGGGAGATCATGTGGGTTCGCTTTGCAGTTGGCGGATGTCGTGCAACAGCTTCTTAGGAAAGCCGTCGTCGCTCGAAAGATAGTAACCGCGGATGCGGCGCTTGCCGTCCACTAAGACAAAACGCGTGCTGTGGTTCAGGCTGCCATTCACACTATTCAACTTGAATGCGTTGAGGCCGAGCTCGTTGAGACGCTCCATTTCGCCGGTCAGGAAATGCCAGCGGGCCGGGTCGGCCTTGAAGTGGGTGGCGTATTTGGCGAGCACCGGCGGCGTGTCGTGCGCCGGATCCACGGTGAAACTGACCAGCTTCAATTCGGGCGTATTCCCAGTGGAATTCTGGATGCCGCGCATCTGGTGGCTCATCATGGGGCATGGGCCCTGGCAGGTGGTGAAGATGAAGTTCGCCACCCAGATGTGCCCGTCCAGCGAGCGGCTGTCAAAAGGCTGATCGGTTTCGAGTGTGAGCTGGAATTGCGGCACCTGGCCGAGAACGGCCAGTGGCTTCACCGGTACGCATCCGGCAAGCAGGAGGAGCAGGCAAAGGAGGACAGGCCTCCTGGCCTGTCTTGCCGTTGCATGCCGCTCCAGTCCATTTGCCAAATGGGAAAGACTGGCCAGCATGCCTGCACCGCTCATGCGGCGGAGCGCGTGGATTGTTGCGCCGCCAACATGCCGCTGGCCAGCAGTAGCGCGAGACCGAACGCCGCCGTCACCACCAGGCTCTCGGTGGCGCCGGGGTAGGCATTCGGCAGGCCCAGCGTATGGTTCAGCAGCGCCACCGAATAGGTCATCGGATTGGCCCACATGATCGCCTTGACCGCTCCATGCGCCGTCGCCATCGGGAACAGCGCGCCCGAGACCATCCACATGGGCACGAGCAGAAGCATCATGACGCCGTGAAATGCGGCGGTAGAATCCATTTTCCATGCGATTGCAAATCCCAAACCGGTAAGCGTGAACGAGATCAGGAACATCGCCCCCACCACTGGGACGATTTCCCCCAGGCCGATGTTGACCCCGGCCAGCGGGGCGAAAATCAAGAGCATCAGACCCTGTATCCATCCTAGCGTAGCCGACCCCAGGATCTTGCCCAGCACCAGGCTGGTGCGCGGCGCCGGTGAGACCAGCATGGACAACAGAAAGCCTTCCCGCCGGTCTTCGATGATGGAGATGGTGGAGAAGATGGCGGAGAACATCACCGTCAGTACCAGCGTTCCGGAATAGTAGCGCGCCAGGTCATTGGATCCATAGCCAATCAACAACCAGAAGATCAAGGGCGACGCCACCACGCTCAGCACGCGGCTTTTCTGCCGCCAGAAACGCACCAGTTCGCGCTGCCAGAGGGTGGCCGCGGGCAAAATAAAGCTACTCAATGGATGCTCCCGTTTCACGCACAAAAACGTCTTCCAGCGAGGGCTTGTGCAAGCCTACGGAATCCACCGCGCCGGGGAATGCCTCCACCACTTCGGCGATGAAGCGATGGCCGTTGGCGATTTCGACGCGCACTTGCCCATCGCGGGCGCTGGCCGTGGCGCCGAAGCGCTGCCGGATTCCGGCGGCGAGCGACTCCGCATCCGAGGTCTCAAGCACCACCACGTCGCCCCCGATGCGCGAACGCAATTCGGTGGGGCTGCCCTGCGCCACAATCTGCCCCTCATGCAGCAGCACCAGCCGGTCGCAGCGGTCGGCTTCACCCAGGATGTGGGTGGTCAGCAGAATGGTGACGCCTGCGCGGTCGCGCAGGCTTTCGATGTGGTGGGAGAGTTCGCGGCGCGCCGCCGGGTCAAGTCCGGTGGAGGCTTCATCCATCAGCAGGACTTGCGGCTTGTGGAGCAGCGCCTTGGCGATTTCCACGCGGCGGCGCAGACCGCCGGAAAGCGTCTCTACCAGATCCTTGCGGCGATCCTGCAGGCCCAGTCGCTCCATGGCGTTCGCCATGCGGCCGCGCAGGGTGGCGCCGCTGAGACCGTGCAGGTGCCCCTGCGCCCGCAGATTCTCTTCGACGGTGAGGGCTTTGTCGAGGCTTTGGGTTTGGAAGACCACGCCGACCGTGCGCCTAACCGCGGCGGGGTCGCGCGCCACATCGAACCCGGCGATTTCGGCCCGCCCCTCGCTAGGCACCATCATGGTGGAGAGAATGCGAAAGAGGCTCGATTTCCCGCCGCCATTGGGCCCCAGCAGTCCGAAAATCTCGCCCTTTTTCACTTCGAAGCTGACGTCCGAAAGCGCAACCCGGTCGCCGTAGCGGTGAGTGAGGTTTTGAACTCCGATCACAGTCCCGGCCTATCCAGGAGCATCAAACCATACATCAGCGGCAGGTACAACACCGAGGTCAGCAGCACCGCCCGCGCGCGCACCAGGGTGCGATCCAAAGCCACGCGCACGCCGGAATAGAGATACACCAGGCCCAAGATTAATGCTCCAATCAAATAGATGCGTCCCGTCATTCCCAGCATACCCGGAACCAGGCTCACCGGAATCAGGGCGATTCCGTAGAGCACAATCTGCCGCGCCGTAGAGCGGCAATCCGGCTCCACCACCGGCAGCATCCGTATGCCGGCGCGGGCGTAGTCTTCTTTGTACATCCAGGCGATCGAATAGAAGTGCGGGAATTGCCAGAGGAAGAGAATGGCGAACAGCGCCCAACTTTCACGGGTGATGGCGCCGGCGGCGGCCGCGTACCCAATCATGGGCGGCATGGCCCCCGGGATGGCGCCTACCGTGGTGCTCCACCAGGTGCGCTGCTTCATGGGCGTGTAGAGAAAAAGGTAGCTGGCCAGCGTGAAGGCGCCGATCAGTCCGCTGAGCAGATTCACTCCCAGCCACAACTCCAAGAAGCCTGCCACGGAAAGCGCGATGCCGAACGCCAGGGCCCGGCTCGCCTTCAGGCGGCCCGATGGCAGCGGACGCCCCGCCGTGCGATGCATTTTCAGGTCTGCCGCGCGCTCATACCATTGATTGAGCGCCGCCGTGCCGGAAGCGATCAAACCGGTGCCCAGGATGGTATTCAGCAGCAACAGCCAGTTGATATCCCGCCAGGCGTGCGAAGGCAGCCCGAAGAAATACCCGACGCCGGTGCTCATCAGGATCAGCCAGGTGATCCGCGGCTTCGTCAATTCGATATAGTCGCGCATCACGCGGTGGCCAGCCCTCCCTGTGCCCGAGACGCATTGGGCCGCGCCAGCATGGCCAGCGCTACCGCCGCGCCCACCGCCAGCGACCCCACGGCGACGTGCGCCACCGTGAACAACACCATCATCGGCATGGGCTGCGGCGCGTCCGCATAAGCCACGCGCGCCATGTACGCGCCAATGCCCAGGAAAACCTGCGAAAACGTGACGGATAGCAAGAGCATGGCCGGACGGCGGAGCTGCGGATTGTCCATGTGCTTCAGCAGGATGGGTAGGCCGGCCCACATCACCAGAATGGTGGCGAGCACCGCAAACACGATATGGGCCACCGGCGCGATCACTCCGTAGCGGACACCTGCGCCCAGGATGGTCTGGGCGAAGAGGGCCACCACACAAATTACGGTCGGGGCGGCCCAGCGGCGTTCGAAGCCGGCATACAGCCCTACACAAATCGCTACCGTGATTGCGAAGAAGAGTTGCCCCAGCGTCGCGTGCGCGATAGTGGCCCAAGCAGGCGTTACATATTTCACCGCCATCCCTCCGAGCCCGGCCTGCGCCAGCACTACCGCCACCGCGGCCCATGCCAACCGAGTGCTGTGGGGCGGACCCCCTGGTCCGCGCGGGTCCCCCTGGACCCGCTCTTCAAGCGCGGCAGGCCGACGAGGGCGTCGGCCGCGGACCAGGGGGTACGGCCCACCATCAGATGAAGCCTGCCTCATCCACACCGCCAGCCCGACCGTCAGCAGACCCACCAGCATCGCTGCCAAGCGGTGCGCAAACTCGTAGCGGATCCCGCCTTCCCATGTGGGCACCAGACGGCCCCACGAAAGCGGCCAATCGGGCACGGATAGGGCCGCGTCGTTGCTGGTGACCAGCCCGCCGGCAATCATCAGCCCGAACGTGCAGCACGCCACAAACACCGCGTAGCGGCGTAACCAGAGAGAACCCACATCGTTATGATGCATGGAAACGGGGGCAGGCTTCCCACAACCTGCCCCTTTTTGTCTATCCTTTATAGGAGAACTCTACAGTTTTGCTCTCCTTGGCGCCCACGGTCACCGTTTGTTCCATCGGTCCGTACTTTTCGTGCCAAGTTTGAATCACGTAGGTCCCAGGAGGCAATCCCTTTATTGTAAACGTTCCGTCGTCGCCCGTCACGGCGAAGAAGGGGTGTCCCACCACGCCGATATAAGAGCGCATCCACGGATGCACGTTGCACTTCACCGGGATCATGACTTCCTGGCGGGCGAACGATTTGGTCATGGGCGACTGCCCCGGCGACTGCGACTCGTTCCAATCGGGGTTCACCTTCGGCATGGGGTGGATGTTGTGGTTGGTGGGGTCGCTGTTCTTGATCTCAAAGCTCTGCCCCGTCATCAGCCCGATCACGTGCGGCTGGTACATACAGCCGTGCTGGTCCAGGCTGACCCCAGTGATGGGTACCGCCCACTGCTTATCGGCGGGAAGTCCGGATTTCACCCACACGAAGGCATACTTCAGCGTGCCGTTCTCGTTGACTACCACTTCTTCGCTCTTCTGCGCCGACCCCTTGTGCGCGCGTTCGCAAGCCGGATTGGCCGACATATCGAGCGTCGCCATCTTCGGCTTCTCGCCGGTGAACGCCACCTTTCCGGTGATGGTGCCACCGTTGGCTTCGTCCGGCATGGCCGTGCCGCCCGCCGCCCCAGGGGCGGTAGCCTCCGTCTTGGCGGTCTCCGCCGGTTTCTCGCCGCCGCAGCCCATCAGTGTCAGGCTGCCGGCCAGAACTGCTCCCATCCAAATCTTCGTCATTTCCCTGTGCCCCTCCTTGAACTCAATTCCCCGCGCCCGCGCTGCTGCGCAAACGCCCTAATTCTCCCGGTGTGAACTGGAACATGTAGCGGACCAGCAGATCCGCGTGGTCTTTCGAATATCCGTTGAAGCTGGGCGGCGTTGGCCCGGTGAACACATACCGTTCGTTGTCCATGCGGAACAGGCCGCTCGGCATCGCCGTCCCCGGACTCATTAGGGCCGGGTCCAGCATCCAACGCTTGGTCCAGCCCGGCTTCAGGCGCTCCCTGGCCACCGTGAAGTTGGGGGCCGTGGCGTGTGAATCGTGCTTCGCGTCGCCCGTCATGTGGCACTTCAAGCAGGGCGCGCCTTCACTGGTGAACAGATTCCGCGCCATGGTGCGTTCGGCATCGGTCAGCGGATCCAGTCTCTCCGCGATGAACGGCTGCGCCTGCGAGGAGAGCGCCTCGAAGAAGCGCACGATCTTGCGTACCTCGCCATCGGAGAAGCTGAAAGTGGGCATCCTCGCCTTTAGATACTGCCGCACGCCATCGCGATTCATGTCGCTTTCGCTGAGCGCCGGATTGTTGAGGAACCGCATCAGCCACTCCGGATTGACGCGCGCGCCCTCTCCGATCAGCGTTGGCGGCCGTTGATCTTTCCAGTCGGGGTCCTGATACTTCGCCATGCCATCCAAAGTGCTGTCCTGCCCCACGTGTACCTTGTGGCAGCCCATGCAATTGTACTTGCGGATCACCCACCAGCCATCGATGATGTCCTGGCGCGCGTCGGTCGGATTGTAGAAATAACGCGCGGGCACGCTGGCGTCCACCGAGCCTGTGAGGAAGGTGGTCACGGCGTCGATCTCTGGCTTGGATAGGTTGAAGTTCGGCATCTTCAGCCGGTCCTGCTTGGCCTTCTCCTTGCCGGTATCGTAGACCGCCGGGTTTTGCAGCTTGTGCTCGAAGAACCCCTTGTGGGTGTACCAGTCCTCCGCCTCCGCCTTGTGACCGAGTAGCGCGAAATCCAGCCGCTCCACGGGCTTCGAGCCTTCCTTGGTCAGTTCCGTGCCAATGCGCTGCTCCTCTTCCAAGCCTGCGATCTCATGGCAGCCGGCGCAGCCATAATTGCGCACCAGCGCCAGGCCCTGATTCTTCAGGCCGGCGTCGTCCATGTAATCCGCGTTCTGATAACTGGCGTTGTCGCGCTTACGGGTCAGCAGGTAGCTCGCAATATCGCGCGCTTCGTCCTCGCTCAGGCGCAGGCTCGGCATGGGGGTCATCTGCTGCACCTGCAGCTCGTGGCCATCGTTGGGACACTTGCTGTGCTCCAGGTCGAATACGTAGGGCAGGCCCTTGCGCTGGTAGTCTTCGGCGGTGAGGTCCTTCTTCTCGAAGGTGCAATACGGTGCCGAGCGCTGCCGCGGATTGTGGACCCAGCGCACCAGGTAATCGTAGCTGGCCTTCTCGCCTTCGCGGCTCAGGTTGGCGCTGAACGTGCCGCCCTGCTTGGCCGCGCCTTCGCCCATGGAGTGGCAGGCCATGCACCCGCGCGTCTCGAAGGCTTCCTTACCGCGCGCCGCGTCGCCGGGCTTCTGCCGCGGCAACTCGGCCTTCACGCCGGCTTGCCACAGAAATGCCGAAATCGCGCGGATCTCGCCATCGTCCAGGCGGAAGCTCGGCATCTTGGTGCCTTCACGCCATTGGTGCGGATCCTTTAGCCACACCGGAATCCATTCCTTGCGCAATTTGGCGCGCGCTTCCTTGAGACTGGGACCCACCTTCTTCACCTCGCGCACCAGGCTTCGCGAGCGCATGTCGAACTGCTCGATTTTGGCGTCCAGCCCGCTGGCCCGTACCTTCAAATCGTTGGCATGCGCCAGCAACTTCTTGGCTTCGTCGTCGGTGGTGCGCGGATTGTTGGCCTTCTGTTCGCTGAACCCTACCTCGCGCTTCCACTCGGCCTTCTGCTGCTCCAGTTGGCGGATCTGCTGGCTGACGCTCGCAATCTCATCGGCCTCCCGGTCGAAGCCCTCGTACCGGTGACACCCCATGCAGCCGCGCAGCCGGAAAATCTCGCGGCCCTGGTTGAGCGTCCCGGCCATCTCCGTGACCACTTCTTTGACGTGACACTGCTGGCAGCCCGCCTCCACATTCTCCTTATGGTGCAGCGGCCATAACCAGAATTTGTTGTACCCGTGCGCCTTCTCCACGCTTGCCAGGGCCGCCCCATTGCCCCCATGGCACGGCGTGCAACCGAACTTCTCGGGATCGTGCAGCTTCAGCAATTCCTTGTTCGGATGGCTGGCGAACACCGCCTCTCCGCCCATCGACGCCTTGGTGATGGTCACCGGCTCGCGCGTCCCCAGATGGCAACTTTCGCAGCGGTCCACCAAGTCCACATCCTTCACGTGAATCTGCCGGATGCGGATATCGAAGTTTCCCAGCGAGTTCTCCACCGCCGCGATGGTCGCCGTGCTGGCCTCCGCGATGCGGTCCGAAAGATACAGGTCGCGTTGCGTGCGCAGGGTGGTCGCCTGCTTCATCAAATCCACGCGCTGTTGCAGCAACTTGGCCTTCTCGTCCTTCCACGCCTGCAACTGGTCGCTCATGACCTTGAAATCCATGCTGCGCTTTTGCGGCTCGCCGGGTAGCGCCACATCGTGCTTCTCGGCGCGCAGTTCCTCTATCTCCTTGCGCAGCGAGTTCTTCGTGCTCTCGCGATGCGACACCTCGATCTGGTAGGTCAGCGAGCCGATGTGGCTGCGCACTTCCTGGAAGGGGTCGTTGAGCGCCAGAATCCTGGGCACCAGTTCCTGGTTGATCTTTTTATCGATGGCCGACGCACTCGGCTGTGCCGCCTTCTCGGCCTCCTGCATGGCGGCGTCCAGCCGCTTGTAGTCGAGCGACGCCTTGATCTGCCGCTCGACCTCCGCTTCCCCGCCCGCCGCCGTCTTCAGGTACCGCGTATAGAGTTTGACGAAGCGCGCCTGATAGCCCTTCCACGGGCGTATGCCGTAGGTCTCGTCGTACAGTCCCCAAGCCATCGCAACCACCAGCAGCGCCGAGGAAATGAACAGCGGCTTGCTCAACGACGAGTGAACTACCGGGTCTTTCTGTGGATCGCTCATAATGGTCGCTTATATGTTGAACCAGGGCGTCACCCAGACGTACTTAATCCGGAACAGCAGCCGGATCATGATTTTTACCGGGAGCGAGAGCATGGTCACCAGAAAGACCTGCATCACGGCGTATTGCAGTACGCTCATCCGCGCGTAGATCTTGCGGTTGAACGCACTGCGCGTGATCAGTTTGTGCATCCCGAACGCGGCCGCCACACAGTACGCGCCCACCACGATGGCGCCGAAAATAATCTTCGGCACCTGCGTGTGGATCCCGAAAATATCCGGCAGATCGCGGTTGACCTCGAAGATCAGCCGGTTGTGGTCCCACGTAGTCCCCGGCCAGAACCACATCCATCCAGGACCGCGAATCAGCGTCCCGATCACGATCATCGTCACCCAGAGCACAATAAACCCGAAGATAAACGTAAGTATCGAGTACTTGCGCTGTTTAAAAGTGTAGTAGCCGTTGCCCAGCGGGTTAGTGTCGATATAGGGAATCGCCATCAGCCCGATGATGATCAACGAGGGCATCACCACGCCCGCCATCCACGGGTCGAAATACACCAGCATCTCCTGCAATCCCAGGAAGTACCACGGCGCCTTCGACGGGTTCATGGTCAGCGTCGGGTTCGCCGGCTCTTCCAGCGGCGCGTTCAACGTAATCGACCACACCAGCAGGATGATGGTCAGGATGATCGCCGCCAGAAACTCAATGCGCAGCAAATACGGCCACACGTGGACTTCGCGCGCCCACTCCGGCCGCCACGGCTGGGTCTTGCGATGATGCGTCTTCGCCATCTCCGGGTCGGCCTCAAGCTGCGCAATCAAGCGGTCGTTGGCGAACGATTGCCGCAAGCCGTACCACGTGTAGAACGGCACCACCAGCAGCAACAGCACGATCGGCACATTGTCCGCCGTGCTCAGGATAGTCCAGAGTTGATGCAAATCCATGGCTTCTTACTCCCCGGCTTAAACCTTTTTCGGTTCCTTGATTTCGCTTTCCAGCATCATCGGCGCCGGGCCGGAAATACCGCCGTCCTTGCGCACCCGCCAGAAGTGCACAATCATGAACAGGCTCGCGATGATCGGAATCGCCACGCAGTGCCAGATATACGCCCGCAACAGCGCATTCGAATCCACGATGGAGCCGCCCAGCAGGCCGAATCGCACGTCGTTGAACGCCGTCATGCCCATCTGCGGCCCGAACGGCCCGTCGTGCCCCAACAAGGGCGTAGCGCGCGCCATGTTCGTCCCCACCGTGACCGCCCAGAACCCTAGCTGGTCGTCAGGCAGCAGGTATCCCGTGAAGCTGAGCAGCAGGGTCAGCACCAGCAGCAACACGCCCACTACCCAGTTGAACTCGCGCGGTTTCTTGTAGCTGCCCGTGAGGAACACGCGGAACATATGCAGCTCCACCATAATCACCATCAGGTGCGCGCCCCACCGGTGCATGTTGCGCAGCAGCTTGCCGAAGGGGACGTCGTTCTCCAGGTACAGGATGTCGCGGAACGCAATCACCTTCGACGGATGGTAATAGAACATCAACAGCGTCCCGGTGAACACCAGCGTGATGTAGATATAGAACGTCATCCCGCCCATGCCCCAGGTATAGTTGTAGGCCACGGCATCGCGGTTGATCTTGGCCGGATGCAGGTGCAGGAAGACGTTGCTGAGCACGCCGAGTGCGCGGCTGCGCGGCGTTTCATCGTGCTTCACGCGCAGGATGCTCTTCCAGACGTCGGTCTTCTCCGGCGCCTTCACCGTCTGCGTCAACTCTTCGACGGCGCGCGCCTGTACCGCCTTGGCCTCGGCCAGGACGGCGGCCAGTTTGCTTTCGCCGGGCGCGCCCCCCCCGTTCCCGCCAGTGCCGCCGTCGCCGGCGGGAGTCCCATTTTGTCCGTTGGTTTCAGGCATCATCGTATCCAGTGATCGTACGCAGTAAGATCGGTCCTCAGCCCCGGATGATCGCGCCGGGGTCGTTAAATTGGCTCGGCTCGCCCTTGGGCCACCGGTAGACGTGGCTCAGGTCCACCAGGATTTGTCCCTCGGGGTCCAGTTCCACGTGCGCCCGGTCCATGGGGCGCGGCGCCGGACCCTCGAAGTTGACGCCTTCGGGATCGTAGCCGCTGCCGTGGCACGGGCACTTGAACTTGTTCTCGCTGGGCTTCCAGTCCGGCGTGCAGCCCAGGTGCGTGCAAATCGCCGAGATCACGAACACGCCCTCCGTATTCCGCACCACCCAGATGCGGTACTGATTCTGGAATTTCGTATCCACCCCAAAGCCGAAATCCGACGGGTATCCGATGCGGAACTTGACCTTCGGTTCGTAAAGCGCGCGCGGATAAAAAAAGCGCAGAAACATCAGCAGGTTCACGCTCAGCGTGCCCAGCACCGCCGCCATGACAAACTTCCTCCGGCGCGCGATTACCTTGCCTTCGTCCGCTTCTTCGCCCTTGCTGAATATGGATCGCAGCGCCTGCGCCAGGGACGGCTTCGTCCCCGGCGCAGGTGGCGCGGAACCGGCGGGCTCTAACGTAGAATTCGCCATCTTTGTCCCCATGTCCGGAATTTCCCCGGACCTAAATCCCTCGGAGTTGACCCGGCAAGATGGCA
Source organism: Candidatus Solibacter sp. (assembly GCA_025361425.1). Lineage (GTDB taxonomy): Bacteria > Acidobacteriota > Terriglobia > Bryobacterales > Bryobacteraceae > Solibacter. The sequence continues at coordinate 15,924 of JANYAH010000107.1, read as the reverse complement.
GGCTCAGTTCGAACGACTCAGCCCGATTCCCCTAATATGAGTGGATTTGCAACAACCCCAGTGCCTGAAGACCCTGACCCCTCACCGTGTCCCTCGCGAGCGAAATTTCCATTCCCGGACCCACTGAGTCCAGCAAATTTATATCATTGCGGTTAACTATTTGCAAGCGCGGGTGAATCGGGTTCGAAATGCCCGGTTACTTTTGCGCCGTCTAAAACGAAGGGTGAAGATGCTGCTGCCCATCGGTTTCCAGGCAGCCTACAGCATTCGCTGCCGTCCGCCGATATACCATTACAGGTAGAGATGCGCTCCCCCATTTCCGTCATCGCCGCCATGCTTTGGATGGCCGCTACCCTGTCCGCCCAGACCGAGCCCGAAGTGCGCTCGCTGGATCTCACTGGACGCCTCATCCGCTACCAAATCCGCGGCGGGTTCGCCGTCGTAGAGGGCGACATCATCATCGGCACCGCTGCCCAGGCGGAGGCCGCGCGCCGTTCCTCCACCGGCAAATCGCCCCAGCCGCTGGCCTCCGTTCTCCTCTTCAATACCGCCAACCCGCAAAAATGGCCTGCCGCCACCATGCCTTACGACATCGACCCCGCCATCCCCAATAAGCAGCGTATCCTCGATGGCATCGACCACTGGAACAACATGACCCAGTTCCACATTGTGCCGCGCAGCGGTGAGGCCAACTACGTCCACTTCTCGCACAGCATCACGCTCGACGCCGCCTGCTCCTCCTACCTCGGCATGATCGGCGGCCCCCAGGAGATCGCCACCACCGACGCCTGCTCCACCGGCAGCGTCATCCACGAGATCGGCCACGCCTGGGGACTGCTCCACGAACAGGTCCGCGCAGACCGCAACGGCAACGTCACGGTGCTCTACCAGAACATGGATAAGCGCTTCCTCTACAACTTCGACCAGGCGCCCTCCAGCACCAGCGACGCCGCCTACTACGATTTCGATTCCATCATGCACTACGGCCCCACCGGCTTCACGCGCAACGGGCTGGATTCCATGGAGACCGTGCCCGTGGGTATCCGGATTGGCCAGCGCAACGGACTCTCCGCGGGCGATATCGATGGCATTTCGCGCGCCTATGGCTTCATCCCCACTACCACCACCATCGCCACGGTTCCCTCGGGCCTGCCGATCACCGTCGATGAGGTGGCCGCCGTCTCTCCTCAGTCCTTCCATTGGCCGGAGGGCAGCACGCACACCATCGCGGTCGCCACCCGGGCGGGGGCCGCTGACCCGCGCTACATTTTTGTCCGCTGGAGCGATGGCGGCGACCCGAGCCATACCATCACAGCCAGCACCACCCAGACCGTCTTCTGCGCCGTGTATCAAACCCAGCACAAGTTTTCCTACGACGTAAGTTCCGGTTCCGGCGCTGTCGACGCAACCCCGGTTTCCGCCGACGGCTACTTTCCAGAGCGGCAACCCGTTCGCGTTACCGCCACTCCCGCCGAGGGCAGCCAGTTCATCCGCTGGGTGGCCACCGGCACTACGAACCTGACAGCCGCCGGCTACAGCGTCTCCTCCACCGACGCCACCGTTCAGGTGCTGTCCGCCAACACCCAATATCTGGGAACGTTCAGCACGCTTCCGCTCTCCACCATCGATTCCACCCCCCCCGGTCGCACAATCACGGTGGATGGCACCGGTTATCTGACCCCGGTGCGCTTCGCCTGGACCGCGGGCAGCACGCACACGCTGGCTCTCGCCGCCAGCCCGACTTTCGGCAACAACACCATACACTACCAGTTCACCGGCTGGGAAAACGGTAGTGCCACCACCGCGCGCACGGTCACCGCCGCCAGCGGCGCATCCACTTTCACGGCGAGTTTTTCCACCAAATACCTTCTGACCGCCGACACCATCGGGTCTGGTACCGTCACCCTCTCCCCATCCTCCCCGGACGGTTACTACGACGCCGGAACCGAAGTGCAAATCACCGCCGTCCCCAATTCGGGCTTCGCCCTGCGCTACTGGCTGGGCGATTTCGCTGGCGATACCCGACAACAATCCGTCACGATGGACGATCAGCACGATGTCACGGCGTATTTCGGCGCGCCGCTTGCCTTCAGCGTGCTCAACGCCGCCAGCTTCGTCGGCAACCCGCAGTTCGATAGCACCGGATTTCTCGTGACACCGGGCGAGATCGTCACCATCTTTGGCACGAACCTCGGACCAGCATCGGGGACCACCGCGCAGCTCGATTCCCATGGCAATATCGCCACCACGCTGGCCGGCACGCGCGTGCTTTTCGATGGCGTGCCCGCTCCCATCATCTATACGTCGGCCAACCAGGTTAGCGCCGTGGTCCCATTCGCCCTCACGGGCAAAACCAGCACCGTGCTGCAACCGGAGTACAACGGGCCGCAGAGCGGCGCATTGCGGATTAGTGTCGCCGGTAGCGCACCCGCCCTGTTTACCGCCAATGCCAGCGGCAAAGGCCAGGTCGCCGCGCTCAATCAGGATGGTTTCACCGCCAATTCGCCATCAACCCCAGCCGAACCCAACTCCGTGGTCGTACTCTACGCCACCGGCGGCGGGCCGTGGACGGAGCCCATCCCCGACGGGCAAATTATGGGCTCGCACCTGGTCGCGCCGCGCGCGCCTGTGTTTGCCCGCGTCGGCAAACTCCCCGCGCAGGTCGAATACGCGGGTACGGCTCCCGGCCTGGTCAACGGCGCGCTGCAAATCAACATTCGTCTCCCCAAGGAACTCATCGGCGGTCCCGCCGTCCCCATTCAGATCTCCGTCGGCACCTACACCAGCCCCCCCGGCACCACCCTGGCGGTGAAGTAGTGAGTTTTCCCGCTTCTCGCCAACGAAATCGGCATCATCCATAAGGCGCAAGCTGGCGGCGGCGTCGGCTGCGGACCGCGGTCCGCCCCACAATGCCCCGCGCCGTAATCCGACTATGCCCTACCCGCGACTGCTAAAATAAAGTCAGCATGCCGTTTGGCCCGCGTCAGCTTCTCGAACACCGCGTAGCTGAGATTTCCACCGAACTCGAAGTTCTGTTCGATGGTGCGCGCGACCAAGCCCGGCGAGAGCAGGCGGAGCAACTCAACCAAGCGGTCCGCCGTTTGCGCATCGCGCCGGACGCGGCCGAGCTGTGCGCGACCCTGGCCGATGCCGCGGCCCGTCTGGCCAGTGGGGCCATTTTGTTCCGCGTGGCGGAAGGCACTGCCAGTAGCGACCGCATCGATGTTCCCCTCGGCGACGCGCCGGCCCTGGCGGCAGCGGCGGAATCGCAGGATCCCCTGATGGCGGCGGCCACTCCCGGCGAGGTGTCAGCGCCGCTTGTGGAACTGCTGGCGCACGCGCCCGATACACGCGTTTCCATTTTTCCGGTAGTGCATGGCGTTCGGGTGGCCGCGCTGCTCTACTGCTGGGGGTCGGTGCAGGTGGCGGCGCTCGAACTGCTGGCGCAGATGGCTTCTTCCGTGTGGAGCGCGATTCCCGTTCCCCCGCCGCAGTTGGTAAGCATTGCCGTAGCGGCCGCTCTGCCGCCAGGCCAAGCCAAGCCGCCAGCCGCGTGGCAGGAACTCCCGCCGGCCGAACAGCAGATCCATCTGCGGGCGCAGCGTTTCGCGCGCGTGCAGGCGGCGGAAATGCGCCTGTATCACGCCGATGTGGTGCAGGCGGGCCGTACCCGGCGCAATCTTTACGAAGCCCTCCGCCAGCCCATCGACGATGCGCGGCAGGCCTTTCTCTCTCAGTTCTTCGTGGGTTGCGCGAGCATGGTGGATTACTTGCACCTGGAGCTTACACGAACCTTAGCCAATGACGATCCGGATCTGTTCGGCAGCACTTATCCTGGCCCTCTGGCATAGCAGCCTGGGCGCGGCCCCCCCGGCCGGCCCGCTGGCGCTACTGGTGCGCGCCTATCGCGAATCCCCCAGCGCGGCGCGGCGCGGCGCCGTCGCTTCCTATATCGCCGGGCATCCGCGGGACGCCGCGTTGGCCAATCTGGCGCTGGGAATCGTAGAGTACGAACAGAAGAATTGGGCCGCTGCCATTGCGGGTCTGCAACCGCTGCAAGGGAAACTGGCGCCGATCGCCGATTATGCAGCCTACTATCTGGCCGCGGCGCGCGTGGAATCCAACGATTTCGAGCCGACGGACCTAGCCGCCGCGCGCCGCAATTCGCCGCTCAATGGCAAGAGCTGGCTGCTCGAGGCACGGGCGCGCAAAGCGTCGTCGGCCGCGGACGCGGTGCGGCTGCTGCGCGAACATTACGCCGAGTTGCCGCAACCCGAAGGCGACGTCACCCTGGCCGATTGTTACCACGCGGCCAATGATCTGGCGCACGCCGCCGAGTTCTACCAGCGCGTCTACTATCACTACCTGAGCGGCGCCGCTGCATCGCGCGCGTCGGCCGCCATGCTTGCCCTTAAGGACGCTATGGGCAGCCTCTATCCGCCGCCCGCAGCCGCGCAACTGCTGCATCGCGCCGACCGCCTGATGGAGGCGGAGGAGTATCCGCGGGCCCGAATGGAATACGAGGCGACGGCCGCGTTGGCCGGCGGGGCGGGGCGCGACCGGGCGCTCGTCAGCATGGGAGCGGCGGACTACCTGGCCGGGAAAACCGCGCTGGCCTGGCCATATCTTCGCGGGTTGCAGGTCGCAGATCCCGAAGCCGCGGCGGAGCGCCTGTACTATCTTGCCGAGTGTGCGCGGCGGCGTAACGACGACGCCGAGATGATGTCGGCGGTGCGGCAACTGGCGGCCCGCTACCAGCAATCGCCGTGGCGGCTGAAGGCGCTCATCTCCGCGGCCAATCGCTACCTGCTCTTGAACCGGCCGCAGGATTACGTGCCGCTGTACCAGGCGGTCTACCAGGGTTTCCCCGGTGCGGCGCCGGCGGCACTCAGTCACTGGAAAGTCACCTTCCAGGCCTATCTTCACGACCAGGCGGACGCGTCCCGTCTGCTGGAGGAGCACCTGCGGCAGTACCCGGGGCACTCCACAGCCGGGGCGGCGCTCTATTTTCTGGGGCGCCATCTGGAACGCTCGGGCGATGTTGCCGGCGCGCGCGCCTGCTACCAGAGGCTGGCCTCCGCGTTCGAGAATCATTACTACGCCATGTTGGCCCGCGAGCGCTTGAAGGCGCCGCCCACCGTGACGCCGGCGGCGGCAACCGGCGAAATCGCGCAGTTCGTGGCCGCAATCCGCTTCTCCCCGCCCGCGCCCATGGCCACCGAAACCGCGGCGGCCACCCAAACGCGCATCGCGCGCTCGCGCCTCCTGCGGACCGCCGGGTTGCAAGATCTGGCGGACGCCGAACTACGCTTTGGAATGCGCATGGACGGCCAGCCCTCGCTGTTGGCGATGGAACTGGCGGATTCCGCCGAGGCGCCACACCAGGCCATGCGGATCATGAAGGGCACCAGCCCGGAATACCTGAACCTGCCGGTGCCCGCCGCGCCCCGCAAGTTTTGGGAACTCCTCTTCCCGCTGCCTTACCGCGCGGATGTGGTGCGCAACGCGCAGGAGCGCGACCTGGATCCCTACCTCTTGGCGGGGTTGATCCGTCAGGAGTCTGAGTTCAACCCGCAGGCCGTTTCCCGCGCCAAAGCATACGGGCTTACGCAGATTCGTCCGGCCACCGGACGGCAGTTTGCGCGCCAGGCGGGGGTCTCCAAAGTGACCATGAGCGTACTCTACCAGCCGGCGGCGAACCTGAAAATCGGCAGCTCGATTCTGCGCTCGATGCTGGATCGGCAAGGTGGCAAAGTGGAGCAGACGCTGGCCGCGTATAACGCGGGTCCGCAGCGGGTGGTGGAATGGATGGCGTGGAGCACCTACCGGGAGCCCGCCGAGTTTGTCGAATCCATCCCGTTCACGGAAACGCGGGACTACGTGCAGGCGGTGCTCCGAAATGCCGAAATGTACCGGCGGCTGTATCGGTAGTAGACCCATCTCCGCGCGTGTGCCTCCGGCGCTCACCCAGCCCGGAAGATCTACCACGTGGGCCATTCACAAGTGAGTGACATTTGCGACGTCTACCTCTTATAATGGCGGTCATGCGAAATGCTCTAGCCTGTTGTCTTCTGTTTGCCATGGTCGCGTTGACGTCCATGGTGGCCCAGGACAAAAAGGCGCCTACCAAACTCGTGCTGGCTGCCAAGAACGGCAACGTCACGTACGATCACGCGGCGCACGCCAAGCGCGAGAAGAACGAATGCAAAACCTGCCATCCGGCACAGTGGCCGCAGGATGCCAAGGCGCCGTTGAATTGGAAGGCCGCCATGCACAAGACGGCCGAGACCGCGAAAACCTCCTGCGGTTCCTGCCACCACGTTGACGGAAAAGCTTTCCAGAGCAAGGGCAACTGCACCACCAAGTGCCACATTAAGGCGGTCGACAAAAAGGGTTGACGGGGGCGCGACCGGCTTCCCCTCGCGCTGGCAGAAGATCCACGGCAGGCGCTTTCGCCCAATGCCACATACTTTTTGCAAAATCTGCGAATCCTGCAGAAATTGTGGGGCGGACCCCCTGGTCCGCGCGGGTCCCCCCGGACCCGCTTTTCGCCAATGAAATCAGCTTCATACACACGGCAGCAAGCCGACGGGGCGTCGGCTGCGAACCAGGGGGTCCGCCCCACAATCAATGCAGACTGTCCGGTGCTGGGAAAAGTGTGCGGCAGGCGCTTTCGCCTGCCCACCCATTCTTCCTCACCAAGTCAGGGAGCGTGCCCGCGTGCGCATCGCCAAGGGCGCGGTGTGGGTCGACAAGGAATCGCGCCGGGCGCAGCGCGCGCCTGCGTGTTCCGCAAGTGCCGCCTGCGTTGGCTGCTTCACGGGTGACTCCGCACGGGAGGTCCCACATGTTTGATGCTGCTTGAGAGGGGGGCCAAAAAAGTAATGGCCCCAAGCTGGGTACTCGGGGCCTGCACTCAGAGGGTAGCGGTGGGAGGGGACTCACCGCTACGATGCTGTGTTGAGTTCATAATAGCAATTGCAGATCTCTTTGTCCAGTTATTTGTTTAAACTTTTTAAAGTTGTTTTTGACGCCAGCGCCCGTCGAAATCGCAAGGAACTGGCATGCCATGACGCAGGGCTAAAAAGTTAAAGGCCCCGAGCTGGGTACTCGGGGCCTGCACTCAGAAAGGCGGTGGGAGGGGACTCACCGCCTGGGATGCTGTCTGTTGTCTCCAAACTAACAGTTTAAGGTCCGGTTGTCCAGTATTATTTTGGATTAATTTTTGCCGCCAGCGGGGGCAGGGAAGTGTTCTCTAAAAAGTTAAAGGCCCCGAGTTGGATAACTCGGGGCCTGCACTCAGAGGAAGCGGTGGGAGGGGACTCACCGCTTAGGATGCTGTCTGTTGATCTAAGACTATCAGTTTAAGACCCGCTTGTCCAGTATTATTTATAACTATTTTTGGGGCACGACTGGGGGAAACGCTTCTAAAAAGTTAAAGGCCCCGAGCTGGGTAACTCGGGGCCTGCACTCAGAGGGGGCGGTGGGAGGGGACTCACCGCCCTAGGATGCTGTTTATTAGCTTTATACTAACAGTTTCAGGTCCGGTTGTCCAGTATTATTTATAACTATTTTTGCGGGCGGGTCACCCCCTAGCCAAAATCGCCATGCTGCGTGCTGCAAGCACCGGAAACCGTGCAGGAAAATTACCTGGTGAGTACTGGTTACTAGTACCCCCCCTTACTTCACAAGTTGCTGTAAAAAAGCCAGATAGCCCAATCTTGCCGAACTCCGCCGAGGGGTGATAGTGCCATCCAAATAACTAAAGACAGCTTTCGCCGATGGCTGGCGCGTTGTACTTTGACGATTGGAAGGCGGTGTCTGATGATGGTGAGCCAGGAAGACAGAACATTCGGCGGCCCGATCGACCGGGAACGACGCATCAAACGTCGCTTCCGGATTGATCAGGAAATCCGTTATAAGATGCTCTACGGGCAGCGCATCGCCGAAACCGGCGTGGGCAGAACCCTCAACATCTCTAGCGGCGGCGTCTGGTTCGGTACCGAGAACATGCTGACCACCGGCATGCCGGTGGAGCTTTCCATGAACTGGCCCGTCCTGCTGAACGATTCCTGTCCCATGAAGCTGATGATCTACGGCTGCGTCGTCCGCAGCAACGAAAAGGGCGCCGCCGTCGCCATTGAACGCTACGAATTCCGCACCCAGGGTTCGCGCACCTTCCAAAGTCCGCTAGCCGCGCCGCTGGACGTGCGCCTCATTTAGCCGCTCAAAAGCCGTGGCCGCGCCCGGTCTTCCACTTCGCACGGCCCCCTGTTTGCCTAGGGCGTGGCCTAACGCGCGCGAAGCATACGGGCGGGCAGGGTGACAATCGCCCAAACCAGCCCGAGGGCACCTTCCACCGCAATCCCCAGCAGCCGGAAGGGCAGCAGGATCAGCCAAACCAGCGGGTACAGCACCAGCGCTATCAGGGCCAGCGGCCAGCACAGCACCAGCAAAACACACCACAACAAGAACTTCATATCGCGCCTCCTTGGACCGCCGCCGGGCCTGCGCGTCGCTGTCCCACTGTCCCTGTACGTAAAAAGGCAACCAAATGTTCGAGTCTGCTACCATAAAAATCTTACCTGATGCTGCGATTTGAGACGGCTGGAGAGTCCCACGGCGAATGCCTGGTGGCTACCATCAACGGGCTCCCCGCCGGAATACCTATATCAACGGACACCGTCAACCGGGAACTCTGGCGCCGCCAACAAGGCTTCGGGCGCGGCGGACGGATGAAGATCGAGACCGACCGGGCGGAGATCGTGGCTGGCGTGCGCCACTCGCGCACCATCGGTTCCCCGCTGGCCATCATCATTCGTAACAAGGATTGGCAGAACTGGACGGAAGCCCTGCCCGTGGAAGATATGGATGGCGGCCAGGATAAGCGCAAGCCCGTCACCCGTCCGCGCCCCGGGCACGCCGACCTGGCCGGAGCCATCAAGTACAATTTCCACGATGCCCGCTATATTCTCGAACGCGCCAGCGCCCGGGAGACCGCCGCGCGCGTGGCCGTCGGCGCAATCGCTAAGGCCCTGCTCGGGGAATTCGGCATCCAAGTGTTGAGCCACGCCATCGCCGTCGGACCGGTCCGCCTGGAGCGCGCCGCTGAGTGGGACGAATTGGTGGAACTCAGCCGGCGCGAGGAGGTCCTCCTGGGCTGCGTGGATGCGGCCACGGAGCTGCGTATGAAAGAAGTGGTGGACTTGGCATACCGTACCGGCGATACCGTGGGCGGCGTGTTTGAGGTGGTGGCGCGCGGCGTCCCCGTGGGCCTCGGTTCGCACGTGACCTGGGATTCGCGGCTCGACGGGCGGTTGGCCCAGGCCATTGTCTCCATCCAGGCCGTGAAGGGCGTCGAGGTCGGGTTTGCCTCTGAGGGTGCGGCCACCATGGGCTCCCTGGTGCAGGACACAATCCATTACCACCGCGAGGATCAGTGCTTCACCCGCGGCGCCAATCGGGCCGGCGGATTGGAAGGCGGGATGACCAACGGGCAGGATATCTTGGTCCGCGGCATGCTCAAGCCGATTTCGACGCTGCGGCGGCCCCTGGAATCGGTGGATCTGGAGACGCGGGAAGCCGCGCCCGCCGCCTATGAGCGCAGCGATGTCTGCGTAGTCCCCGCGGCGGGGGTGATTGGCGAAGCCATGGTGGCAATTGTGCTGGCGCAGGCGTTTCTCGAAAAGTTCGGCGGCGATTCGCTGACGGAAACGCGCCGCAATTTCGATGGATATCGGGAACAGGTGAAAAATTACTGAGGGCTGGCGTGGGGCGGCCCGCCTGCAAGAGAGAGTTATGGTTTATCCTATTGTGAGATTTGGCGACCCCGTTCTGGAGCGCGAGGCCGCGGAAGTTACTGAATTCGACACGCCGGAACTGCACAAGTTCCTGGACGATATGTTCGAATCGATGTATGTCGCCAAAGGGGTGGGCCTGGCCGCGCCGCAGATCGGCGTTTCCCGGCGGATCGCCGTGATTGACGTCTCTAACGGCGAGAGACCCGAAGACAAACTGGTGCTGATCAACCCCACCATCTTGAAGGTGGATGGCAGGCAGGAAGGCGAAGAGGGCTGTCTGAGTATTCCCGGATTCCGTGAGCAGGTGCGGCGCGGCCGCAACGTCACCATTCAGGCGCGGAACGTGCGCGGCCAGGTGTTTGAGCAGACCGCGGAAGATCTGCTGGCGCGCGCCTTTCTGCACGAGACAGATCACCTTCACGGCAAGCTGTACATCACCCACATCAGCGCCCTCAAGCGCGACCTGATGAGGCGCAAAATCAAGAAACTGCAGCGCGCCGGGGATTGGAGCTAGGCGCTTATGCGCCTCGTATTCCTGGGCACTCCCGCGTTCGCCGTGGCCACGCTGGAAGCCGTCGTGAAGGCGGGGCATGAGGTGGCCGCGGTGCTCACGCAGCCAGACCGGCCGCGCGGCCGCGGGCAGTACGCGGCGGCGTCTCCGGTGAAGCAGGCGGCGCTCGCGCTCGGCCTCACGGTTTACCAGCCGGAACGCGTCCGCCGTCCCGAAGCGGTGGAGTATCTGCGCGGCATGAACAGCGATGCCATGGTAGTGGTGGGCTACGGGCAGATTATTCCGCAGGTGGCGATCGATCTCGCCCCGCTCGGTATCATTAATGTACACGCCTCCCTGTTGCCCAAGTATCGCGGCGCCGGACCCATTCAATGGGCCATTGTGCGCGGCGAGACGCGCACCGGCGTGACCACCATGCGGATCGATGCGGGCCTGGACACGGGCGATATGCTGCTCAAAGCGGAGACCGAAATCGGCCCCGATGAGACTGCCGTCGAACTCGGCCGGCGTCTCGCGTTGCTGGGCGCCGGTCTGCTGGTGGAGACGCTGGAGAGGTTGCTTGAGGGCAGAGTCGTCCCCGAAAAACAGGATGATGCGCAAGCCACGCTGGCCCCGCTGCTGAAAAAGGAAGATGGCGCCATCGATTGGTCCGAGGCCGCGCCGGCCATCCACAATCGCGTGCGCGGCCTACAACCCTGGCCGGGCGCGCAGACCACCTTTCGCGGCGTGCCGCTGCATGTGTGGAAAACTTGCAACAGCGCGACCATGGGGCCGCGCGCCGACGAGCGCGTCCGCCCCACGCTTCGGCCCGGTCAGTTTGTCAGCCTGAAACCGCCGGTGGTAGCGTGCGGCAGCGGCGGGCTGGAACTTGTCGAAGTACAACTGGAAGGCCGTAAGCGGATCTCGGCGGCCGATTTCGCCAACGGACAGCGCTTGACGCACAATGACATTTTAGGAGAGCCACTCCATTGAAGCTTCCGCTGGGATACGCATACGCCGCCACCTACGCCGGCATAAGGCAGGTGGAAAAGGACGATCTCGCGCTCATCGTGAGCGGGATGCCGGCCAATGCCGCCGCCGTCTTTACGCAGAACCGCGTGCAGGCCGCGCCGGTGCGCCTCGGCCGCATTCATCTAAAGGCATCCAAGGGTCTGTGCGGCGCCGTGGTGATTAATGCCGGCAACGCCAATTGCGCCACCCGGACCGGCGACGCGGTCGCGCTAGCCACCTGCAAGACGGCGGCCAAACTGCTCCGTCTGCCCGTGACTCAGGTGGTGCCTTCCTCAACCGGCGTGATCGGCGTGGAACTGGACGCGCGCAAGATCACCGACACTCTGCCGCGCCTCGTGAGCGGACTCAGCGCGGAAGGCTTTGAACCCGTGGCGCGCGCCATCATGACGACGGACCTGGTGCCGAAGACCGCCTTCGCGGAAGCCAGGCTGCGGCGCGGCGCAATCCGTGTGGCGGGCATGACGAAGGGCAGCGGCATGATCCAGCCGATGATGGCCACCACGCTGGGTTTCGTGATGACCGATGCCTTAATCCCGCTGGTGCAATTGCGCGCCATCCTCAGGCGCGGCGTGGAGCGCAGCTACAACCGCATCTCCGTGGACGGCGATACCTCCACCAACGATACGCTGCTGCTGCTGGCCAACGGCGCATCCGGGGTGCGGCCGGATGCCAAGGAGTTGGCCATGGTTGAGGCCGCCATCGCGGATGTCATGGAACGGCTGGCCCAACAGATTGCACGCGATGGCGAAGGCGCCAGGAAGTTTGTCACTATCGTGGTCACGGGGGCTCGCGACAGTGACGGCGCCGCGCGAGTCGCGCGCGCCATTGCCAACTCGCCCCTCGTCAAGACGGCCATCGCGGGGTCGGACCCCAATTGGGGCCGCATACTCTGCGCCGCCGGCAATGCGGGCGTCGCCTTCGATCCGGCGAAAATCGACATCCACATGCAGGGTGTCGCCGTGTGCCAGGGCGGGCTGGCCGCGCCGTTCTCCGAAGTGGAACTGAAGACCAAGCTGGACGCCGCGGATTGCGAAATCCGCCTGGCCATTCGAGGAAACGGAAAAGGCGAAGCGCGCTTCTGGACCTGCGACCTTACCGAAGGCTACATCCGGATCAACGCCAGCTACCGGACCTGACATGACACGCCGTGTCCTGCTCCTGCTCCCTCTGGCCGCCTGCTGCCGCGCCGCCGACCCGGCGCGGGAGGTGCTAAATCTCATTGCCGATGCCGCGGCTTCCCTCAGTGCCGGCAACCTGCCGCGCTTCCTCCAGGCTTTCGACCCCGCCATGGCGGGCTACGCGAAACTGCGCGAAAACGTGTCCGGGTTGATCGCGCAGGGCGACGTCCAATCCCTGATCGACCCTTTGGAGGACCAGGGAGACGGCCAGCGGCGCGTCGCGCGGTTCCACTGGGTTCTCAGCCTGCAGCGCGGGGAGCACACCACAAGTTCGGCGCGCCGTGAGCAGGTGGTGACGTGCCGGCTCGAAAAGCAGGGCGGTAAGTGGCGGATCGTGGCCTTGGAACCCATCGATTTCTTCGCGCCCGTGCCCTCAGCGGGTTAGTGGAATCCCCCTCAGCGCGATGTGACTTCGCGGATCAAGGCGAAGGCCGCGCCGGTTTGCCTGATCGGAATCTGGAAGTCTTTGCGGCCTAACGGCGGAAGTTTTTCCACCACGCCCTTCACCGCGCCCACTTGACTCCCGGTCATGTTGGTGAGATCGATGACCAGTTCGACCACTGCGATCTCCCGCGTGGTGTTGTTCTTCACCGCGCCAACCAACCGCCAGCCTTCCACCTGGAGTTCGATCACTTGCACATCGGCGGGCGGCGCCAGCTTGATGTCCTTCACCAAATTCGGCAGCGCTTTCGCCGCGATCCCGGCCGCCGTAGGTTGCTTGACGGGTGTGGCGGCGGGCGTATTGAGGACGTTGCTCAAGGTGACTCCTATGCCCACCGCCAGGACCACGCAGGGTATGGCGACCAGACTCCAGGATTTGATTTTTTGAGCCAGAGTCCGGTTGGACAGATAGAGCGGGTCGGCGGGTGCGGCACCGCCCGAGAGAAGACGTTCCATAGGGGCGCGCAGCGGCCCGAGCCACATGAGTTGCGGTTTCGGCGCCGCCCGCCCGCCGGGCTTCAAACCCGCAAACACGATCGATTCGAGGAATTTCCGGATTGGCTTCATGGCGCGCGGCGCGCGGCACGGGGTTCGGCTAGCAGCGTCTCCAGGTTGCGCAGGTCCCCGGGGCGGCCCATCACGATCAGGTAGTCGCCCCCCTGCACCGCGGTTTCGGCGGGCGGGTTAAATACCATTTCGCCACTTTCCTTGCGAACCGCCATCACGATGACGCCCACCTCCTTGCGCAGTTGCATCTCCTTAATGGTTTTCGACACCATCTCGCTGGTCTTGGCGACCCGCACCTGTTCGATGGCGATATCCTCGCCCACGTCCTTGGTGGTAAAGTCCAGGAACTGGACCACGTGCGGCCGCAACAGGGATTGCGCCAGGCGATGGCCGGTTATCGCGTAGGGCGCGAAAACGGCGTCCGCGCCCGCCCGCCGCATCTTCGCTTCGGCGCCTTCCTCGGCGGCGCGCGCGGCCACGTAGATCCCCGGGTTCAGCCCCTTGGCGGAGAGCAGGACGAAAAGGTTGTCGGCGTCAGTGGCCAGGGCGGCGACCAAACCCCGTGCCCGCTCGATCCCCACCATGCGGAGGGTCTCGTCGTGCGTGGAATCCGCGGCCACGGCGAGCATCCCGGCAAGCATGGCCCGTTCCACCCGGTCCGGGTTGATGTCCACCACCACGAACGGCACAACGGCGTGGCTCAGTTCGCTGGCGGCGCCGGCGCCCACCCGTCCGAATCCGCAGATAATGTAGTGATCTTTAAGATTGTCGATCATGCGTTTGTTCCGCCGCTTGCCAATGGCGTCACCGAACTCCAGTTCGATGATCGTCTGGGTCATCGCGCCGATGGCGATGAAAATCGTCGTGACTCCAAACACGATCAGGAAGGAATTGAAGATGCGCCCCGCGCGGGAGAGCGGATGGATCTCGCCGTAGCCCACCGTGGTCATGGTGGTCAGCGACATGTAGAAGGCATCGAAGGGTGGGTATCCGTCAATTACGGTGAAGCCCACTGTCCCGATGGAGAGTGTGGTGACGATGGCCACGCCAATCAGGGCGAAGCGCCGCGCGAGCCGATTCATGGTGACGTCTGGATCAAGTATAGCGGGCGCGGCTCAAAAGTGTGAACACGGCGACCGGGTCTGTTAAACTGGGAAAGACCCGTCACACGATTCACCCTTTGTTGAGGGCCGGTAGCTCAGTTGGTAGAGCATGTGACTTTTAATCACAGGGTCGTGGGTTCGAGTCCCACCCGGCTCACCAGTACATCTCCATTTAAATTCACAGCCCACTGGCCTATCTGGCCCCGCGTGCTCAATCCGTGCCCTTCGGCATGGGTCTGCCCTGGCGTGAAAACGGCGCGGTTCCTCCCGGTGGGCCAAATCGAAGCCGGAAGTTGGGCCCCGAAATAGAGTTCCGCCGCCGATCGTCATGGTGTGGCCGTACCGGCACGCACCACCGCTAAAGCGGCGCGACGGAATCGAAGTTCTCCCTTGCTTGATGTGCGGTGACAGGTGATAGAATGCCCCAATGCCAAACAGATATTCCACTCTGATAATAACGCTCGGGCTGGCGGCACTATTGTTTTTCCCGGTCGCAGCAATTGCCCAGAACAAGCCGGCGGGGGAGGCCGGAAAGGCTCCGGCCGACTTTCCGGCGGACATCCCGGTTTACAAGAATGCGACACTGTCTCACTCAGGCCCGCTGTACGGAGATCCGAAGCTTGGACAGGAGTACCACTTCGATACCAACGACGCCGTCGAGACCGTGAAAGCATTCTACCTGCGGCAATTGCCGGCAAACGGATGGACCGTCACTAAAGGCTTCGGAGCCAATCCGAACACAATCACCGTGATGAAGGGCAAGCGCATGGCAATGGTGAGTCCAAACCGCGTGACGGGCGGAAAAGGCGAGCTCACCAGGATCGCGATGGAGTTGATGGCAACCAAGTAAGCGTTCGCTTCTTGGCCGAAACCATGCGGATTGCCCACCATCGCGGAATTGGTGGCCCACGCCGCGGAGAGATACAAACCTACTGCTCCAATGGGGCCGCGATCAATTGATCGCGGATTTGTTGCGTGGCGTCCTGCGACGTATTAACGAGTCGAGCTCCAATGGGGCCGCGATCAATTGATCGCGGATTTTTCAGATCCTCATGGACCACCGCGATCTCCGAGCAGCTCCAATGGGGCCGCGATCAATTGATCGCGGATTTCTTGGAGGTTCGACGCCACAGACGAAGTATTTGTGGCTCCAATGGGGCCGCGATCAATTGATCGCGGATTTCCGGAAGAAGCGCGCGCAGAAGTCCTCGCCCTGGCGCTCCAATGGGGCCGCGATCAATTGATCGCGGATTTGGGGTCTACGTTGGGTAGGTTCATTTTTTGCCCTCGCTCCAATGGGGCCGCGATCAATTGATCGCGGATTTCACTCTCCCCGCCCGCATCGCCCGCCGCATGCAGGCGCTTCAATGGGG
>JANYAH010000093.1 GCA_025361425.1 Candidatus Solibacter sp. | reverse complement strand
GGCGCCGACCAACGGGAGGCCGCACGGCCCCTCGCGGTCAGGCCTGCGCGGCCTTCTCTACCGGCGAATTCCAAACCTTCATCTCCTGATAGCTTTGCTTCCACGGGTGCTGCGCTGTCGGTGGTGTCCCACCGTAAGGTTTCGACTTCTTCTCCGCCGTCGTCTCCCGGCGCGGCTCTGGCTTTTCTGGCAGTTCTTCCCACTGCAACTTCTGTCCGCGATATCGAATCTCCAGGCGGCCGTCTTCCCACTCGCACACCACCACCTTCGCCTTGGCCGGGGCGTGCCGACGCCCCGACGTCTGCACCTGCAAATACCGGTTCTCATAGCGCACTACCCAGTCGTTGCCGATCACCCGTTCCGTCTCCAGACGGAAAATCTCATCCAGTTCTTTCGGTTTCGGCGCTGCACGATGGTAGTCCTGCTCGGCTGCGGCCACGTGCCTAAACCGCTGGTTGTGCTCCGGCAAATACTCCTTCTCCAAAAAGTCGTTGGCGGCCGCATAGGTTTTGATCTTTTTCCGCCGCAACTTCTTCACCAGTCGATCCTGGTGCGTGCCGTGATTGCGCTCTACGCGCCCTTTCGCCTGTGCCGAGTTGGCCGCGATGATTCGGGTCCCCAGCCGGGCGCACATCTGCCCAAACTGCGTCTTGGCCACTTCGCCCCGCAGCAGTTGCTGCTCGGTCGGCTCCTTGACGTAAACCGTCTTCCAGTCGGTATACAAAGCCAGGGGCACGCCGTAGTTCTCAATCCAGCGCCGCAACACTCCGACCGCCGTCCAGATCGTCTCCTCCTTGCCGACCCGCCCTAGCGTCGTGCTCGTGGCATCATCCACCATGTTCATTAAGCAGCCCTCTGGCCCCCGCTCTTCGAACCAGGCGTGGAAGCTTCCGTCCATTTGCACCAATTCTCCGAAGTGCGCTCTGCGTTCCCGCCGCTGCCGGTGTGCGCGCCGCCGCCGCGCTGGGCTCCACAGACCCTCCGCCAGCATCCAGCGGCGCAGTGTCTCGGGATGCACCACCAACTTGTCCTCGCTGGCCAGATGCTCAGCCGCCAGAGTCGGTCCGAAGCGCTCCCCTTCGGCTCCCCAATACTTTGTCCGCACCAGACGCAGTGCCCGCTCCCGCACCTTCTTCGGCTTGGCCCGATGCGAGCTGCGTCCCGCACTCCCGTGCTTCAATCCTGGGGCGCCTTCTTCCCGGTATCGCCTCCAGAGCCGCTTTGCCTGCCGATAGCTGACAAACATCATCCGCGCGGCGTCCGCCACTTTCAGCTCCCCGCTTTTCACTCGAGCCAGAATGCCCACTCGTCTCAACTCGCGCTCGCTCTTCAATGTCCTTCCCAACCTGGAACCTCCTTCGGAGGTCTTCAGGTTAGGGGACATTCTTAACGAGGGCACAAGGGGACATTATCAAAGTGGCGCGACACAGCCGGCTTCTGAAGGAACCGTGGGGCGCACGCCCTCGTCCGCGCGCGGCGCCCAGGTCGCGCTTTTCCTTCCGGGAGTCCTCTGCAAGCGCTGTCAGAATTTGATTGACTTCAACCGTGCCGTGATCTATCGTCACAGCTTGGGCATGTGGAACCGCATCACCGCGCCGCTCGCCATCGTCGCCGCCGCTTCCGTCTGGCTGATCGCTCCGACCGCAGCGGCTGCTAAGGAACCGGAAGTTCTCAAGCTCTCTGGCGACGTGGAAGGCGTTCACGACCCCGTCATTATCAAACAGAAGGACACGTACTACGTCTTCTGCACGGGTGGCGGGCGCGGTGGATTGGGCGGCATCCTCCCCATCCGCATTTCGAAGGACCTCATCCACTGGAGCAACGCCGGCACCGCGCTTCCCGGCGTGCCGGAGTGGGGCAAGCAGGAGATCCCCGGCGCGCGCGGCGCCTGGGCCCCCGACATCTCTTATTACAGAGGCAAGTATCACCTCTACTACGCCCTCTCCACCTTCGGTAGCCGCAACTCCGCCATCGGACTCGCCACCAATGTCACGCTCGATCCCGCCGACCCCAAGTACTCCTGGACCGACGAGGGCATGGTGCTCCGCTCCTTCCAGGACAAGGACGATTGGAACGCCATCGACGCCAACCTGGTGGTGGAAAATGAGAATAGCGTCTGGTTGAACTGGGGCAGCTTCTGGGGCGGAATCAAGATGCGCCGTCTCGACCCCGATACCGGCAAGCCCTCGGACAAGTACCCCACGGTGTACTCGCTCTGTAGCCGCCCCCGCGAGCAGCCTATCGGCGGCTCCGTCGAAGCCCCGTTCATCGTCAGGCACGATGCCTGGTGGTACCTCTTCGTCTCCTACGACCGCTGCTGCCGCGGCGTCAACAGTACTTACAACGTGGTGGTTGGCCGCGCGCGCCAGATCACCGGACCCTATCTCGATAAGGACGGCAAGTCCCTCGCCGAAGGCGGCGGTACGCTCGTCATCGCCGCCACCACGCCGAACTGGCGCGGCCCCGGCCATCAGGCCATCCTTCAGGAACCGGGCCAGGATTATCTCGTCTTCCACGCTTACCACGGCACTACCGGACGCTCCTCACTCCAGATCTCCACCATGCTCTGGGAGAATGGGTGGCCCCGCGTGGGAGCGCTTCCGTAACCCCCGCAGGAGAAATTCATGAAACTCTCACGACGTAACTTCGCATTGACCACGCTGACGATGGCAGGCGCGCCCTACATCCTGCGCGGCCAGCCGGCCGGCCTCCGCGCGCGCATCAAGATCGATACCGAGCGCGTCATCGGCGATATCGACCCGATGATCTATGGCAACTTCATCGAGCACCTCGGCCGTTGCATCGACGACGGCATCTTCAATGAGAAGTCGCCTCTCTCCGATGCCAACGGCTTCCGCAAGGACGTCCTCGAAGCGGTCCGCAAGCTCAATGTCACCCTGCTGCGCTGGCCCGGAGGCAACTTCTCCTCCAACTACAACTGGCGCGACGGCATAGGCCCGCGCGACCAGCGCCCGCCCCGTCTCGAAATGGCCTGGGGCACCGTCGAAAGCAACCGCTTCGGCACCCACGAGTTCCTCAACTACGTGGAGACCCTCGGCACCCAGCCCTACATCTGCGCCAACCTCGGCACCGGCACCTGGACCGAGGCCCAGCAGTGGGTGGAATACTGCAATTCCGCCGAAGACACCGCCATGACCCGCCTGCGCCGCCAGAACGGACGCCGCGACCCCTGGAAGGTCAAGCTCTGGGGACTCGGTAACGAGATGGATGGCCCCTGGCAAATGGGCCACCGCAGCGCCGAGGACTATGGCAAGTTCGCCCTCGAAGCCGCCAAGCTCATGAAGTGGACAGACCCCTCCGTCAAGCTGATCGCCGCCGGGTCTTCCAACTTCGGCCCCGGATCTGACTGGACCGCCTGGAACCGCACCATTCTTGAGTACCTCCGCCAGCACGCCGACTATCTCTCACTTCACTGCTACGTCGGCAACCGCGCCGACGATTTCGGCGACTTCATGGCCAGTTCCATCGAACTCGATCAGCGCACTAAAACCGCCGAGGGCATCATTGATGCCGCCCTCTCCGGGCAGCCCGGCAATCGCAAAATCTATATCGCCTGGGATGAATGGAATGTCTGGTACCGCGCCCGCGGCAACCAGGAGCGTGGCCGCCGCATCCTGGAAGAGCATTACAACCTGGAGGACGCGCTGGTCATTGCCACCTTCCTCAATTCCTTCGTCAACCACGCCCACATCGTCAAAATCGCCAACATGGCGCAACTGGTCAACGTCATCGCACCCATCTTCACCAACGATAAGGGTCTCTTCCTGCAAACCATCTACCATCCGCTGGCACTGTTCGCCAACCACACCAAAGGCAAAGCCCTCCAGCTTTTCGTGGATAGCCCCAAATACAAGACCAAGCGCTTCGACGATGTGCCGTACCTGGACGTTTCCGCCGCTTACGACAACGGCCAGCTCGTCATCAATGCCGTCAACCGCCACCCCGATCAGCCCCTCGCCGCCGATTTCGAACTGGAGGACAAGCAGTTCTCCGGCCCCGTCGCGGTTTCCGAAGTCACCGGTCCCACCATAAAATCGGAGAACGATTTCGATAAGGCCCCGGTGAAGACCGTCGAGCGCTCCACCACCGCCGAAGCGCGCCGCTTGCGCTACACCTTCCCGCCCCACTCCTACACCATGCTGAAGGTCAAGACGGTCTGAAAAGGAAAACGCACGATCTTTCTCCGTAGATGGACGAGCCCGATGTCATTCGCGAGTTTCTTGAACGCCTTCCCGGATCGTTTGTGCGCCAACTCCGGTTGATCGGAGGTACACTTGCGTCGTCAGCCCTTTTTTCAGGAGGATTAAGATGAAACGGCCGCAATATCCCTTATTTGCAGCGATGATAGGCGTGTTCGCACTATTCTTGGGATGCGCCAAGGGCCCATCCGCATCGGCGACGATTGACCCCGCGAAGTTGACGGCTTTTGCGCCGTTGCCGGAGCTGTCGCCAGGAAAAGAACCCGTCGCCGTGGAGAAAGTCACGCTTGGTAGAATGCTGTACTACGAACCCCGGCTGTCCAAGAGCCACAAAATCTCCTGCAACAGTTGCCACCTCCTGACGCAGTATGGCGTGGACAATCAGGTGACTTCGAGCGGCCACAAGGGAAAGAAAGGCAATCGCAACTCCCCCACCGTCTACAATGCCTCCCTCCATTTCGCGCAGTTTTGGGATGGCCGCGCCCCGGACGTCGAAGAACAGGCTAAAGGTCCCGTGCTGAATCCGGTGGAGATGGCCATGACGTCCGAAAAGCAGGCGATCGCGGTTCTCAAGTCGATGCCCGAATACCTGAATGCCTTCAAGAAGGCTTTCCCCAACGACAAGGTTCCGGTCACGTATGACCACATGGGCAAGGCGATCGGAGCATTTGAGCGTAACCTGATCACGCCGGCGCCCTGGGACAAGTTCCTGAAGGGCGACCAGACTGCCCTTACCGCGGAAGAAAAGGCCGGTTTCAATACCTTCGTGGCCTCCGGCTGCCAGACCTGCCACGCGGGCGCACTCCTCGGCGGCAACATGTACCAAAAGATCGGAGTTGTGAAACCGTGGCCGGACACTTCTGACCCGGGCCGATCCAACGTGACCAAGAGCGATGCCGACAAGTTCATGTTCAAGGTCCCTTCGCTTCGCAACGTCGAGAAGACCGATCCGTACTTCCACAACGGCAAGATCGCGACTCTAAAAGACGCCATTGCGAAGATGGCGGATCATCAGGTGGGCAAGACGTTGAACGACGCCGAACTCCAATCCATCGAGACCTGGATGAAGTCCCTCACCGGCCAAATTCCCGCTGACTACATCAAGCAGCCCGAATTGCCCAAGAGCACCAGCAAAACTCCGAAACCGAGCGAAGCGGATTAAGAGGGCGGCATGGTCGGGAAAGTGTTGAAGTATGGGGTGAGCGTCCTCCTGGCGGCGCTGGTCGTCGCGCAGTTCATTCAGCCGGAGCGGACCAACCCTCCGGCTGATCCCGCAGTGTCTTTCGAGGCAGTCGCCAAGCCGCCTCGGGAGGTTGCCGCCGTGATTAAACGCGCCTGCCGTGACTGCCACTCCAACCAGACGGTGTGGCCCTGGTACAGCCACATTTCCCCGGCCTCATGGCTGGTCGCCGGCGATGTCAAGGAGGCGAGAGCCAAGCTAAATTTCTCGCAGTGGAACATCTACCGCCCGGAAATGACCCGCATCAAGCTGGGCGAGATCTGCCAAGAGGTGCAGAAAGGCGACATGCCGCCCCGCTACTACCTCCCGATGCACCCGGACGCCAAGGTTATGCTGGCGGAGGTATCGGCCATCTGTTCTGCCACGGTGGCGCAAGTACGCTAGCTCATGGCGCACCACCGCCCGCACCGCCCATTTCACCCCAGGAGTCGCGCCGCCGGTTTCGCGAAGTAGGTCAGAATAATTCCCGCCCCCGCACGCGCGATTGAAGTCAGCGTCTCCATCATCGCGCGGTCGTGATCGATCCATCCGTTTCGCGCCGCCGCCACAATCATGGAGTACTCGCCGCTCACCTGGTAGGCCGCGATCGGCACATCGAACCTCTGCCGCGCCTGCCAGATCAGGTCCAGATACGCCAGCGCCGGTTTCACTATGATCATGTCCGCGCCTTCCTGTAAATCCAACTCGATCTCGCGCATCGCCTCGCGCCCGTTCGCCGGGTCCATCTGGTAACTCCGCCGGTCCCCGAACTGCGGCGTCGATTCCGCCGCCTCGCGGAACGGCCCGTAGAATACGCTCGCGAACTTCGCCGCGTAGGACAGTATCGACGTCCGCTCGAATCCGTTCGCGTCCAGCGCCTGGCGGATCGCCCACACCCGCCCGTCCATCATGTCCGACGGCGCCACCACGTCGGCCCCCGCCCGCGCGTGCGATAACGCCGATTTCGCCAGCCACTGCAGCGTCGTGTCGTTATCCACGTCGCCGTCCTTCACGTACCCGCAATGCCCGTGACTGGTGTACTCGCAATTGCACACGTCCGTCATCACCAGCAACGAACTGCTCTGGCGCTTGATCGCCCGGATCGCCTTCTGCACGATCCCGTTCTCGTCATAGGCGCCCGTCGCCATCTCGTCCTTCGTCTCTGGCAGCCCGAACAACATCACCCCGCCGATGCCGAGCGCTTCCACCTCCGCGCACTCCTTGACGAGTTCGTCAATCGACATCTGGTAATTCTTCGGCATGGAGCCGATCTCGCGCTTGATGCCCTCGCCCGGGCAAACGAACAGCGGCAGCACAAACTGTGCCGGGCTCAGGTGCGTTTCGCGCACCAGGCTGCGCATCTGTTCGGTAACTCTCAAACGGCGTAGACGGTGGATGGGGAACGGCATCACTTAGAATTGTAACTCCCGGACACCCCCGCTTTGCCCGCGGCGCCCCACCGCCTGGCTGCTCGTTTCCCTCAAATACCGCCGCTCCCCGCGAACATGATAGACTCCAAACCGGATACTCCCCCAGCCTCATGCTTCCCCAATGAAACCCACGCGCACCCGCTTTCAGGCAAGCGGATTCCTCTTCATGCTCGCCGGCGTGACTTACCTGGATCGGGTTTGCATCTCCACGTTGGCTCCCCAAATCTCCCACGATCTGCACCTTTCCAAGCTCGAAATGAGCTTCGTGTTCAGCGCCTTCGCCGTTGCCTATGCGGCCTTTGAAATATTCAGCGCGTGGTGGGGCGAGAAAATCGGTGCGCGCCGCGTCCTGGCGCGCATCGTCATCTGGTGGTCGGTATTCACCATGGCTACCGCCGGAGCGTGGAGCTACTCCAGCCTGTTGGTCATCCGCTTCCTCTTCGGCGCGGGAGAAGCCGGAGCGTGGCCCAACGCCGCCCTGGCGTTCTCGCGTTGGATTCCGCTGCGCGAACGGGGCCGCGTGCAGGGTTTCTTTTTCGCCGCGGCGCACGTTTCGGGCGGCATCACGCCCCTGCTGGTGGCGTGGCTGCTCACGTTCCTTCCCTGGCGCGGCATCTTCGTGCTCTTTGGCTTCGTCGGCATAATCTGGGCTGCGGCCTGGTACCGTTGGTTTCGCGATGAACCGCGCGACCACCGCCGCATCAACCAGGCCGAGGTGCTCCTGATTGAATCGGAACGCCGCGTTGTTAAGGAAGCGCACCATGGCAAGGCGCTCTGGCGTGCGCTGGCCTCCTCCCCGAACGTGTGGTGCCTGTGTTTCGCCTATCTGTCGAACAGCTACGGGGCATACTTCGTCATGACATGGCTGCCCACTTATCTTGCGGAGAACCGTGGCTTCGAGAAACAGTCCCTCAGCCTCTTCGCCGGATTGCCGCTCCTGCTGAGCGTGGTCGGCGATATCTCTGGCGGCGCCGTCACCGATTGGGCCTCGCGCGTCTTCGGACTGCGCCTCGGCCGCGCCGCCGTTTCGGTGGCCGGATACTCGGCCGCCGCCGTGGCCATGTTCGCCGCCGTTTACGCCGCCACCCCCGTGATGGCGGCCTGCCTGATCGCCGTTGCCGTAGCCGCTTCCATGTTCACGCTCAGTCCCAGTTGGGCGGCTTGCATGGATATCGGCGGCGAGAATACCGCCGTGCTCAGCGCCGCCATGAATACCACCGGCCAGCTTGGCTCGATCCTCAGCCCGGTGATCACCGGCTGGATCGTCTACCGGTTCGCCGATTGGCAAATGCCCCTGCTCATCATGGGCGGTCTCTATTCGCTATCCGCCATTTTGTGGACTCAGGTAGACCCGCGCAAGCCCCTGCGGGCTACGCAAAATGTTGCGCGATGATACAGTAACTGATGAAGGAATCTGAAATGAATCGACGAGTCTATGCTGTGCTTCTGCCCGTCCTGGGCCTTACTGTTTGGGCGATGGCCCAAACGCCGGGCGACCCTCTGATCGAGGGGTTCCGCAATGTCGAAGTGGCGTCCGTGGCTGACGCCATGGAGGTACTCTACGGCAAGAAAGCCTATATGTCTCACGACATGCGCCCCGTGGCGAAGACCAAGTTCGCCGGCCCGGCTTACACCGTGCTGATGAAGAGAGAAGAGCACAAGGAAGGTTCTAAGGCTTCGCAGGGTATGCTGGATGCCATCGACGCGGCCCCTCCCGGTTCGGTTTACGTCATGGTGCTTGAGGACGGTTTGGACTACGCAGGCCTTGGCGCCCTCATGTCCACTGCCATGAAGGCGCGCGGCTTGACCGCCGCCGTGGTGGATGGTTCCGTGCGTGACACACCGCAACTCGCCCGCATTCAGTTCCCCGTATTCAGCCGCGGTATAGCCCCATCCACAACCGTCAATCATTTCCGCTTCGCCGGCTCCCAGATTCCGGTCACCTGCGCGGGCGCCCTCGTAAACCCGGGCGATATCATTGTCGCCGACGAGGATGGCGTCGCGGTAGTGCCGAAAGCGCATGCCGCCGAGGTCCTCAAGAGGGCTGAAGAGTTCGACAATACCGAACACACCATGCTGCCCTTCATCGAAAAGTTCAAATCCATCAAGGAAGCGGTGGCCAAGTTCGGCCGAATCTGAACCGGCATCGGGCCTGATGCCTCGGGGTTCGTCGATACTGGGAGAGTATGTCAGCCAGGTCTGATTCTTCCATGGAACAAACTACAAATTCCCCGGCCGCTGAGAGCCGGGCGGCCAAGATACTTCGCGAGGCCTTCGAATCGGGACGGCCTCTCACCTACGTCCGCACGTCGGAAGAGCGGCGTGCCGGAAGGGTGCTGCGCGAAGTGGGCCTGCGCCTGTTCGCCCCCACGCCGGTACCGGTTTGGACCTGGAGCCTTACCAGCGGGATGCATCGCGATGGCCAGGCCGCCGAGGTTGGCACCCACGATCCCCGCGGCGCGTTGGATTTCATCGCGGCGCATCCCCATCCGGCTATCTTCCACCTGATGGACTTTCATGAGCCGCTCCGCGAATCCGCTGGCATTCGGCGGTGCCTGCGCGACATCTACGAAAGCTGCCGCGGCCAGCGGAAGTTCGTCGTGATCACCTCGCCGGTTCGCTCCATACCGGAGGAAATCGAGCGCAGCCTGCTGTTTCTAGAGTTGCGTCCGCCTGATTTGGTGGAGCTGGTCGCGTTTCTGCGCGAGGAGAGCGGCGATTCCAGCCACCCGCTTCTCCTGCAACTCGCGCCTGCTCTGCTGGGGCTCACCCTGGATGAAGCACGCTACGCGCTGCGCCGCGCCCTGGCCGCCACCGGAAAGTTGGGGCCAGAGTCGCTGCCCGCCTTGCTCGAAGAGAAGCGCCTGCTGATCAACCGCAGCGGCGTCCTCGAGTATATCGCCGACGGTACCAACATCGGAGAGGTGGGCGGCCTGGACGGGCTGAAGGCCTGGCTTCTGGAGCGCCGCAAACTCTTTGAGTTGCGCGACAGCCTGAATAGCGAAATCGTGCCCAAGGGGCTGCTGCTGATGGGAATCCCGGGCTGCGGCAAGAGCCTCGCCGTCAAGGCCATTGCGGCGTACTTCCAACTGCCCCTCTACCGCGTGGACATGATCGAGATCTTCTCCGGCAGGCATGGCAAACCCGAAGGCGCATTCGTCGAAGCCTGCAAGCTGATGGAAGATCTGGTGCCCGCGGTGCTCTGGTTCGATGAAATCGAGATGGGGATCACCTCGGCCAATGCCGGCGACGAGCAAGGTAGAATTTTCGCTTTCTTCCTGACCTGGATGCAGGAGAAGGCGCGCGGGCTTTTCGTCGCGGCCACCGCCAACCGGATCGATCTGCTGCCCGCCGAAATGATTCGCAAGGGACGCTTCGACGAAGTTTTTTTCGTGGACCTCCCGTCGGATGAGGAACGCCTGGAGATCTTCAAGATTCACCTCAGCCGGCGAGGCGTGGACGCCGCAGACATCAACCTGGACCAGTTGACCGAGTTTACCCAGGGCTGGAGCGGGGCCGAGGTCGAGCAGTGTGTGGTATCGGCGGTCACTAAGGCGCGCCTCACCGATACCCACGTCACCGGCGTCGATCTCATCCAGGCGGCGGTGAAGATTGTCCCGCTCTCCCGCACCATGGAGCAGCAGATCAATCACATTCGAGGCTGGGCCTTCGAACGCGCCGTTCGCGCCTCCCGCCGGCGGTAGGTGGGACAGTCGTCATGGATTGTGGGGCGGAACCTTGGTGCGCGGCCGACGCCCTCGTCGGCCTGCTCGCGCCCGCGAAGATGCGGATAATCGTTGTCCCGGATGCGGGACGGGGGCGTCCCGCGCGGACCAGGGGGTCCGCCCCACCATTTCCGCAGGACCCAGCCTACTTAATGTCCGCGTGCTTGATTTCCACATGCTTGATCTTTTGACGCCGCCAGGTGTACGTGATGTGCAGCGTGCCGTCGGCGGCCTGAATCATCGCCGGGTAGGAGTACTCGCCCGGATCGCTCTCTAGCGTTTGCCACGGGGTCCAGTGCTCACCATCGCGGCTTGTGGCCAGGTTGAGCGGTGTGCGGCCCCGCGGCGTATGATTGTAGACCATCACATAGCGGCCGTCCTTGAGATGCACGGCGTCGATCCCGGAATTCGGATTGGGGAGGTCGGTGGCCCGCGCCGCGCTCCACGTCACACCGGCATCGTAGGAATCCGAAACGCAGATCCGCTGCATCTGGTTGGAGCGCGCGTAGAAACGCAGATGCTTGCCGGCCACCTGCACCACGCTGGGCTGGATCAGGCCTCCCTCGGGAGGCACGATGGGGCCGAAGCGCGTCCACGTCTTGCCGAAATCGAGGCTGCGCTCCACCCAGGCGGCCCAGGAGTTGTAGCTCTCTACCGAACTGCCGCTCACGATCAGGCCCTTGGGGAGCACCAACGGTTTGGCGCGGATGGGGCCATAGAGGCCGGCGGGCAAGTGCTCCGGCTTCGACCACGACCGTCCTTCGTCACGGCTGGACATGCGCGCCCCGGTCCACTGCTGCGGCGAGGGTCCGAACTTATAGTAAAGCCACAGGACTCCATCGCCGCTGTGGAAGAGGACCGGATTCCAGGTGGGGGTCTTGGGTTCGCGCGCCAGTTCCACGGGGGCCTGCCACTGCCCCGCGTGGCGGCGCGCGCCCCAGATGGCGACGTCTGGATTGCCTTCGCCCGTGCCTCCGAACCAGGCCGCCATCAGGTCGCCGGCGGCAAGTTCGACCACCGTGGAAGCGTGGCAGGAGGGTGTAGGCATGGGATCCGCCACGAATTCGCCGGTTTGAGCACATAGGGTGACGGCGGCGGTGGCGGCCAGTGCGAGAGTCAGTGGGAGCTTCACTCTGTTATTCTGCGGATAATCATATGCGAATAGCAATGCTCTCCCTCGCGCTTGCCGCGGCAGCGTTTGCACAGGTCCGGCCGGAGTGGGACAACCCGGCGATTGTGCACCTGGGCACCGAGAAGCCGCACGCCACCATGATGGCGTACCCCACGAGCGAGCTCGCGGGCACGGCCGACCGTGCCAAATCGCCGTGGTTCCAGCTTTTGAATGGGACCTGGAAGTTCCACGGCTCGCTGCGCCCGTCGGAGCGCCCGATCGAGTTCTACCGGACGGACTATAGCGATGCCGCCTGGGGCACCATGCCGGTACCGGCGAGCTGGCAGATGCACGGCTTCGACGTCCCCATCTACACCAACATCATCTATCCGTTTCCGCAGGATGCGTCCAAGGCGCCCGCCCCGCCTTACGACTTCAATCCGGTGGGCAGCTACCGCATGCACTTCACGGTGCCGCCCGCGTGGAAGGGCCGCCAGATCCTGCTGCATTTCGATGGCGTGGACTCGGCATTCTACGCGTGGGTCAACGGCCACAAGATAGGATACAGCGAGGACAGCCGCACCCCGGCCGAGTTCGACATCACCCCGCACCTGAAGCCGGGGAGCAATCTGCTGGCGGTAGAGGTGTATCGCTTCGGCGACGGCGCCTACCTGGAAGACCAGGACATGTGGCGCATGAGCGGCATCTTCCGCGACGTTTACCTCTGGGCCACGCCGGAACAGCACTTGCGCGATTTCGAAGTGAAGACCAATCTGGACGACCAGTATCGCGACGCCACTTTGGTGGTGAAGGGCGCGCTCTCGAACGCGTCGGAAAAACCCGCCAAGGTCAGCGTGACCGCGGCGCTGTTCGATGCCGCGGGCGCGGCCTACGGCAAGCCGGCCACGAGCACGGTGGAAATCGGCGGCAAGGCCGAGACCGCGACCGAGATCGCGGTGCCGGCGGCAAATCCGCGCAAATGGTCGGCGGAAGATCCGTATCTCTATCGGTTGTTGCTGACGGTGAAGGGTCCCGCGGGCAACGTGCTGGAAGTGATCCCGCAAAGCGTGGGCTTCCGGCGTGTGGAGATCAAGGGCGGGCGATTTTTGATCAACGGGCGCGCCATCCTGGTGAAGGGCGTGAACCGCCACGAGCACAGCGAGCTGACTGCCAAGGTGGTACCCGTGGAATCCATGATCAAAGACATCAAGATCATGAAGCAGTTCAATGTGAACGCGGTGCGCACCTCGCACTATCCGAATTCGCCGGTGTGGTACGACCTGTGCGACCGCTACGGCATCTACGTGATGGATGAGGCCAACATCGAAAACCACCACTACGGCAACGACACTCGCAATCGCCTGACCAACGACCCGGAATGGCAGACGGCCTATCTGGACCGCGTGGAGCGCATGGTGGAGCGCGACAAGAATCATGCCAGCGTGGTGTTCTGGTCGATGGGCAATGAGAGCGGCGATGGGCAAAACGCCGCCGCGGCCTACCAGTGGACCAAGCAGCGCGACCCTTCGCGACCCTTCCACTATGAGGGCGCGACGAGTCATGGCGGCAGCAACGCCGACATCAATTCCTTCATGTACCCCAGGCCGGAAGACGTGAAGCGTCTGGCGGCGCTGCGTCCCGAGATGCCGCTGATTCTCTGCGAGTACTCGCATGCCATGGGGAATTCCAGCGGCGGGCTTAAGGAATACTGGGACATTTTCTACTCCGGCACCAACGCGCAGGGAGCGTTCGTGTGGGATTGGGTGGATCAGGGGATCCGCCTGCCGATTCCGGGCGAGTACAAATCCAATACCTCCGCGAGCACCTTCCTGGCGTATGGCGGATGGTGGGAAGACAAGACCGGCATCCGCAACGACAACGACTTCAACAATAACGGGCTGGTGGCGGCCGACCGCACGCCGCACCCCGGGTTGTACGCGATCAAGTATGTCTACCGGAACCTGCATGTCTCGGCGGTGGATCTGGCGGACGGGCGCATCAAGGTGAAGAACTGGTTCGATTTCACCAATCCCAAGGACTTGGCACAGGGCACGTGGGAGGTGAAAGCGGACGGCAAGACCGTGGCCAGCGGCAAGATGCCGGCGCTTGATATTGCGCCGGGCGAGGAGAAAGAGTTCCGCCTCCCGATGCCCAAGACCGATGCGCAGCCGGGGGTGGAGTACTGGCTGAATGTCAGCTTCGCGCTCAAGCGCGAGACATCGTGGGCGCCGCTGGGGCACGAGATCGCGTGGGGCCAGTTCGCGCTGCCAGTCTCCAAACCGAAGGGCGAAGCCAAGCCGGTGACGGCGGCGCTGGAGGTGAAGGATGGCGAGGAGACCGCGACCATCAGCGGTAAGGGGTTCTCGGTGCGCTTCGACAAGAAGGCCGGCGTGCTCACGGAATATCGCTATCAGGGTGTGACCGTGCTGGAGCGTGGTCCCATGCCAGACTTCTGGCGCGCGCCCACCAATAACGATCGCGGCGCTTGGAAGGTGTTCCGCGGATCGGCAGCCACGAACAAGAGCGTGAACATCGAACTGTGGCGCGAGGCGGGGCCGCGCTGGGACGTAAAGGAAGTTCGCGTGGAGAAGGTCGATGGGTCCACGGCGAAGGTGACGGTGCTGGCAGGCCTGCCAGTGGTGGGCGCGACGTATGCGATGACGTACACCGTCCACGGGGATGGCACCATCCAAGTGGAGTGCGCCTATAAGCCCGGCACGGACAAGCTCGCCATGATGCCGCGGTTCGGGACGGAATTGGTGGTGGCTCCGGGCTTTGAGAATCTTGCGTGGTACGGGCGCGGTCCGAAAGAGACGCAGATCGACCGCGCCTTCGAACGCATCGGCGTGTATCGCAGCACGGTGGACAAGGAGTGGGTGGAGTACATGCGCCCGCAGGAGAACGGAAATAAGACCGATGTCCGCTGGGTGAAGCTGACCAACGCGGCGGGAATCGGGATTCTGGCGACGGGCGGCGCGCCGCTGAACGTGACGGCGCGGCACTACACGAAGACCGATATGGAGCGCGCCGGGTACACCTTCCAGATGAAGCGGCATCCGGAGACTTACTTGAATCTGGACGCCGTGCAGATGGGCGCCGGTGGCATCGATAGCTGGAGCCCGAACGCCTACCCGATGACACCGTACCGGATTCCGTCGGGCGAGGAGCGGAGCTTCAGCTACACGCTGAAGGGCGTGGCGGCGGCGGTGGCGAAGCAGTAAGGCGTGCGGGTAGGTGGGCGGGCGCAGTTTCATATCTCATCAGCCAAAGATATGATTGATTTGCTTAGCACTGCCCTCAGCCACTTCGGCAGAAGGGGCCTGCGCCCGCAGGCTCTCATCTTGGATCACGAAGAACAGTGAGGGTGGAAAAGATGGACGGGCCACGACGAAAGTAAGTCCACCGTGCCGCGGTACACGCCGATGCGTTCGAACACGCGGAGAGGCCAATAGATGTTAGTTTTGTATTTCGCGCCGCAAGGCAGTTGCCTTACGCTAGAGTTCCTTGAGTAACTGCTGGGCGGCGATCAGGATCGGGTCCCACACCGGAGCGAACGGGGGCGAGTAGGCCAGGTCCAACTGTTCGAACTCGTCCACCCGCATGCGGGTTTGTAGCGCGGTAGCAATTACGTCGATGCGGCCCGCCGCGCCATCCTCGCCGATCACCGAGCCGCCCACCAGGCGGCGCGTGGTGCGGTCGGCCACCAGCTCCACCATCGTCTTCACCCCCTGGTAATAGCGCGGGCGGGAGTTGGCCTCGATGCGTGCCACTACCGGCGAAAAGCCCTGCGCGCGCGCCTCAACCACCGAAAACCCGGTGGTGGCAAAGCCCATGCCGAAGACGCTGACAATCGACGTCCCCACGATTCCGGCGAAGCGCTCGCTGGCGCCCGCGGCGCAGGCCCCCGCTACCCGGCCCGCCTTGTTGGCGGTAGTGCCGAGGGGAATCCAGGTAGGGCGGCCAGTCACCAGATGGGTGACTTCGGCGCAATCGCCGGCGGCGAACACCCCGCGCAGATTGGTCTCCATCCGGTCGTCCGTGCGAATGGCGCCACTGCGCCCAATCTCGATTCCGGCCGCGGCGGCGAGTTCCACATTGGGGTGAAAGCCCGCCGCCAGAACCACCATCTCGCACGGAACGCCGGCCACCCGGTCTGGCTCAATCGCGGTCACGCCCACGCCGGTGCGCAGCTCCACGCCGTGGCGCTCCAATTGCTTTCGCACCTCCCCTGTGAAACCCTCGTCGTCGCGCAGCAGCGCGTGCGCCGAGCGCTCCAGAACGGTCACCCGCAGTCCGTTGCGCCGCAGCGCATCGGCGGCCTCTATGCCGATGTATCCGGCGCCCACCACCACCGCACTCTCAGGCCTTCGCTCGCGCAGGAAGCGGCGCATCCGCTCGGCGTCATCCAGGGTGTACAAGGTGAACACGTGCGGCAATTGCGAACCCGGCAGATCCGGCAGCCCGCCGCGCGCCCCGGTGGCGATCACGAGCTTTTCATACGGCACTTTGGCGCCCGCTTCCAGCACCACTTCGCGGCGCGGATGGGAAATCGCGATCACCCGCGCGCCAGTCCGCACATCGATATTCCGCTGCTTGCGGAACTGCTCCGGCGTGTAGGCGATCAGGTCCGCGACCTCGCGGACGCGGCCCTCCACGAAATACGGCAGCCCGCACGCGCCATAGGAGATGACGGGGCCTTTTTCCAAAACGATGATTTCTAGATGCGGATCAATCCGCCGCGCGCGCGCCGCCGCGCTCAGCCCCGCGGCGACACCTCCGATGACCACCAGTGCCATCGGCGCCTATTCCTCGGTCTTCATTTTGTTCACAAATTCCAGAATGTCGAAGGTCTTGACCTTGCGGTCCGGGTAGTAGCTGCCAACCGCGTCGCCCTCGTCGGCGAAAATCTCAAAACAGGTGGCCAGCCGGGTCATCACCAGCAACTCGATATTGCGTTTGTTGAGGTTGACCAGTTTGACGTTGCCGCCGGCTTTGCGCATCGTGGTCACACACATGACCAGTGCCCCCAGGCCGGTGCTATCGATGTAATCCACGCCTCCCAGGTTGAACACCAGGTTCCGCGCATTTGCCGCAGTGAGTTCCGCCACCTTCTCGCGCAACGCGGTGGCTTCCTTCC
>JANYAH010000069.1 GCA_025361425.1 Candidatus Solibacter sp. | reverse complement strand
GCGGCAGTTCCGCGAGGGAGACGTACAACACTGGTGGCATCCGCCGGAGGGGCGCGGAGTGCGCACGCAATGTTCGGACGACTATCTCTGGCTGCCCCTGGCGACGTGCCGCTACGTGATGAGCACGGGCGATACGGGGGTGCTGGAGGAGCCGGTGCGCTTCCTGGAAGGACGGCCGGTGGATGCCGAGGAAGATTCCTACTACGATTTGCCGGTGCGATCCGACGAGACGGCCAGCCTGTACGAGCATTGCACGCGGGCCATCCTGCACGGCCTGCGGTTCGGCGAACACGGACTGCCGCTGATGGGTTCGGGCGATTGGAACGACGGGATGAACCTGGTGGGCATCCACGGCAAAGGCGAAAGCGTCTGGCTGGGATTCTTCCTGTGCGCGGTGTTGGGGGAGTTCGCGGGGCTGGCGGGCGCGCGGGGCGATGCGGTGTTTGCCGAACGCTGCCGGCAAGAGGCGGCGCAGGTGAGGGCCAACATCGAGCGCAGTGCTTGGGATGGCGGCTGGTACCGCCGCGCGTACTTCGATGACGGGACGCCGCTGGGGTCGGCTGAGAACGCGGAATGCCAGATCGATTCGGTGGCGCAGAGCTGGAGTGTGCTGTCTGGCGCGGGCGACGCCGAGCGGTCGCGGATCGCCATGAAGGCGCTGGACGAACGCCTAGTGCGGCGGGATCGCGGGTTGGTGCAGTTGTTGGATCCGCCGTTCGACAAAGGCGATCTGAACCCGGGCTACATCAAAGGCTACCTGCCGGGCGTAAGGGAGAATGGCGGGCAGTATACGCACTCGGCGATTTGGGCGGCGATGGCGTTCGCGCGGCTGGGGGACAGTCCGCGCGCCTGGGAGCTGTTCGCCATGATCAACCCGGTGAATCACGCGAAGACCGCGACGGGGATGGCGGTTTATAAGGTAGAGCCGTACGTGGTGGCGGCCGATGTCTACGCCGTACCGCCGCATATAGGCCGCGGGGGGTGGACCTGGTACACGGGGTCGGCGGGGTGGATGTACCGCCTGATCACGGAATCGTTGTTGGGGCTTCGGCTGGAGGTGGACCGGCTGCACTTCGAACCCTGTCTGCCCGCGGGATGGGGAGGGTTCAAGATGCACTACCGGCACGGCGAGACGGTGTATCACATTTCGATTTTGCAAGGGCCAGGTGAGGCGGCGATGACGATTGACGGTGAGGCGCGGGCGGGCGTGGCGATTCCGCTGGTGGACGACGGGCGGGACCACACGGTGGAAGTGAGGTTGGGGGGCGTTGGTTAGCAGGCGAATGGGGTGAGGGTGGCGGATCAGTCTCAGTAATGCGGTAGCGGCGCCCGGTTAAGCGCTGCCACGATAAGCGTTCCTGCGTACGCAGTATCGGCACTCGCCGGTGTATTAAAGGCCATTCCTCGCCGCCAACTTGCTGGTGCCTCTGGGTGAACGCCGCTAAGAATTACCCAACCTTGTCCGACGGACCCTTCGACGATTGCGGGGGTTCCGTCTGGATACTTGCCGACAACCTCACCCCAGCCGGCAAATTGAGGGCCGTCCTCCCAATATTGATCGAGTGCTGGCCCTTCAGCCATAGTAATCCTCACCGCTGCCTTGCGGGTACCGGCGGAGTAGAAGCCGAATTGCACACCCGAGCTCAGATTGAAGGTGTTGTAGGGGGCAGGGAGACTGCCTGCCAGGAAACCGCCAGCACAGATTCCAAGGTAATTCATACCAGCCTTCACAGCGTTGCGAACGTTCGCGGTCGTGCTCGCTGTTAGACTGTTGCCCATGTCAACGAACTTTCCGCCGGCCACAACGAGCAGGCGGTACCGGGAAATCTGTGGTTCGGCCATGGCATTCAACTGGAAAGAGTTCACAGTCGAGTAGTTGAGGTGGCTGCTGTTCAGGATTGTTTCGATGGCTGTTACATCGTTAGGAGAGGTTCCAGTGCCAGTGAATAAGAGAACGTGGCCAATCCCGCTTGAGGTTGCGGACTGGGGACCGCAGGCAGTCAAGGCTGCTGAAATCAGGAGGAGAGAAGCAGTAATGAAATCTCGACACAGTGTACTGGGCGCGGCGAGATCAAGCTGCGAACACGCGCGGTGATGAGGATGCGATTTCACCGTCTCGGGTTGCCTACTAAGGGGAGCCTGCCTAGCTAGTGTAGTGCGGCCTAAATAGTAACTAATAACGCCTTGGCTGCGTCTCTATAATCAGGAGACGAGCGCATGCGTGTCGCACCCCTTGTTGAGTTGACCGAAGACCAGAAGCGAGCCCTGCAACAGTGGGCGCGAGGCCGGTCGTTGCCTGCCCGGCAAGTCGAACGAGCGCGGGTAGTTCTATTGGCAGCAGACGGCAAACAGGATCTGGAGATCGCCGCCGAGATTGGCATCAGCAACCAGAAGGCGGCTCGTTGGCGGAAGCGATTCTTAAGACTCGGCTTGCCGGGTCTGGAGAGGGACGCCCCACGTCCTGGCCGGGCACCAACCATCACCGCTGCCAAAGTGCAAGAGGTGGTCAGGAAAACCACGCAGGAGAAGCCCGCTAACGCGACCCAGTGGAGTACCCGCACGATGGCGGAAGCGGCGGGGCTCAGTGAGAAGAGCGTGCGCCGTATCTGGCACAAGCATGGCTTGAAGCCGCATCTGTCGCGCACGTTCAAGGTCAGCAATGATCCAGAGTTTGCCGCGAAACTGGAAGCCATCGTTGGGCTCTATCTCGACCCGCCGGAACACGCCATCGTGCTCTGCGCCGATGAGAAGAGCCAGATCCAAGCCCTTGACCGCACGCAACCTGGGCTCCCGCTAAAGAAGGGTCGCTGCGGAACTATGACGCACGACTACAAGCGAAACGGCACCGCCACTCTATTTGCCGCCATGAGCACACTGGACGGCTCTGTGATCAGCATGTGCGACGAGCGGCACCGTCATCAAGAGTGGCTGAAATTCCTGCGGGTGATCGACGATGTGACGCCGCAGAACAAGGAATTGTACCTGATCGCCGATAACTACGCCACGCACAAGCATCCGAAAGTGCAGAAGTGGTTGGCACGTCATCCGCGCTTTCACATGTACTTCACTCCGACCAGTAGTTCTTGGCTCAACATGGTCGAGCGGTTCTTCCGCGATCTCACTGTGCAGCGACTCCGACGTGGGATCTTCCGCGATGTCGAGGAACTGATCATGGCGATCGGCGACTATATCGACAAGCACAACGACAAGCCAAAACCCTTCGTTTGGACTGCTAAGGCAGCAGACATCCTGGAAAAAGTAAAGCGCGCTCGCACCGTGCTGGATAATGGTTAATCTGCTCGCCGCAGACCACTAGCAGAAGAAATGCGCGACCATGGCCTAGTCGCCAGACTCGGCAGAATCGAAGTGTGCCCGTGCATTATTCAGGTAACAACCACTTCTGTCTAGCCGCAAACGCGTTGCGCAGCCTAGCCTTCCTTGCGCGTGGGGCGGCATAGTCCTCTTCCATATGTTGTGCACAGTGGCAGCCAACGATCAACTCCGTCGGGTAATTGGGATGGTCCATGTGGTGGGCGTAACGTATCTCAGCGCTCTCGCACATTTGGCAGGTGTCCAACTCGTTCAGTTCCTCGACGCCAATACACTGCCATCGTCGATGAGGTACGCCCGGATCGCTTCACTTTCCTCTTAGCCGTTCCTGCACGCTTTAATTATCCGACGATTAAAGAGGGTAAACGTTGGCGGGGACACCGATGTTTCGAAGAACAGCGGGTCTTGTCGGCAGTATGCTGTCGGTCGGCCAGATTATTCCCCACAAGTCGTCTCGGGAGAGCACATTCGGGCGCCTCGGGTAAATCTTGATGTCTGAGCGAATCCCGTGATCTCCGCTTCCCGTACAGGAATGCTGTACACTACCAATTGGGTGCTTCATGCCGAGTGAAACGACGTACACCAGCCTCCGTGAAAATCTGGCCAGCGTTCTTGATCGGGTGGTGGACCAGCAGGAAACCGTGATCGTTCGGCGGCGGGGAGCGCGCGACGTCGCCCTTCTTCCGGCCACCGAACTCGCCGGTCTCCTGGAAACTGCACACCTGTTACGGTCGCCACGCAACGCCCGGCGTCTCCAATCGGCATTGCGACGAGCGGAGCAAGGGCGGACCAAGCCTGGAACAGCCGCCGGACTGCGTCGAGAGATCTTAGGTGAAGCGAGATCCTAAACGGGTCGCGGTGTTTCAACCTGAGTTCCGGGAGGACCTAAGTTTTTGGGTCAAAACCGAACGCAGTACCGCAATCAGAGTGCTGGATCTGGTCGAGGCAGTGATGCGGGATCCATTCCAGGGGCTGGGAAAGCCCGAGCCTCTTAGATACGTGCTGGCAGGCTGCTGGTC
>JANYAH010000067.1 GCA_025361425.1 Candidatus Solibacter sp. | reverse complement strand
CATCCGACGTGAGGACGAGGGTTTCGTCAACCTCACTGAGGCGCTCACCCTGTTCTTCGAAACGGCCGACCCGTCCGAAATTGTCCGACGCTTCCCCAGCTTCGACGTCGTGTGGAGTACTTAGTAGTACTTCTAGCAGGACTTCTCGCAGTACTTGACAACCGGATTCAGTACTCTGGGCATTGCCTTGATATGGGATACTCACAAATGAGCCAAAGAGCCTAGACTTCACAAGAGCGTCGGGCAGAAGGTCTCACATAGAAACGGAGATATAGAATGTTTTCCCAATGCCGCGCAATACGTCTGTTCGCGCTCATGAGTGTCACCGGGATCGCCGCACTTGCGGGTACCTATCACAGTGCAACCTTCACTGGTAACCTTTCGCCGGGTTCTGCGAATGTGCAGGCGCCATTCAATAGCGTCATTAGCCAGAGTGGTGCGGTGGGGGGTAGTTTCGTGTTCGATGACCAGCTTGTTCCCGCTGCTGGGACGGGTTATGCGAATGTATTCTTCTCCGACTTTCCGGACATCGTGAATATTCCGAATGCGACTGCCTTCTATCTAAACCTGGGTGGCGGGATAGCCTTCGACCTCGGCTCCGCTGTTGTGGAGCCCGCCGCGATTCAATCCGCCGCTATCCAATACAAAGACGGCAGCTTCCATGGATTCTTTTTCGTCAGCGATTTCATGTTCCAGGGTTCTCCATACGAGTTGAACATGCAGGGCACACTATTCGCCATAAGCCCGATTGTCGGCGGCTACGCAACTTTACAGAACCGGGTGACTGGGAGTCTCAACTCTAGTTTGACTAATGTCCAGTCCTTCGTTCCGACCCAGCCTGCCGATAGCACAGTTCCCGAGCCGGGGTCGTACGTTCTGCTCGGAACTGGTTTGGCCGGTCTGGCAGTGGTGGCCCGGATGCGCCGTCAGCGTGTTTCAACATTGATTGGCTGAGAGGCCACCGTCACTGGGCTACATCACGCCCTACTAATAGCAGTGAACCTGCGCGGGCCCGAAGTCCCCTCACGCTCTGAAAGACCGCTCTCCTACAAGTCGCGGCTCAGATCGGAAGATGGCGGCTCGGTTTGACTCCACGGCGCAAAGCAAGCGGCATCCCATTTGTGGCACGGGCTGCGTTCAGCGCGTCGCCACGGCCGTTTCCCAACGCGCCGAGACTTTCTGAATTCTGGCCACCGCTTCCCTCAGCTTCTCCTGGGAATTGGCGTAGCTGAAACGGATGTAGCCGTCGCCGTACTCACCGAAGCATCCTCCGTTGAGCCCGGCGACACCGGCCTCATACAGCAGGTAATCCGCGAGTTCCCTGGAACTGATCCCCGTGCCTGTCACATTAGCGAAGGCGTAAAACGCCCCGCCGGGCAGAGCGCAGTGGAATCCGGGAATCCGATTCAGCCCGGCGACAATGATGTCGCGGCGGCAGCGGAACTCGGCCACCATTGCGTCCACGCAATCGCGCGGCCCGGTCAGCGCCGCGATGCCGGCGCGCTGCGTGAAACTCGCGGTACAGGAATTGGAGTTCACCATCAGCTTGTTGACCGCCTCCACCAGCCACTCCGGCATCACGCCGTAGCCCAGGCGCCATCCGGTCATCGCGTAGGTCTTGGAGAAGCCGTCAAGGATGATGGTCTTCTCCAGCATCCCGGGGAATTCGGCGATCGAAGCGGGCGGCTCGCCGTAGTAAATTTCCGAGTAGATTTCATCGCTCAGCACCATCACGTCGCGCTCGCGCAGCAGGTCCGCGATCGCCTTGAGGTCTTCGCGCGGAATCACGCCGCCGGTGGGGTTTTGCGGCGAGTTCAGCACCACCATCTTGGTGCGATCGGTCAACAGGTGCTCCAACAGGTTCAAGTCGAAGGAGAAGCCGCGGCTCTCTTCGAGAGGCATGGGCACGGGCGTGGCGCCACAGAAGCGGATCATCGATTCGTAGATGGGAAACCCCGGGTTGGGATAGATCGCTTCGTCGCCCGGTTCGAGCAGCGCCAGCATGGGGAAGAAGATGATCGGCTTGCCGCCGGGTACTACCGATACGTGCCGCGGCTCTACCTGAATGCCACGCGTGCGCGAAATGTGGGCGGCGATGGCTTCCCGCAATTCGGGTTGGCCCTGCGTGGGTCCATAGTGAGTCCAACCTTCGTCGAGCGCCTGCTTGGCGGCTTCGACGATATGGGGGGGAGTCGGGAAATCGGGCTCGCCGATCTCCAGGTGAATCACGCTGCGGCCTTGCGCTTCAAGCGCACGGGCGCGCATCAGAACGTCGAAAGCCGATTCAACGCCGATGCGGGACATTCGTTCTGCGAGCTTCATAGGCGCCTTACCTTCCTGAACACCCCCAGCTTAACCGAAAGCACCTCGGGGTGGGGGTGCTGAGGCGATGTTCCGCGCCGGCACCGTTGGCCGGCGGCAGTCCGGGGTAGAATGGCGTTAGCGCGGACCACGCGCTTTCCTATCCACGTTTTGCGTCTTTCGGCGTCATCTTTGGTAGGAAGCCAGTGGAAATCGCCGTTTGTAGACAGATGAGCGAAGTCGTCGAGTCCGGCCTGGAAGCGGTAGACCGGCAAAACCGCTTTATTTCTGAACACTTACGGCGGATCTTTGTGCAGATTTACCGAATTGTCGACAACGTCGCGGACGCGCAGGATTTAACACAGGAAACCTTCATCAAGGCGCTGCAGCACCAGGAGCAGCTCAAGGACGAACGGAAGGCCGCGCACTGGTTGTCGAGAATCGCTACAAACACCGCGATTGACTTCTTGCGGCGCAATTCCCGCGCCACGTTTTGTGAACTCGACGAGGCTCCGGTGAGCCACGCCGAAAGTCCGGAACAGGAACTGCTACGCGGCGAGCATCGCGAATACCTGGAAGACGGATTGCGTTTGTTGAGCCCGCGCGAACGGCAGGCATTATTGTTGCGCGATGTGGAGGGTTTGCCCGCGGAGGAAGTTGCGAGCATACTGGTTTGCTCTAAGGCTACGGTGCGTTCGCATATTGCCAACGCGCGCACGAAACTGCGGCGGTACATGAAAAGAAGGAAGCGGTAGCAAGATGAAGCACCCGAGTGAGGAAATTTTGGCATTGCACGCCGGCGGCGATCTGGGCTGGATGGCGCGGTGGAAGACGGCGCGCCACTTGGCTGGTTGCGATCGCTGCACCGCGGAAGTGGCCGCATTCGGCGACTTCCGCGAGACGCTGCCGGAACTGAACCAGATCCCCGAAGTACCGTGGAACCGCATCGCGGCGGAGATGAGTGCCAATATCCGCCTGGGGTTGGCCGCCGGTGAGTGCGTGCGGTCGAGCGATGCGCCAATGCGCCACGCTCCGCTGTTCAGCGGCGCCCGCGCCACTCTGGCACTGGCGAGCGTCCTGGCGCTGATGGTGACGGGCCTGATGCTGGAGCGTCCCGCGCCGGGGCCGGACGTATCGAGTGGGCCGGCCAGATCGAATGAGCCGATGGCGCAGGCCACGGAGGATGGAATTCAGCGGCGCTCCGGCGACCAGGGATTTGGGCTGATGCACTCCGGTGCAAGCAGCGTGACCTACACGGTAAGCGCGCAAGGAACCATGGGAGCTCGTTACACGGACCCGGAAACGGGCTATGTAACGATGACGAAAGTATATGTGGAGTAACGTGAAAACCCTGACGGCGGCAATGGTGTTGGTGGGCGCGGCCAGTCTGCTGGCACAGGACGCGGCCATCCCGCCCGGAGCAGTCAACATCAATCTGCCGGACAATTCGCCTCTCGCGCTGCAATCGTTCACCGTGGCCGATTCGCGCGCCACGGCGCGCGGCGCGGCGCTGGCGCTGGATCTGCACATGTCGGCGACGCTGCGCAATAACGGACCGCATCGCATCCACGGCGTGACCCTGCGCGTGGTGGCCCAGGAAGTGACGCTCGGCGGCAAAGGCTCCGTCACTTATCCCAGTCTCAATGTGGGACCGGGCGAGACCTTCCAGGTGCGCATCGATATGCAACTCATGCGCCCGTCGCATGTCACCGGAGGGCCGCTGGTTCAAGTGGATCTGGACGGCGTGTTGTTCCAGGACCTGAGCTTCTTCGGGCCCGACCGCCTCAACTCGCGCCGCACCATGACGGCCTGCGAGATGGAAGCGCAGCGCGATCGCAAACATTTCAAGCGTATCCTAGCCCAAACCGGCAGCGCCGGCTTGCAGCGCGAAATGCTGGAGAGCATGGCGCGACAGAGCGAAGTCTCGCAGCTCGCAGTCTCCGTGAGGCGCGCCGGCCGCGCCGTGACCAGCGCCGCTACCGGGCCCGAGCACACCGCCGAGTTCGCCTTTCTGCGATTCCCCGATTCCCCCGTGGAGCCGATGAATGGCTCGGCGCGGATCTCTGGCAACGAGGCGCGCACGCCGCGCATCGAGGTGCGCAATAAGAGCAATCGGCCCGTGAAGTATGTGGAGATGGGCTGGATTGTGAGCGACTCGTCGGGTAAACAATATATGGCCGGATCGCTGCCATCAGCAGATTCCGACCTCGTCCTGCCGCCGGGGCAAAGCGCCCGCCTGCTACAGGAAACCACGCTAAGTTTCTCCGCCAAGGGCCAGCCCGTGAACGTGCGGAAGATGGTGGGCTTCGTCAACCAGGTGGAATTCGCCGACGGCAAAATCTGGGTGCCCAACCGGCAAAACCTGGACAACGCGCTTCTGCTGAAGGTGCTGCCGCCCTCCGCCGAAGAGCAGCGCCTGACTGACATCTACCGCAAGCGCGGCATCGACGCGCTAGCCGCGGAGTTGGGCAAGTTCTAGTTACTTCTTGGGCCGGGGAGGAAGTCGCCTTGGCGTAAAACGAAGCGGTCTCCCCGTCTTCCGCGGCTTAGCCGCCCGTGTACACTGAAGAGACAGGGTGCACTCACACGGACACAGTCACGGGCACGCACACGCGACCGGAAGCATTCTTCGGTGGTCGCTGGTGGCCACCACTGCGTTCGTTCTTGTGGAGCTGATTGCGGGGTTACGGGCGCACTCGCTGGCGCTCTTGTCCGATGCGGGTCACAATTTCACCGACGCCC
Organism: Candidatus Solibacter sp.; assembly: GCA_025361425.1. Classification (GTDB taxonomy): domain Bacteria; phylum Acidobacteriota; class Terriglobia; order Bryobacterales; family Bryobacteraceae; genus Solibacter. Next base: position 29,739 of record JANYAH010000067.1, on the reverse strand, counting down.
TGGCGCTGGGCCTCGCGTGGGCCGCCTTCTACCTGCAATCCAAGCCGGCGGACGAAACCAAAACCTACGGCTATCATCGGGCCAGCGTTCTTTCGGCGTTCGTCAATGCGCTGACGCTGGTGGCGCTCTCGGTCTGGATTCTGTACGAGAGTGTGTTGCGACTGCGCGCTCCGGAGCCGGTGAATGAGACCATCATGATGCTGGTGGCGGGACTCGGGCTCGCTGTGAACGGCTCCATCATGCTGGCGTTGCGCGCGGCCAGCCGCAACGATATCAACATCCGCAGCGCCTTCGTGCACATGCTGGGTGACGCGCTCGGCTCAATCGCGATCATCCTGGGCGCGGTGGCGATTCGCTATACCGGGTGGATGCGGCTGGATTCCATCCTTTCGATTCTGATTGCGTTGTTGATTATGTGGACGGCGTGGGATATCATCCGCGAATCGCTGAATATTCTGCTGGAGGGCCTGCCGCGCGGCATCCAACTGGCGGACGTAGCGCAGGCGATGGGCAGTGTGGAGGGCGTCCTGGGCGTACACGATCTGCACATCTGGAGCCTTGGGTCTAACACGCACGCACTGAGTTGTCACGTGTTGATAGAGGACGTGCCGCCTTCGGCCAGCGATACCATTTTGCGCAGTCTGAACGCACTTCTAGACCGGCGGTTCGGCATCGCGCACACCACCGTGCAATTCGAACACGTGAGCTGCGCGATTTCGGAAAGCGGCTGCGCGATTCCCGTGAACGCGTATCGCGAGCATTCTCATCCACACGACCGCTAGGCCAGGAGACCAACCGGAATGCCGCTCAAACACGAATCGCTCTCGCAGATGGCGCTGTTTGCGGGCCTGAGTGAGAGCGAGATTCTGGCCCTGGCGCAGCGCTCTGTGGAGCGCCGGTTCGCGGAGAACGAGATGCTGTTTTGGGAAGGCGAACCGTGTACGGGCATTTTCCTGCTGACCCACGGTAGTGTCAAGATTTTCAAAACCTCCGCGGCCGGCCGCGAAATGATGCTCTCGCTGGAGACGGCCCCCAGCACCGTGGCCGAACTGCCGTTATTTGATGGCGGAGCCTATCCGGCGTCGGTTCGCGCGGTGGAGCCTGTGGTGGCGCTGTTCATCAATAAGAGCGACTTCCACCAGGTCTGCCGGCAGTTCCCCGATGTGGCGTTAAAGCTGCTGGCGGTGGTGGGCCAGCGCCTGCGGCATCTGGTAGGCGTGGTGGAATCGATGACTTTCGGCAGCGTCACGCAACGTCTGGCACGCCTCCTGCTCGATATCTCCCGGCAGGCCGGCGCCGACGAGTTCGACCTGACACTGACCCATCAGGAACTGGCGTCGCGATTGGGCACCGTGCGCGAAGTGGTGTCCCGCAACCTGGCGCGTTTCCGCGCCGAAGGTCTGTTGCAGATTCAGGGGCACCAGTTGCGCATTTTGGACCGCGAGAGCCTGGAACGCGAAGCCGAAGCGCAGGGGTGAGACGGACCAGTGGCGAAACATTTGCTCCTGTTTGCGGCGACTACGGGGTACCAGATCCGCGTCTTTGCGGATGCGGCGCGGCGGCTCGGGGTGGACGTCACCTTGGCGACGGATCGCTGCCACATCCTCGACGACCCATGGGGCGACCGCGCCATCGCGGTAAAGTTCGATCAGATTGAGGAATCGCTCAAGGCGCTGCGCGGCTTGCACGTGGATGGAGTGGCGGCTGTGGGAGACCGTCCGGCGGTGCTGGCAGCGGCGGCGGCAGAGATGCTCGGCGTGCCGTTCCACCCTCTGGCAGCGGCGCGCGCCTGCCACGATAAACACCTCTCTCGCCAGTTGTTTCAGGCGGCGGGAATGCGCGTGCCCGCTTTTTTCCGGGCGAGCTTATCGGATGACCCGGCGGTGCTGGCCGCGCGTGCGCCCTATCCCTGCGTGTTGAAGCCGCTGGGACTTTCGGCCAGCCGGGGCGTGATCCGCGCCAACGATGCGAGCGAGTTTGTGGCGGCGTTCCGGCGGATTGCGAAGATGGGCGAGCGCGACCTACAGGTGGAAAGCTACATTCCGGGGCGCGAATTCGCCGTGGAGGGCTTGGTTACGGGCGGAAAGCTCCAGACCCTCGCCATCTTCGATAAGCCGGATCCGCTGGAAGGGCCGTTTTTCGAAGAGACCATCTACGTCACGCCTTCGCGCGAAACGGCGGCGGTGCAGGCGGCGTTGACGGAGACCACCGCACAGGCGGCAGCGGCGCTTGGCCTGTGGCACGGGCCGGTGCATGCGGAACTGCGCTACAACGACGAAGGCGCGTGGATCCTGGAGGTGCACGCGCGACCCATCGGCGGGCTCTGCGCGCGCGCCATCCGGATGGCCGACGGGATTCCGCTGGAGGAAATGATTCTGGTGCACGCGCTGGGTGGCAATGTGTGGATGGCGCAGGTGGACGGGCCGGCGTCGGGCGTGATGATGATTCCGACGCCACGCCAGGGCGGAATCTATCGGAGCGTGGAAGGAATTGAACGCGCGTTGGCGGTGCCCGACATTGAGGACGTCCTCATTACGGCGACGGAGGGGCAGTTGCTGATGCCTCTGCCGGAGGGGTCCAGTTATCTGGGGTTCATTTTTGCGCGGGGAGATACGGCGGAGGCGGTGGAGCTTGCGTTGCGGCGGTCGCACACGGAACTGCGCTTCCACATTGCGACTGCGCTAGAGACCTTTAGGCCTTCGTTTTAGGCGCGACGAAATCGGGCGGCAGTTGCGCACCCTCGCCGAAGAAATACTTGTCCATCTGTTCGAGGATGAATTCCTGGGCTTGCGCGGTGCCGAGGTTCAGCCGGTACTCGTTCATGAGCATCTTCATGTGCTCCACCCACATCTTCCAGGCTTCCTTGGAGACGTTGTCGAAGATCTTCTGCCCCAACGGATGCCCCTCGAAGGGGATCTCGTCCATGCCCTCCAGTTCCTTCTGGAACTTCACGCAAAAGACCTTGCGCGCACCTGGCCGGATGGCGTTATCGATCTGGTTGAAACTGCTTCCACCGCTTCCACATCCCATGCATTTAGGATACTACTCTTAGCCGCCACTACTGTTGGGCGAAACCCACGCCGATCAGCACCATGCCGAGCGCGCGCCGGTCGCCCGGCGCGGTAAACGTGCGGTCGACGCGGATTTCCACGGTCGCGCCCTGGAACGGTTCAGCGGAAGTGAGCGTGTAGGGCCCCGGTCCCGCGTACGTGTGGGAAGCAATTTCGCGGCCATCGAGCAGGAGCGTGACGTGGCGCGCTTGGGCGTTCGGTGGAATATAGAACTCCGCGCGGACTTTCTTGGGGACGGCGGGGGTTTTAAGGACGACGACTCCGGCTTGAGACATCCAGCGATCGGCGGGAAAGATGCCGCTAACCACCTGCTCGGCGGCTTCGGGCGAACTGATTGTCAGGTATTCCCGCGTGGCATGGCGCTCCATGACGACCCGCGCCATCACCCGGTCGACGGGCCCACTCGACACGCCGAACGGGAGGAAGCCTTCATCCACGGTGGAGTATCCCGAGTGCGAATTCAGCCCGATGAGCCGCAGCGGAAGTGTGGCTCGGATGTTGACGCTAGTGAGCAATGAAAGCGGAGCGGTGAACTCCACGTTGTGCCCGAGTTCGCTGCTCACGACGATGTCGCCGGGCCGAGTGTGTTGGCCTTTGCGCGCCGGCAGGGCGTGGTCGCTTTCCAGGTAGTAGCGGAGGCCCCAATCGTTATCCACCCACACGCGGCGTCCGGCGGACGGGGCACGCAACTCGGCGGCGAACGCGCGGTAGCCGTTCCAGTGCTGGTAGTTGACAGTAGCGAGAGCGAGCGCGAGTGCGAGTTGGATGGCGAAGGCGGGAGCGAGCCATTTGATGGAGAGGCGCGAGGCGAGGATGGCGACCGGCGCGGCCATCGGCAACAGGTAGCGGGCGGATCCGGAAAAGAAGATAGCCAGGGCGCCGGCGAAGAAAATGCCCATCCAGGCGAGCAGGAATAGCGTGCCGGGGTCGCGGCGATTGCGCCAGGCGGAGGCCGCGGTGAGGGGCACCAGGGCGGGGAAGACGATCCACCAGGAATGGATGAAGAGCATCAGGGCGTTCTGGAGTTTGTGCTCGATCGCCTGGAAGGCGTAGGTGGAGAAGTACTCGGCAAGTTTGCCGGCGGGCATGGTTCCGGTGGTGAGGCGCGTGAAAATTTGCCAGGCGATGAAGACGAGTAGGGGTGTGAGCAGGGTGGCATAAAGTAGGACAGGCCTCCCGGCCTGTTGTGATGGGCCTTCGGCCCGCGAAATCCCATGAAAAACTCGGCGAGCCCCGGGGGATTCTCGGGTGGGCGGGGTGGTTCTTCGACCCTGTCTTTGTGTTCCACATGCCGGCAGGCCAGCGGGCCTTTCCCACGGCACAAGGCGGAGCCATATGCCACAAAACAAAATCGGTATCAGGAAAACGGCCTGATACGCCATCATCGTGGTGGCGGCCATGGCGAGGGCCGCCATGGCGAGACGGCCGGAAAGGAAGAGCGCGATCGACGCCATCCAGAAGGCCAGGAAGGGGAGATCGGCTTCCAGCGAACCTCCGTTGACCACAAACGCCGGCACTGCGAGAAAGAGCAGCGTGGCCCACAGCGGGCGCCCAGTAAAGCGGCGGGCCAGCGACCACATGGCCCACACCGCGATCATGGAAAACACGATGTACGCGGTGTGAAACGGCACCTCCCGGACGTCGCCGAACAGGAGAATCAGCCCGGCGAGCGGCCACGCATTGCCCGGCGGGTGGGAGTGGCCGCGCAGATCCACCGCGTCGCCCATGAAGACGTAATTCACGTCGCTGGGATGCAGCGGGTCTACCAGCGCGTGCCGCGCCTCGGTGAGATAAATGAGGTCGTCGCCCTGAATTGCCTGATTGAGGAACGGGATCCGGATGAGCAGCACCAGCCCCATCAACAGCAGCAGGGATTGGCGCGCTACGCGGGCTTCCATCGCAGCACCGGCTTGCGCGCGGCGGTGACTTCATCCACGCGGCTGGTGCGGGTGTTATAAGGCGCGTTCTTCACCATCCGCGGGTCGGTCTCAATCTCATGCGCGATCGAGATCATGGCGTCGATGAAGCTGTCGATTTCGAGCTTGCCTTCGGTTTCGGTGGGCTCGATCATGAGCGCGCCGTGGACGATCATGGGGAAGCTGACGGTGTACGGGTGGAAGCCGTAATCGATCAGCCGCTTGGCGATATCGCCGGTGCGGACGCCGAGCTTCGCCTGCCGGCTGTCGCTGAAGACCACCTCGTGCATGTTGGGCGATTGGTACGGCAGGTCGTAGTAGGGTTCCAGCGCCTTGCGGATGTAGACCGCGTTGAGCACGGCATCCATGGTGGCGTTGCGCAGTCCGGGACCGCCATGCGCCTGGATGTAAGCGAGGGCTCTTACCAGCACGCCGAAGTTGCCGTAGTAGGCTTTGACGCGGCCGATGGAGTGCTTGCGCTTGTAGTCGAAGGCCAGTTTCTTGCCGGCGCGCTTGAGGCGCGGTGTGGGCAGGAACGGCTCCAATACCTTCTTCACCGCGACCGGGCCCGCACCCGGCCCGCCGCCTCCGTGAGGCGTGGAGAAGGTCTTGTGCAGGTTTAGGTGCATCACATCGACGCCGAAATCGCCGGGGCGCGCGATGCCCACCAAGGCGTTCATGTTGGCGCCATCCATGTACAGCATGGCGCCTTTCTTGTGCAGAATTTCGGCCACGCGGACGATGTTGTTTTCGAACACGCCAAGCGTGTTCGGGTTGGTCACCATGAGGGCGGCGACGTCGCCGGTTACCAGTTGTTCCAAGGCGCTGAGATCTACCCCGCCGGTCTCGCTGGACTTAATGCTTTCCACGGCGTACCCCGCGATGGCTGCGCTGGCCGGGTTGGTGCCGTGCGCGGAATCCGGGATCAGGATCTTTTGGCGCGGGTTGCCGCGCTTTTCCAGCAGCGCGCGAATTAAGAGGATGCCGGTAAGTTCGCCATGCGCGCCGGCCGCGGGTTGCAGGGTGACTGCGTCCATGCCGCAGATTTCGGCGAGCGCCGCTTCCAGGCTTTCCATGACTTGCATGCAGCCTTGCGACAGCGACTCGGGCTGATACGGATGCGCCCAGGCCAGACCCTCGGTACGCGCCACCACCTCGTTGATCCGCGGATTGTACTTCATGGTGCAGGAACCCAGCGGGTACATGCCGTAATCGATAGCGTAGTTCCAGGTGGAAAGGCGCGTGAAATGGCGGATGGCTTCCACCTCGCTGATTTCGGGGAAGCCTTCGATTTCCTGGCGCACGTTTTCGGCGCCGAGCGCCACAGCAGCGTCCACCGCGGGGACATCGAGTTCGGGAAGTTGGTAGGCCTTCTTGCCGGGGGAACTGCGCTCGAAGAGGAGCGCTTCATTTTGGGAGAGGTGGGTGGTGACCTTCTTGATCATGCCTGCACCTCGACGAGCGCGTCCATGTCCGCGCGTTTGGTCGTTTCGGTGGCGCAGAGTAGCATGGAATCGGCCAATTCGGGGTAGAAGCGGCCCAGCGGCAGGCCGCCGATAATCTTTTTCTTGAGCAACGTTTTGTTAATCTCCTCCGGAGATTTGCCCTCGGCCCGCACCACGAATTCGTTGAAGAATTTTCCACTGAAGCGAGGCTTCAATTTGCCCGCGAGGTAGTGCGCCTTGGCTAGGTTTTGCTCGGCCAGTTCGCGCAGGCCCTGCTTTCCGTAGACCGTCATGAACACCGTCGCCATGAGGGCGATGAGCGCCTGATTGGTGCAGATATTGGAAGTCGCTTTCTCGCGGCGGATATGCTGCTCGCGGGTGGAGAGCGTCAGGCAGAAGGCGCGATTGCCGCGCGAATCGGTGGTCTGGCCGACCAGCCGCCCCGGCATCTGCCGGATATATTTTTCCTTGGTCGCAATGATGCCGGCGTACGGTCCGCCGTAGCTCGGCGAAATGGCGAAAGATTGCAGCTCGCCGGCGACGATATCGGCGTCGGCGGGCGGTTCCAGCAGGCCCAGCGACACGGCTTCGGTGAATACCACTATTAGCAACGCGCCGTGACGGTGGGCGATTTCCGCCGCCGCCTTTACCTGCTCCACGATGCCGAAGAAATTCGGCGTCTGGATGATGACCGCGCCGGTGAGAGCGTCCATCTTACTCTCCAGGTCTTCCAGATCGAGGTTGCCGGATTCGGCCACGTAGCCGAACTCCGCCACCGGCATGGCTTGATGTTTGGCGTAGGTGCTGAGCACTTCGCGATACTCAGGGTGGACGCTCTTGGCGATGAGTACGCGGGCCTTGCCGGTGGCGCGCACCGCCATCATGGCGGCCTCGGGCACGGCAGTGGAGCCATCGTACATTGAGGCGTTGGCCACGTCCATGCCCGTGAGTTGGCAGATCATGGTCTGGAATTCGAAAATGGCGGTGAGCGTGCCCTGCGCGATCTCGGCTTGGTACGGCGTGTAGGACGTAAGGAACTCGCCGCGCGAAACTACGGTATCCACCAGCACCGGACGGAAATGGTTGTACACGCCGGCACCGAGGAAGCTGGCGTAGCCGAGGGCGCACTGGGACGCGCGGCTCCGGAAGTACTCCACAATTTCGTATTCGGAGATGCCCGGCGGCAGATTCAGGGTCCGGTTCAGCCGCACCTCTTCGGGCAGGTGGGCGAACAACTCATCAGGCGAAGTCACGCCGCAAGTCTCCAGCATGGCCCGCCGCTCAGATGCGGATTTCGGAAGATAGCGCAACTACTTTTCGGCTCCTACATAACTTAGATAGTCCGCCGCCGACATCAGATGCTGAATCTCTTCCGGGTTGCTGAGCCGGATTTTCACCAGCCACGCCGCGCCGTGGGGATCCGTATTCAGCTTCTCCGGCGCATCGGCCAGGGATTCGTTGATCTCGGTGATCTCGCCGTTGACCGGCGCGTAGATGTCGGAAACCGCCTTCACGCTCTCCACCGAGCCGAGCGATTTCCCCGCCTCGATTCTGGTTCCCACCTTTGGCAGGTCCACGTAGACGATGTCGCCCAGTTCCTGCTGCGCATGGTCGGTGATGCCGATAGTGCCGGCGTCGCCATCGGCGAGCACCCACTCGTGTTCCTTCGTATACCGGAAATTATCTGGATACATATTTATTTCGCTCGTTTGTAAAACGGGGTCTCCACCGTCACCGCATCCACTGGCTGGTTGCGGATCATAATTTGAATGCTGGTTCCGGGAACCGACTGCTGTGCCGGAAGGTAACACAATCCGATGTTCTTGTTGAGGGTAGGCGCCGGGCCGCCACTGGTGACCCAACCGGCCGCGGCGCCGTTGAGGAAGACTTCGTAGCCATCGCGGCCAATCCCGCGGCCGCGCATTTCGAAACCAATCAGCCTGCGCCGCAGACCGTTCTGCTTCTGTTTGAGCAGCGCATCGCGTCCCACGAACTCGCCCTTGTCGAGTTTGACGATCCACTCGAGATCGGCTTCGAGTGGCGAGATGGAGGCGTCGATTTCGTGGCCGTAGAGCGCCATCTTGGCCTCCAGCCGCAGGGTATTGCGCGCGCCGAGCCCGCAGGGTTTGATGCCGAATTCGGCGCCGGCATCCATCACCAGCTTCCACATCCGTTCGGCATCGGCCGGCGGCACGTAAATTTCGAAACCGTCCTCGCCGGTGTACCCGGTATGTGCGATGCGCGCGGGCGTGCCCGAGACTTCGCCGTCGGCGAACCAATAATACTGAATGCCGCTGAGATCCACCGGCGTCAGTTTTTGCAGGGTCGCCCGGGCTTTGGGCCCCTGGATGGCGATCTGTGCGTAGCGCTCGCCGGTATTCTCCACGATGGCGTCGAAATGGTTCTGGGCGACGATGTGCTCGAAATCCTTATCCTGATTGGAGGCGTTGACGCAGAGGAAGTAATGATCGTCGGCCACCTTGTGGACCAGAATGTCGTCGACGAAGCCGCCGTGCTCATACAGCAGGCCGGAGTAATGGGCCTGGCCGAGCTTCAACTTGTGGACGGCGTTGGTGGTGACGGTATCGGTGAGTTTGGCGGCTTCGCGCCCGCGAATTTCGATCTCGCCCATGTGGCTGACATCGAACATGCCCACCGCGTTGCGCACGGCTTTGTGCTCGTCGATGATTCCGGAGTATTGGACGGGCATGTCCCACCCGCCGAAATCCACCATCCTGGCGCCGAGCGAACGATGGACAGAGTGCAAGGGCGTGTAGCGGAGAGCGGGCGGGGCTGGCATGAAAACTCAGGCTAACAGCACCAGAAGGGGGTGTCAATTCAGCCACCTTTGTGCGCCCGCTCAAGCGGCGCGGGAGAAACGTAATGCGCGGGGCTTACGCGCCGAACGCCATGGCCGGTTTGGCCACGTGGGTCTGAAAGAACCGCGGGGCATGGAACGGCTGGAAGCGATATCCAATGCCGAAGATGGTCTCGATGTACTGATCGGCATAGCCGCCCAGTTTCTTGCGCAGCCGGCGCACGTGGACGTCGAGCGTGCGCGTGCGAATCTCCACGCCGTAGCCCCAGACCTGCATCAAAAGCGCTTCGCGCGGGATAATTTCGCCCGCGTGCTGCACCAATAACGCCAGCAAATCGTATTCCTTACGGGTCAAAATCATGCGCTCCGAGTCTAGTATCACAGCCTGTTGGGTGAAGTCCATCGCGAGGTGTTCGTCGCAATACGGCATCACCTGACGATCGTTGCCTACCTGAAGCATTGCCATGCGCCCTCCTTGAGTTGGCGTCTAAATTAATGCTACGAGCGGGCCGGTATGAGGTGATGGTGAACTTGTAAATACTTTGTAAAAAGGGGCGGGGGCTCTTGCCTATTCGACAGGATAGGGGCCCGGATTGGCCACGCGGAGCTCTCTTTCGTGTATGTCGAAGGCTCGGAGGGTATAACGGACGGCGCGCGCGGAATCGGCCATTTCGGAGTGGAAGACGCCTTCCACTCCCGTTTCCAGGGTCTCTTCGTCGATGATGGCCTTTTGGCTGGTCACGACTTCTTTCTCCGCCGAGCGGAAATCGAAGACGATGACCAACCCTTTCAGCGGCTTTTCGGCGGTGACCCGGACCTTGCCATCCACCGAGATTTTGGTGAGTTCGCGCACCGCCTTGGTTTCCAGAATCTCGACGTCCGCCGGTTTCTTCCCCTTCTGCTGCGCCACGGCGGCGCACAGAGCGAGGAGTAGCAATGCGATGGTCGAGACCCTCATGCGCCCCAGTGTATCAGGTGCGTTCCCGCACATGGGTTCCCAGAGTGCCGTCTGTCGCGGGGAACAGGGTGGGCGTCAGCCGGACTCGGCCGCCCGCGCGTACTTGACCGTCATTGCGAAAGAGCCGGACGTAGTGCGCCGGGCACTCGCCAGCGAATGAAGTCCGAGAGCTGAACTCTGAGCGCCTTTGCCACCGGACTACTCCCTCCCGCTTGGCGTATGACATAATGTGAAAACTTTCGCATATTCAGCGCTCCGTTGCGTTCGCACCCGGCGGGCAACCGTTGTGCCGCCACAGGCGGAAGGGGAATCTTCATGACAGATATGAGTCTCAGCAGGCGGGCGGTGATGTTGGGCGTGGCTGCGCTTCCCATTGCGCAGCGGGCCGCCGCTCAAGCACGCCCCAAACCGGTTGTGGTATCCAGTGCCAACGCTTTCAACGGCGGCATCAACTGCTGCGCCAAGGCCATGGAGCTGATCAAGGGCGGGGGCGATACGCTGGACGCCGTGATCGCCGGCGTGAATATCGTGGAATTGGATCCGCGCGATACCAGCGTGGGGTACGGCGGTCTTCCCAATGAAGACGGCGTGGTGGAGCTGGATGCCAGTTGCATGCACGGACCCACGCGGCGCGGTGGTGCGGTGGGGGCGCTGCGCGGCATCAAGACGCCTTCGAAAATTGCGCAGTTGGTGCTGGCGGAAACCGAGCATATGATGCTGGTGGGCGAAGGCGCGCTGCGTTTCGCCAAGGCCTACGGATTTCAGGAAGAAGACCTGAACACCGAGCGCTCGCGCCTGGCGTGGCGCACTTGGAAGCGCGAAATGCGCGACAAGAACGGACACACTAACTGGGAGTCCCTCACCGATGCTCCGCCGAAGAAGAAAATCGCCGAATTGAGGAAGGCGTTTCCCGGCGTGGAGGACGATATGCTCGGCTGGGCGTATCAGGTGGCGGTCCACCCTCCCCACGGCACCATCAATTGCATCGGGTTGAACGAAAAGGGCGAAATGTCGGCGGTGACCACAACCAGCGGGATGGCGTGGAAAATCCCCGGCCGTTGCGGCGATTCGCCGATTCTCGGCGGCGGTCTCTGGTTAGACCAGGATGTCGGGGGCGCTGGTTCCACGGGTCGTGGAGAAGAGAATTTGAGGGTTTGCGGCGCGCACACGGTGGTCGAGAACATGCGGCACGGGATGTCGCCGAAAGAGGCGATTCTCGACACCTTGAAACGGGTGTCGCGTAATTTTGACAACGATTTGGCGCGGCTGGCGGAGATTGATATTAGCTTTTACGCGGTGCGCAAGGACGGCGAATACGCTGGCGGGTCGCTATGGGACCGGCCCCGGCCAGGTGCGCCGGCCGCCCAGTTCGCGGTCTGTACAGCGGACGGCAGAAGCCGGCACGAGAATTCCTTTTCCTTACTAGGACGTAAATAGTCTGTGGAAAACTCGCCGCTCGCACACATCAGCGCGAATTGTGGGGCGTGCCCGCGATCCGATAAAATGAAGACAAACTCTTCGTCACTGCATCATTCAACTGAGGTGTGCCGCGTAGAGCCTCCTCGGGTAACAAGAACTGAGCGGCGGTTTTCCTGATGCGAAACAACACATCCTTGACGCTTGGAAGGGGACCCAGGTAAGCCATGTCCCAAATCTTTCGCCGCAGCACGAATACCTTCACGCGGGCCACCATTTTTGGCGCTGTGTTTATGCTGGGACTCACCGTCTGGGCAATCGACCGGTTGAGCCGGTCGGACTACGTCACGCGGGCAACGCAAGCCCGCGAGCAACCCGTGCCGTTCAGCCACGCGCACCACGTCGGCGGGCTTGGTGTGGACTGCCAGTATTGCCACACCTCGGTGGAAATCTCCAGTTACGCCAACATTCCGCCTACTAAGACGTGCATGAACTGCCACTCGCAGATATGGAGCACGAGCCCCACGCTGGAACCGGTGCGTGCGAGTTACCGTACCAATCAATCGATTCGTTGGACCAAGGTGAACGACTTGCCCGATTTCGTCTATTTCAACCACAGCATTCACGTGAACAAGGGCGTGGGCTGCGAGAGTTGCCACGGCAGAGTGGACCGCATGCCGCTCACCTATCAGGTGAACTCGCTTCAGATGGAGTGGTGTCTGAATTGTCATCGAAACCCCGAAAAATACGTAAGACCGCGCGAGTTCATTACCACCATGGGTTATCAGCCAGCCGGCGATCAAGAAGAGATTGGCCGCAAACTGGTTGCCGAATACAAGATTCAAAACGCGCGCACGCTGACTAGCTGTTCCACTTGCCACCGATGAGCGATCCACAAAAGAATACGGACCTGGCCGCGGTACGGAGCGCCCTCTGGGCCCGGCTGGAAGGCGCTCGCGGGCGCGATTATTGGCGCAGCCTGGACGACCTAGCGGCAACGCCCGAGTTCCAGGATCTGCTGGAGCGGGAGTTTCCGCGCCAAGCCGTCGGCTGGAGCGATGACGAAGACCCCGTCGAAGGCCGGCGCAATTTTCTGAAGCTGATGGGCGCCTCTCTCGCCCTGGCCGGCATGACTGCCTGCACGCGCCAACCCACCGAACAGATCATGCCGTACGTGCGGCAACCGGAAGACTTGATTCCGGGGCGCCCGTTGTTCTTCGCCACCGCGGTGACGTTGAACGGCGTCGCCAACGGAGTGCTGGTCGAGAGCCATGAGGGCCGGCCCACTAAGATGGAAGGCAACCCCGGGCACCCGGCCACGCTTGGCGCTTGCGACCCTTACTCGCAGGCTTCGGTGCTGCAACTATACGACCCCGACCGATCCCAGGCGCTCAGCCACAACGGAGAAATCAGTTCCTGGGGCGGGTTCACCGGCGCCCTGCGAGATGCCCTGGCGCAGCAGAAAGCCCGGAATGGCGCGGGCATCCGTTTTCTCACCGAGACGCTGACTTCGCCGAGCATGGCGGAGCAGTTTCGCACCATACAGAAGCTGTATCCGGGCGCCAAGTGGCATCAGTGGGATCCCGCCGGGCCGCACAGCGCGCGCGCCGCGGCCACGCAGGCATACGGACAACCGGTCAATACCTATTACGATTTCACCAACGCCAACATTGTGGTTTCGCTGGATGCCGACTTCCTGGCATCCGGTCCGGCCAGCCTGCGCTACGCGCGCCAGTTCGCCAAGCGCCGCCGCGTAGGCGAACCCAGCGACACGATGAATCGCCTATACGTGGTGGAGCCAATGCCCACCCCGACGGGCACCAAGGCCGACCACCGGCTGGCATTGCGCGCCAGCGACGTCGAAGAGTTCGCCTGGGCGCTGGCCATCTCGCTCGGCATCGCGCAGGGTCCGAAGACCGGCGAGAACCACGATGTCTACAAGTGGCTCGGCCCGATTGCGCGCGATCTGGAACTGAACAAGGGCGCGAGCATCGTGATCGCGGGCGAGCAGCAGCCGCCCATCGTTCACTCTCTCGCGGCCATCATGAACGAGAAGCTGGGCAACGTCGGCAAAACGGTGTTCCACACCGATTCGATCGAAGCCAACCCCGTGGATCAACTGGCGTCGCTGCAGGATCTGGTGAAGGATCTGGATGCCGGCGCGGTGGAGGTGCTGATCGTCATCGGTGGCAACCCGGCATTCACGGCGCCGGTGGAACTCGGGCTTAGCGACCGCCTGAAGAAAGCCAAGCTGCGGATTCGTCTCGGTCTATACGCCGATGAAACCAGCCAGGTATGCCAGTGGCAGGTGCCGGAAACGCATTTCCTGGAAACCTGGGGAGACGCGCGCGCCTTTGACGGCACGGTCACCATCCAGCAGCCGCTGATCCAGCCGCTCTACGGCGGGCGCTCGGCGATGCAGTTGCTGCAATCCTTCACCGACCAGCCCGAAAAGACACCTTACGAAATTGTGAAAGGCTATTGGAACGGCCAGCATCCGGGCGCCGATTTCGAAGCCTGGTGGCGGCGCGCGGTGCATGACGGCATAGTGCCCAACACGGCGCTGCCGGTGAAGACTCTTACGGTTCGCGGGGAAGCTGTCAGCGCGCGCGCCAGAGCCAAGCAATTGGGCGGCAAACTGGAAGTCATTTTCCGTCCCGACCCCACTATTTACGACGGCCGCTTCGCCAACAACGGCTGGCTGCAGGAACTGCCCAAGCCCATCACCAAGCTGACCTGGGACAACGCTGCTTTCATTAGCCCGGCCACCGCGCACCGCCTCGGCGTGCAGAAGGGCGACATGCTGAAGCTTACCTATGAAGGCCGCTCGCTCAACGCGCCGGTATTTATCCAGCCCGGCCATGTCAACGGCGCGGCCACACTCCACCTCGGTTACGGCCGCACCCACGCCGGACGCGCGGGTACCGGCACGGGGTTCAACCCCTACGGATTGCGCACGGCGAAAGCCCTCTGGCAGGACATTGGCATGGAGGCCGTGAAGGCCGGCGGAAAGTACGAATTCGCCGACACGCAGAATTTTCATCTACTGGAGACTCCCGACCGCCGCCACATCATTCACCGTGCCGACCTGGCGGATTTCAGAAAGAATCCCGAAGCGCCGCACGAAGGCGCGGAGAATCCGCCGAAAGCACTCTCGCTTTATCCGGAATGGAAGTATGAAGGCCATGCCTGGGGCATGGCTATCGATCTCAACTCCTGCACCGGATGCGGGGCCTGCGTAGTCGCCTGCCAGGCGGAAAACAATATTGCCGTGGTGGGTAAGGACCAAGTGCGCCGCGGACGCGCCATGCACTGGCTGCGCGTCGATTCCTACTACCAGGGCGATGAGAGCGACCCGGCCATCTACAACCAGCCGGTTCCCTGCATGCATTGCGAGAACGCGCCCTGTGAACTGGTCTGCCCGGTGCAGGCCACCGTGCATAGCTCCGAAGGCCTGAACGACATGGTCTACAACCGGTGCGTGGGCACGCGCTATTGCTCCAATAACTGCCCCTACAAGGTGCGCCGTTTCAACTTCTTCCTGTTTAGCGATTTCGAAACGCCCAGCTTGAAGCTGCAGCGCAATCCGGACGTCACGGTGCGCAGCCGCGGCGTCATGGAAAAATGCACCTACTGCGTGCAACGCATCAACTCGGCCAAAATCGACGCCGAGAAGCAGGACCGCCCGGTGCGCGACGGCGAGATTCAAACCGCCTGCCAAGCGACGTGCCCATCGGAGGCCATCGTCTTCGGCGATATCAACGATAAGACCAGCCGCGTTTCCAAACTCAAAGCCAATGAACGGAACTACTCGCTGCTGGCCGATCTGAACACGCGGCCGCGGACTACGTATCTAGCCACCCTGCGCAATCCCAACTCGGAGATCGAAGCTTAAGCCATGGCGAAAGATCAACAGGTACTCGACTCGCCGGAGTCGAAACAAATTATCGCCCCTGGCTATACGTTCGGCACCGTTACCGACCAGATCGCGAGCGTCGTTCTCACCAAGAAGACGCCGTATGTGGTGATGGGCACTTTCGCCGTAGCCATGGGGCTGCTGTTGATCTTCCTGCTCGCCGTGGGACTTCTGTTCACCAAGGGTCTCGGCGTCTGGGGCCTTCGCGGACCCACCATGTGGGCCTGGGACATCACCAACTTCGTCTGGTGGGTTGGTATTGGACACGCGGGCACGCTGATTTCCGCCATTCTCCTGCTGCTCAACCAGCAGTGGCGCAATTCCATCAACCGTTTCGCCGAAGCCATGACTATCTTTGCCGTGGCCTGCGCCGGCATGTTCCCGATTCTCCACCTGGGCCGCCCCTGGCTGATGTACTGGCTGTTTCCGTATCCCAACACCATGGGCATAGAGCCCAACTTTCGTAGTCCGCTGATTTGGGATGTCTTCGCCGTATCCACCTACGCCACGGTATCGCTGCTCTTCTGGTACGTCGGGCTGATGCCCGATTTGGCCACGCTGCGCGACCGCTCTGAGCATCGCGCGCTGAAAGTGACTTACGGCATCCTGGCCATGGGCTGGCGTGGTTCGGCCAAACACTGGGCGGTTTATGAAACCGCGTCGCTGCTGCTGGCTGGCCTGGCGACGCCGCTGGTGCTCTCCGTACACACCGTGGTCAGTTTCGATTTCACCGTCGGTATAGTCCCCGGATGGCACAGCACGTTCTTCCCGCCCTACTTCGTCGCCGGCGCAATTTATTCCGGCTTTGCCATGGTGTTGGCGCTGGCTATCCCGCTGCGCTCGGTCTATGGGTTGAAGGGCCTGATCACCGACAAGCATCTGGATAACGCGGCTAAGGTGATGATGGCCACGGGCCTGATCGTAGGCTACTCCTACATCATGGAAGCCTTCAGCGCCTGGTACGGCGGTAACGTTTACGAACAGGCCGCCATGTGGAACCGCATGACCGGCCCCTACAAGTACCAATACTGGGTGCTTATCGCCTGCAATGTGATCGCGCCCAATGCTCTGTGGTTCAAGAAAGTCCGCGCTAATTCGGTGGTGCTCTTCATCTGGTCGCTGATCGTGCTGGTGGGCATGTGGCTGGAGCGCTTCGTGATCATCGTGGCCAGCCTGGCACAGGATAACCTGCCCTCCTCGTGGCGCGTCTTCGAATCCACCCGCTGGGATTGGGCCACGTATCTCGGCACCATCGGACTTTTCCTGTTCCTGTTCATGCTGTTCATTCGTCTCCTGCCTATGATTTCGATTTTTGAAGTCCGCACCCTTTTGCCGCAGGCCAAAATCAAGGAGGATTCGCGCAGATGAATCAGCCGATCTATGGCGTGATGGCCGAATTTGACAACCCCTCCGCACTGGTCAGCGCAGCGCGGGCGGCACGTGAAAAGGGGTACCGGAAACTCGATGCCTATTCGCCTTTCCCCATCGAAGAGTTAAGCGACGCTCTGCATCTACACAAGAATAAGCTGCCGCTCTTGGTGCTGATCGGCGGCATCGTGGGCGGCACCATAGGCTACGCGCTGCAGTATTTCGTCGCGGTGATGTATTACCCCATCAATGTCGGCGGACGGCCGCTGCACAGTTGGCCCGCCTTCATCATCATCACTTTTGAAATGACCATTCTCTTTGCGGCGCTCACCGCGGTTTTCGGGATGCTTGGCCTCTGCGGATTGCCCATGCCCTATCACCCCACCTTTAATGTGCCGCGATTTGCGCTGGCCAGCCGCAACCGTTTCTTCCTGTGCATCGAATCCGACGATCCGCTCTTCGACCATCGCAAAACGTCCGAGTTCCTGGAGACGCTGGGGCCCAGGGAGGTATCTGAAGTTGCGCACTAAGCTCACTCTCGGCGGACTAGCTTTGTCGCTTGCCGTGCTATCGGCCTGCCGCCAGGACATGCACGACCAGCCGAAGTACGTTCCTCTGCGGCCCAGCGATTTCTTCGCCGACGGCCGCTCCGCCCGCCCCATCGCCGAAGGCACGGTGGCGCGCGGCCACCTCAATGACGACAAGCTGTTTTACACCGGCAAGGGCGCCGACGGCAGACCGTCGCAGGAGTTTCCCATGCCGGTTACCAAGGCGCTGCTTCTCCGCGGTGAGCAGCGTTACAACATCTACTGCACCCCCTGTCACGACCGCACCGGCAACGGCAACGGCATGATCGTGCGCCGCGGCTACCGGCGTCCGCCCACCTATCACAGCGACCGGTTGCGACAGCAGCCCAATGGATACCTCTACGACGTGATCACCAACGGATTCGGCGCCATGCCAGACTACGCGGCTCAGGTCCAGCCAGCGGATCGTTGGGCCATCGTCGCCTACATTCGCGCCCTGCAACTCAGCCAGCAGGCTTCCATAAACGACGTACCGCCCGAGGCGCGCAACCAACTGGGAGGCGCGAAATGATGGCCAACGCCGTGGATTACCGCGTCACCCCGCAGTTGCGCACCGACCTGCGCCAGTGGCGCACCCGCGCCCTGATCGCCGGCGTGCTGGGGACCGCTGTGAGCGCCGCCGGCTTCTTCGCCGCGGGGCCTACGCAGTTTTATCGCTCTTACCTCTGGTCGTACATCTTCATCATCGCCCTCACCATCGGCCCGCTGGCGTGGCTCATGCTGCAATACGTCACCGGCGGCGCCTGGGGTCTGGTCATCCGCCGCGCCTGCGAGGCTGCCACGCGCACGCTGCCGCTGGTGCTATTGATGTTTCTCCCCATCGCGATCGGCATCAACAACCTTTATCCCTGGCCGCACGCCAACCTGGTCGCCGCCGATCCGCTGCTCCAACATAAGGCGCCCTACCTCAACGTCCCGTTCTTCCTGGGGCGCGCCGCCTTCTATTTTGCCGGCTGGATGTTCCTCGCTTGGTGGTTCAATCGCTGGTCTCTCAAGGAAGATCTCGAAGGCCACGATGCCGTCCATAGCAAGATGAGCCGCATGGCCGGCCCCGGCCTCCTCTTCTGGGGATTCAGCGTCACCTTCATGGCCATCGATTGGATCCTGTCGGTGGATCCCAAGTGGTTCTCCACCATCTTCGGCATGCTCTTCATGGTCAACCAATGCCTCACCGCGATGGCATTCCTGATCACCCTCATGGTCCTGTTGTCCTATCAAAGACCTATGTCGGAGGTGCTGACTCACCGCCATCTGCACGATCTCGGCAAGTTTTTGCTCGCCATGGTCATGGTGTGGGCGTACTTTTCGTTCTCGCAATTCCTCATCATCTGGGCGGGTAACCTGCCCGAAGAAATTCCTTGGTATCTGGCCCGTCTCAATCATGGCTGGCAGTATGTCGGACTTCTGCTGGTGATCGGCCATTTCGCGCTGCCCTTCGCGCTCCTGCTCTCGCGCGATCTGAAACGCAATTTCAAACTACTGGCTTCGATTGCGGTGTTCATTCTGTTGATGCGATTCGTCGATCTCTACTGGCTGATCGCGCCGAGCTTCCGCCAGCAGAGCTTCGGCCTCAGCTTCCTGGATTTCACGATTCCGCTTGGCCTGGTGGGCCTCTGGCTGGCATATTTCCTCACGCAACTAGAGAAGCGCCCGCTGATGCCGACAAACGCACCACACCTGGAGGAGGTTTTGGCACATGGACGAGACTAAGCAACCCCACAACCCCGGGATCGGGCATGAAACCACCGACGTCAACGTCTGGGCGGTCGGCAAATTCGCCATCGGTCTGGTCATCGTGTGCGTCGTCTCCATCGCGCTACTGTTCGGATTGCTGAAGTTCTTCCAGTCGCGCGAAGAGACCAGCGTCGCCAATACCGTGGAGCCCACCAAATTGTTCCCGGAACCTCAGTTGCAGAAAACTCCGATTGCGGACCTCAAGGCCATCCGCGCCCAGGAAGACAAACTGTTGAACGGCTACGCCTGGGTGGACCAGCCGAAAGGCGTCGTGCGTATTCCGGTGGAACGGGCAATTGAAGTTCTGGCCAAACGCGGGCTTCCGTCGCGCGGCGTCCCGGCGGCAATCCAAGAGGTGCCCAAGAAATGAGACTTATCCACCCTGCTGCACAGACGCTCGCGTGCCTGGTGGGGCAGGCGCTTTCGCCTGCCAAGTACACCATCCAAGTTGCCGTGTGTGTGCTCGCCCTTGCCGGTGCCGCCGTTGCCCAGCCGGGCCAGTTGCTGGGCCCCGCGCAGCAATCCAGGATGCAGGACAGCAATCTGAAGCCGGCTCTTCCCGGCGCGCTCGCAGGCGTCGGCATCGATCAGCGGCTCGACCAGCAAATCTCGCTCGACCTCATGTTCCAGGATGAATCCGGACGCGGCGTACCGCTCTCCTCCTTCTTCCTGCGCGGCAAGCCGGTGATTCTCGTGCCCGTCTATTACCGTTGCCCCATGCTGTGTACCCAGATCCTCAACGGGTTGGCCAGCAGCCTGAAGGCGGTCTCGCTCGATCCCGGGAAGGATTTCGAAATCGTCGCCGTCAGCTTCGACCCCAAGGATACGCCGGAAACCGCAGCCGGCAAGAAGCAAATGTACCTGCGCCGCTACGGCCGGCCGGGCACGGCCAACGGTTGGCACCTGTTGACCGGCGACCAGGCCAACATCACGGCTCTCATGGACGCCATCGGCTACCACTACAAGTACGATGCGGCCACAGGTCAGTTCGCGCACGCCAGCGGAATCATGGTGCTGACTCCCGAAGGCCGCCTCTCGCGGTACTTTTACGGAGTGGAGTATGCGCCCACCGATATCCGTCTCGGTCTGGTGGAAGCATCGCAAAACAAGATTGGCAGCGCGGTGGATCAAATTCTGTTGTTCTGTTACCACTATGACCCGGCTACGGGCAAGTACGGCGCGGTGGCGATGAACCTGGTGCGCTTCGCCGGCGCAAGCTTCACGCTGGTCTGCGGCGTGTTCCTGTTCATCTTTCTGCGCCGCGATCTGCGCCGTGACCGGCGTATTCTCAAGCGGGTTGGATAGCACACGATGGATCGATTTCAATTATTTCCGGTACAGGCCTCCACGCTGGCTCCCGAGGTGGATCACCTGCTGTACTTTTTGCTCGCGGTCGCCGTGTTCTTCACGCTGCTGATCTTCGGGGCCATCTTCTATTTCGCCATCAGGTACCGGCGCCGTTCGGAGAACGAACTGCCGCACGTCCAGCACACTGGCTACACGCTGGAAATTTTGTGGAGCGTGATTCCGTTCGGTCTCACCATGGTGATGTTCACTTGGGGCGCGAGCATTTACTTCACCGCCAGCAAGCCGCCGAATAACGCCATCCAGATCTACGCGGTGGGCAAGCAATGGATGTGGAAGCTGGAGCACGCGGAAGGGCAGCGTGAAATCAACGAACTGCACATCCCGATAGGCACGCCGGTGCGGCTTACCATGGCCAGCGAGGACGTGATTCACAGCTTCTTTGTCCCCGCCTTCCGGACCAAGCAGGACGTGGTGCCCGGCCGCTATTCCACCACCTGGTTCACGGCCACCAAGCCGGGCAAGTATCACCTGTTCTGCGCCGAATACTGCGGAACCAACCATTCCGGCATGGGCGGTTGGGTCTACGTGATGGAGCCCATGGATTACCAGAACTGGCTAAGCGGCGGGGCCGTCGAGGGCTCCATGGCCGAAAGTGGTAAGAAGCTGTTCGAACAACTTGCCTGCAACAACTGCCACAAGGACGACAACTCCGGCCGCGGCCCCATCCTCGTTGGGCTCTTTGGCAAGCAGGTGCAACTCGCTGGCGGCGGCTCGGTGAAGGCCGACGAGGCTTACTTCCGCGAGTCCATCCTCCAACCCCAGGCCAAGATCGTTTACGGCTTTGAGCCGGTGATGCCCACTTTCCAGGGGCTGGTGACCGAAGAACAACTGGTGCAATTGGTGGAGTACGTGAAATCGTTAGGCCCGAAACCGGGGACCGGCCCGGTGGATAACGGGCAGAAGCCGGTGCCAGAGAAATCCAGTACCGCGGGTTCCACTCCCGCCAATCGTTAGGACCTTATGATTACCGCAGCGGCACAAGAACGCGAGAATTACCTAAACGCGAGTCACGGCCTCAAGAGTTGGTTCCTTACCAAAGACCATAAGCGCATCGGCCTGCTGTACCTCGCCACCATCACCCTGTTCTTCTTCATAGGCGGCGCCTTCGCCACGCTGATTCGCGTGGAGCTACTTACGCCGCAGGGTAACCTGGTCAGCTCGGAGACTTACAACAAGCTGTTCACCATGCACGGCGTGATGATGATCTTCTTTTTCCTGATCCCGTCGATTCCAGCCGTGCTGGGGAATTTCTTCCTCCCCATCATGATCGGCGCGCGCGATCTGGCCTTTCCCAAGCTCAACTTGCTGAGCTGGTACCTGCTGGTGGTCGGCGGTATGTTTAGTCTGTACGCCATGCTAGCGGGCGGCGTGGATACGGGCTGGACCTTCTACACGCCCTACAGCACCACGTACTCCAACGGTTACGTTATCGCCACTGCGCTCGGCATCTTTATCGCCGGCTTCTCGTCCATTCTCACCGGGCTGAACTTCATCGTCACCATCCACCGCATGCGCGCTCCCGGAATGACATGGTTTCGCATGCCTCTGTTCGTTTGGGCGCACTACGCCACCAGCCTGATTCAGGTTCTCGGTACCCCGGTTTTGGCCGTCACCATCGTGCTGCTCTTCCTGGAGCGCGTGTTCCATCTCGGCATCTTCGACCCCGCCCGCGGCGGCGACCCGGTACTCTTCCAGCACCTCTTCTGGTTCTATTCTCACCCGGCCGTGTACATCATGGTCCTGCCCGCGATGGGAGTGGTCAGCGAAGTCATCAGCACGTTTTCCCGCAAGGCCATATTCGGCTATGGCTTTGTAGCCTTTTCGAGCGTGTCCATCGCGGTCCTCGGATTCCTCGTCTGGGGCCATCACCTCTTCGTCAGCGGCCAGAGCCTGTTTGCCGGCATGGTGTTTAGCTTCCTCAGCTACTTCGTAGCGATTCCTTCGGCCATCAAAGTCTTCAATTGGACTGCGACTTTGTATAAGGGCTCGATATCCTTCCAGACCCCGATGCTGTATGCCCTCGGCTTCATCGGGCTGTTTACCATGGGTGGCCTGACCGGCCTCTTCGTGGCGGCGCTTGGCATCGACATGCACGTGACGGACACCTATTTCGTGGTGGCGCACTTCCACTACATCATGGTGGGCGGAGCCATCATGGGGTATATGAGCGGCCTGCACTACTGGTGGCCCAAGATGACCGGCCGTATGTATCCCGAAGCATGGGCCAGACTTTCCGCCCTTGTGATCTTCCTGGGCTTCAACCTGACCTTCTTCCCGCAATTCATCCTGGGCTATCTCGGGATGCCCCGGCGCTACCACTTGTATCCGCCGGAGTTCCAGGTGCTCAACGTCCTCTCCACCGCGGGCGCCAGCGTCCTGGCCGTCGGCTACCTGATGCCCATGATCTACTTCATCTGGTCCCTGCGCTACGGTAAGGTGGCGCCGGTCAACCCCTGGGGCGCCACCGGACTCGAATGGAAGACCTCTTCGCCGCCCCCGGTCCACAACTTTGACGAAACCCCGGTGGTAACGCACGACGCTTACGACTACGCCAGCCTGATGGCGGAGGAGGTCGAAGTTGGCTGACCATGCGCCCACCGAAACCTTCGCGCTTCGGGTGCAGTTCGATACCGAGGCGCAGCAGAAAGACGCGTCCACGCTCGGGATGTGGATTTTCCTGGTCACCGAGATCATGTTCTTTGGCGGCCTGTTCGCCGTCTACACCGTCTACCGCAGTTGGTATCCCAACGTGTTTGCCATCGCCTCCAGCAGCCTAAATGAGATCATCGGCGCTCTCAATACCGGCGTGCTCCTGCTCTCCAGTTTCACCATGGTGATGGCCGTGCGCGCCAGCCAACTGGGACAGCAGAAGATGATCGTGATTTTCCTGATCCTGACCCTCCTGTTTGGCGGCATCTTCCTCGGCGTGAAAGCCTACGAGTGGAACCAGAAGTTCGAAGAGCACCACATTCCGGGCCAGGCTGCGTTCCATTTGGACGGCGTTTTGCCCGAAGGCCAGGGCCATGCCCAGTTGTTCTTCTCCATCTATTTTGCGATGACCGGTTTGCACGCGCTACACATGGTGATCGGCGTGGGAATTCTGCTCACCCTGATCGTGCAGGCTCGCAAAGGCAGGTTCTCGGCGTCTTACTACACGCCGGTTGACGTGGCCGGGCTTTACTGGCACTTCGTCGACATCATCTGGATCTTTCTGTTCCCGCTGCTCTATCTGATCGACCGTCACCTGGTGAAATAAGCATGAGCGATCCACAAGAAAATACGCATATCGATTCCGTCGGAACTTACGTAAAGATCCTGCTGGCGCTATTGGTGGCGACCGGTGTGACCACCGCGGTGGCTCGCGTCGATCTTGGAGGCTTCAGCGTCGTGGTCGCGCTGGGCATCGCGTCGGCGAAGATGGTCCTGGTGGCGCTATTCTTCATGCACATCCGCCACAGCACGAAGCTCACCAGGTTGGTGGTGTTGGGGGGCCTGTTATGGCTGGCGATTCTGCTGCTGCTCACCATGACGGATTTCGCCAGCCGCGGCATTCTCGGCGTCCCCGGGAAATAGTCGCATAAGGCTCCGCCTTGTGCATCCGAGCGAAGCTCGGAGAAGTTATCTCCTCCACTTACAAGCGCACTACCGCTCTTTGGCCGCCGCCGTGGCCGCCGTGATCTTCTCCACCTCGGCAAGCTGTGTTCGCACCTTGGCGGCGTCTTCCGCCGCCGGGGCGAACTGCAGGTACGCCTTGAACTGCTCCGCCGCTCCGGTGTAGTCCTTCCTGAGCGCCAGGATCAGGCCCAGAATGTGGCTTACTTTGGGGATCGCGTGCCGCGTATCCAGGCGCTCAGCGGCCAGCGCGCTCTTCTCTGCCGCTGCAAAGTTCTGCAAATTAAAATTGGCTACGGAATTGAAAAAAAACGCCTGCGGATAGTCGAACGGATCCAGCTTCACCAGCTTGTCCGTGACCTCGGCCAGGCTCTGCCACCTCGACGCCTGCAATTCCAGAATCGAAATTTGCAGATACGGTTTGACAAACTTCGGGTCGCATTCCGACGCCTTGTCAAAGTATTTGCGGGCCAGGTCCATCTTTCCCTGGCCTGCCTGCAGCATCCCCAACTCGTACCACGCGGTGGCGTATTTCGGATACGCCTCGACGGCCTTCTCGAAGTTCGACTGGGCATCGTCGAATTTCTTTTTCTTGATCGCGTCCAGCCCTTTTTCGTAGGCCTTCCTGGCATCCTTAGGCGCCGCCACCGAGACCGCGCTGATGGTCTTGCCTTCTTCAGCGGGTCCGTTGCGATGGAGCAGAATGGTCCCCAAGTTGGGATTGTCCATCGGACGCCGTGCCGACAGCGACACCATCTGCGAGCGATATCCCGCCAGTTTGGCCTGCAAGTCGCAGCCCATGTACTTGCGCTCGGGCGATTGGGAACTGCCGAGTGTCCCGTGCGCTGTGCTGCCGCCTGTCACGTCGGAGCCGTTCCAATTGCGAGTCGCACCGAATTCGCTGGCGTCCTGGATCACCCCGTTGCGCGCGCCCAACTCGATCGAGAAGTAGCCCTTGGAGTCCGTATAGCCTTCGCGGTGCGGCGAGCCGTTACACACGGTTTCCATGGTGACCGGATCGGGAGGCGCCGTGCCATCCTCCAGCATCACGCGGCCGCTGAGAAAGATGGGCTGCGCGACGTTGACAGCCGCCGGAGTGTTCGTTGGGTTGGTCGTGGACGGCGAGGGTGTGGGAGTGCGCCCAGTGGTCCCGGCTGCCCCTCCAGTGCTCCCCCCCGTCGTACCCCCGGTGCCGCCAGCCGGCGCACTTCCGCCTGTGCGTTGACCGAAGACGGCCGCCGGAATCAATAAAACTATGGCTGCCGCCGTTGTGATTGCCCTCACCCAGTTCTTCGAGGCCATACCACCTCCCTTGACTGTCCGCATTATCCCACCAAAAACTGAGTTACGAATGTGAACAGCCTGCCGTAGCCTCGCGCCCATTGCTAAAATAGGCTATAGGAACTCATGCCAAAACCATCCATTTTCCCCGCCCTCGGCCTCTTGACGATTCTGACGGCCTGTTCGTACACGTCGGCACCCACCGTGAAGAAGGCGCCCGAAAAGCCGGAACCGATCACCGGGCAGTCCGCCGTCTACAAGATGTACCAGATGGCCCGTTCCTGGGCGCCCGATTCACAGCTGCTGAAGATGCAGAGCCTGCACCTCTCCGAAGTCAAGGATGGCGCCCCCGGTACCGCCCCGGCCTGGGAGGCCACATTCGTCTCCGCGGCCAAGAGCCAGTCGCGCAGCTACACTTTCTCCATCGTGGAGGGCGAGGGTAACCTGCACAAGGGTGCTTTCGCGGGACCCGAGGCAGGCTGGAGGGGGCCCAGCGGAATGGACTCTCCCTCCCTCATGGCCGCAGTCAAAATCGACACCGACGCAGCTTACAAGACTGCCATGGAAACCCCGCGCAGCCATGCCGCCGAATACGATAAGAAGAACCCCGGCAAGCCGATCACCATCCTGATGGAAAGAACCAGCAAGCATCCCAACCCAGCCTGGCGCATCCTCTGGGGCGAATCCGCCGGCACTTCCAACTTCTCCGTCCTCATCGACGCCTCCACCGGCGATTACCTGGAAACCCTGCGCTAAAAAGAAAGCATTTTTCGCGGAGACGCCAAGAAATCGATCCGGTTTTCTTCGCGCCTTCGCGCCTTTGCGTGATATGGTTTCTGCCTATACCCCGAACTTCAACTCTCCTCCGGCACCCGCGTCTACTGTTACCGCCTGCCCGTCCTTCACCGCCCCCTGGAGCAGCAGCTTCCCCAGCGGCGTCTCGATCTTTTTCTGAATCGCCCGCTTCAGTGGACGCGCCCCATACCGCGGATCGTACCCCGTGCGCACCAGGTCTCCGCGCGCCGTGTCCGTCAACGTCAAGGTGATGCGCCGGTCCGCCAGACGGGCGCGTACCCGCCCCAATTGAATCTCCACAATCTGCTTAAGGTGCGCTTCGCTCAGCGCGTGAAATACGATAATTTCGTCCACCCGATTCAGGAACTCCGGCCGGAAGTGACTCCGCATTTCCTCCAGAACGGCCTCTTTCATGGCTTCGTAGTCCGCGCCCTCAAACCCGCCCCGATGTTCCAGAATCTGGGCGCTGCCGACGTTGCTGGTCATCACGACGATGGTGTTCTTGAAGTCAACCGTGCGGCCCTGCCCGTCGGTCAGGCGTCCATCGTCCAGAATCTGGAGCATCACGTTGAACACATCGTGATGGGCCTTCTCGATCTCGTCGAACAGCACCACCGAATACGGCCGTCGCCGTACCGCCTCGGTCAACTGCCCACCCTCTTCGTACCCGACGTAGCCCGGCGGCGCGCCCACCAGCCTGGCCACCGTGTGCTTCTCCTGGTACTCCGACATATCGATGCGGATCAGGGAACGCTCGTCGTCGAACAGAAACGCCGCCAGCGCCCGTGCCAGCTCCGTCTTGCCCACGCCCGTCGGACCCAGGAAGATGAAGCTGCCCACCGGACGGTCGGGATCGTTTAGCCCCGAGCGCGCGCGCATCACCGCCTCCGCCACCGCCGTCACCGCTTCGTCCTGTCCGATCACCCGCTTGTGCAGTTCGTCCTCCAGGTGAAGCAGTTTCTGCATCTCACCTTCCAGCAACTTGGTCACCGGCACCCCGGTCCAGCGGCTCACCACCTCGGCAATATCTTCCGCATCTACTTCTTCCTTGATCATCCTGGGACCAGCGAGGGTCTTGGCGAACTTCTCGTTCTCCTCCGCCAGTTGGCGCTCCAGGCCCACCAGCTTGCCGTACTTCAGCTCCGCCGCGCGATTGAGATCGTAGTGCCGCTCCGCCTGCGCGATCTCCACCTTGGTTTGCTCCACCTGCTCGCGCACCGCGCGCAAGCGCTGCACCGCATCCTTCTCGCCTTGCCACTGCGCCATCAGCGCGTCGGATTCCGCCTTGAGATTTGCCAGCTCCTTTTCGAGCTTGGCGAGCCGCCCTTTCGACGCCTTGTCTTTCTCCTTGCGCAGCGCCTCGCGCTCTATCTCGAGCTGCATGATGCGCCGCCGCGTCTCGTCCAGCTCCGCCGGCATGGAATCGATCTCCGTGCGCAGGCGCGCCCCAGCTTCGTCCATAAGGTCGATCGCCTTATCCGGCAGGAACCGGTCCGCGATGTAGCGGTTCGAAAACACCGCCGCCGCGACCAGCGCCGCATCCTTGATGCGCACGCCATGATGCAATTCGTAGCGCTCCTTCAGCCCGCGCAGAATCGAAATCGTATCCTCCACGGACGGCTCGTCCACTCGTACCGGCTGGAAGCGCCGCTCCAGGGCCGCGTCCTTCTCGATATACTTGCGATACTCGTCCAGCGTGGTCGCGCCGATGCAGTGCAGTTCCCCGCGCGCCAGCATTGGTTTTAGTAGATTTCCGGCGTCCATCGACCCCTCGGTCTTCCCCGCGCCCACCACCGTATGCAGTTCGTCGATGAACAGCACGATCTCGCCCGCCGCGTCCTGCACTTCCTTCAGCACCGCCTTCAGCCGTTCCTCGAACTCGCCGCGAAACTTCGCGCCCGCGATCAGCGCGCCCATGTCGAGCGACACCACTTTCTTGTTCTTCAGACCCTCCGGCACGTCGCCGCGCACGATGCGCAGCGCGAGGCCCTCCACAATCGCCGTCTTGCCCACGCCCGGCTCACCGATCAGCACGGGATTGTTCTTGGTCCGCCGCGAGAGCACCTGGATCACCCGGCGGATCTCTTCATCGCGCCCGATCACCGGATCCAGCTTGCCCGCCGATGCCAGTTTCGTCAGATCGCGCCCGTACTTTTCCAGCGCCTCGTACGTGACTTCGGGATTTTGCGACGTGACCCGCTGGCTCCCCCGCACCTCGCGCAGCGCCTGCATCAGGCGCTCTCGCGTGGCCCCGAGGTCTTTGACGTCGATGGCGGCCAGCAGCACGTGCTCCACCGAGATGTATTCGTCTTTGAGCTTGGCCGCCTCGTGCTCCGCCGAGGTGAGCAGTTTATTGAGCCGCGGTGTGACGTAGATCTGATCGATTCCGCTCGCGCCCCCGGAAACCTTCGGCAGCCGCTCCAGTTCGCCGGTCAACTTCTTTCCCAATTCTTCCACGTTGACGCCGGCGCGCGTCAGGATGGAACTCGCCAGTCCGCCTTCCTGCTCCAACAGCGCCGACAACAGGTGCTCGACATCAATTTGCTGGTTACCGTAACGTACGGCCTTTCCCTGACCCGCCCGTACGGCTTCCTGTAACTTCTCGGTAAAGCGGTTGAAGTCCATACTCCATGAATAGCAAAGCAGGCCGCCGAATGCGTCGTTCGGCTCGCAAGTTTCTTCAGGATACGCTTCGCAAGGAACTCGTAACCTACGAATCAGGCCGGCCCTCTTCATCCCACCGTCAAATTCGGTGGCTCTGCGGATGCCCGGAATCTCACCACTCGTGAAATCCCGGTAGCGATCACGAGGATTCCTCCTCCAGTTCTTCTTTGCTCTCGACCCGTCCCTTGTCGTTGAAGTGCCGCGGCCGTGATTTGGTCGGTCTGATGGGCGGTTTGTTCAGCAACTTGGCCCCCAGGTGATGAATCAACTCGCTGCCGGTAGCGTCGAGTTTTGATTTCAGTTAGACTAGGGAATTCGCGGGACTCACGCCGTCCCGCGGAGAACTGCCCCCAAAGAGGGCGCGTAGCTCAGTTGGTTAGAGCGCCTGCTTCACACGCAGGAGGTCACAGGTTCGAGTCCTGTCGCGCCCACCATTCAAACTAAAAGACTTCTGAGTTTTGGTAGTGTACGCCACAGGTGTCATATAAGGTGGCGTAAGCGCTGAGACCTTCTGCGTGGCGGCGCGGCCGGTCATTTCTTGGGGTGTGGAACGACATCGCGGATGACGTAGGTGTCGCCCACGATGCTGAAATAGAACCGCCAGTTCTTGTTGACGCGAGCCTGCCAGCGATCTCTTGATTCGTCGTACTTCTTGGCGTGAAGAGAAGGGTGTTGGAGGTTGCCGGCGAGGAACGTGACCTGCTTGAAGAACGCCTTGCGAACGTCGGCAGGGGCGTCTCTGAGGGCCTGCATCGCCCGAGGAAGGTAGTCGATGTTCATCGAGCGCGCT
>JANYAH010000340.1 GCA_025361425.1 Candidatus Solibacter sp. | reverse complement strand
ATCCGCATCCCGGTTCACATGAACGAAAGCATGAACAAGTTTCTCCGGGCAACGCGCGAACTGGAGAAGGAACTGGGTCGCACTCCTACAAATGACGAAATTGGCCGCCGGATGGACATCCCGGTGGAGAAGGTCCAGAAGCTTAAAACCATTTCCCGCGATCCGGTGTCGCTCGAAACCCCGGTTGGCCGCGACGGCGAATCCGCCCTCGGCGATCTGATCGAAGACCGCTGGGTGGGCTCCCCCGTCGATGCCGTGATTGAATCCAACGTTCGCGATGAAACCGCCGGCATCCTCAAAACCCTCTCCCCCAAGGAGGAGAAGGTCATCCGGATGCGCTTCGGCATCGGCTGTGAGCGCGAGCATACGCTCGAAGAGATCGGCCAGGAATTCGACGTCACCCGCGAACGCATTCGCCAAATTGAAGCCAAAGCGCTCCGCCAGCTCCGCGCCCCGGAACGTGCCCGCCGCCTGCGCGCGCTCATGGCAGCACGGTAACTCCTGTCATTCGTTTCCATCTCCACTCCTAAGCCGGGGCTCTGAGCCGCCCCGGCTTTCTTTCTTTCCGCGAACCCTCTCCATAACCGTGGCATCCTATGGGCATGAACCTCAGAGGAATTGTACTGGGTAGCGCTCTGTTTCTAGCAGCCAGCGCCGTTTTTTATGCGCAACAGAAAGCTCTGCCCGCGCCTTTTGCCACGCCCTCAGCCAATAACCGGCCGCGCGTGATCCCTCAACCCGAAGGCGCCAAACTCAGCGTTCCGGCCGGCTTCCAGGTGGAGATCTACCAGGAGGGCTTCAAGGTTCCGCGCTTCATGCTGCTCGGCCCAAGCAATGAAATTCTACTCTCCGATGCGGCTCGCGGCACCGCTGGTACTGTCTATGTCCTCCAAGGCAAGGAACGCAAGGCCATTATCGAAGGGCTAGACCGACCTTACGGCTTGGCTCTGGAGGATGGCTTCCTCTACGTCGGCGAGCCCGAATCCATCAAGCGTTACAAGTACGACGCCAAGGCGATGACCGCCGGTCCTGGCCAGGAGATTGTTTCGCTCAAGGGCTTCGGCGGCGGACACTGGACGCGCAGCCTGGTCTTCTCGCGCGACGGCAAGCGCCTCTGCGTCGGCGTAGGTTCGGGGTCCAACGTCTCCCCGGGCGAAGATCCGCGACGCGCCGCCATCAACTGCTATAACCCCGACGGCACCGGCCACGAAATCTTTGCCGAAGGCACGCGCAACTCCATCGGCTTGCGCTACTACCCCGGCACCGATACCCTCTGGGCGGCTGTGCAGGAGCGCGACGAGCTCGGCGAAGACCTGGTCCCCGATTACTTTACCCACATCCAGAAGGGCGCCTTTTACGGTTGGCCGTTCGCTTATGCCGGCCCCAACGAAGACCCCCGCAACAAAGGTATGCGCCCGGACCTGGTGGCCAAGACCGTTCAGGGCGACGTCCTGCTGGGCTCTCACGTCGCGGTGCTGGATTTCATATTCTACACCGGTAAGCAGTTTCCCAAGGAATACCAGGGTGGCGCCTTCCTCGCCTTTCACGGATCCTGGAACCGCGCCATGCGCGTGGGCCAGTCCATTGCCTTCATCCCGTTCAAGGATGGGAAGCCATCCGGCGCCATGCGCGAAGTGCTCACCGGCTGGATGGCAGGGCCGGACCAGCGGGAAGTTTGGGGCCGCCCCGTCGGCATCCTGCAACTGGCGGATGGCAGCCTGCTGATCAGCGAAGACGGCAATAACCGTATCTGGCATTTGAGCTACAAGGGGTGAAACGGCTGGCCGTAATTCTGATCGCGTGGGGAGCCGCGCAAGCCGCCCCCTTCTCGCACAAGCTCCACCTCGGCCTCGAACTCCAGTGCACTACCTGCCACACCGCGGCCGCCGGCAGCACCAAGGCATCCGACAATCTGCTGCCCGCGAAAACCGCCTGCCTCGCGTGCCATGAGGATGCACAAATCCCGGCTAGGCCCGCGACTCGCGTCGCCTTCTTCAGCCACGCCTTGCACCTCAAGATGGGCAACCTGGCGCCGCTTCTTGCCGCTGCCATCGACAAGAAGAACTACCTCCAGCCCCCAGGCGATATCCGCCGCCACTTAAACACGCAGAACGCCTGCCAGGCCTGCCATCGCGGGTTGCCGGAATCCGACCAGGTTACCGCCGCCGCAATGCCCCAGATGGCCGACTGTCTGGTTTGTCACACCGGGATAGACAATCCCTTCAGTTGCGAAAAGTGCCACGCCAAGGACGCCCAGCTCAAACCCGCCAGCCATGTGCCCAGTTTCCTTAGCGGCCATACTTCCGGTAAATTGAGCCTGGATAAGGCCAGTTGTGTGGTGTGTCACGGCCGAGAATTCCGCTGTCTGGGGTGTCACTAATTGCCGCCCTCGGGTGGCGCCATAGTGTCACCTGTGCCGTGCTGTCGCACGTCTTCAGACTCACCTACCGAAATCCGTTTGAAAACAAACACCGCGGACAGTGGTAAGCGGATTGCTCTTTAATCTGCCGGGGGACGGTTGAATGCCAATCGCAAAAATCACGGGACAGGGTTTAGTGGCGATTGCGCTTTCAGTCGCCCTCCTTTGGGCATGCTTCATAGGTGAGCGCCTGGTGGTGCGCCACGCGCTCGCCCAGCGCGCCCAACTCATGCGCGAACTCCACCAGATGCAGCGCGACCACCGCGCCCAGCCGGTTTCCACCCCAACCACTCCCGGTCCAATCCCAACCCACGTCACCGTGGGCTGACGTTGATTCCGCCCCGCAGGGTTGTACAATTACAAGCAATGGCGAAAATCGCTGGCTTGCTCTCGTGTGTTCTCTTCGCCGTTGGTTGCGGCAAAACCCCCGCTCAGAAGTTGGCTGCGCTTGCAGAGGAGTACGTTTACGGTTCCCTCGCCTTTTCCCCATCCGCGGCCACCGCGGCCGGTCTGCACCAGCACCAGAAGCAGAAGCTCGATGAAATGTTGGATGACTTTAGCGCGGAAAGCCTCGCCAAACAGCGCACTTTCAGCGAGAAGATCCGCGACCGCCTGGCAGATCTCAAAACCGGCGAGTTGACCCCGGAAGAGCGCGCCGACCTCACCATCCTGCAGGACCAGATTGCGCTCTACCTGCTCAACTTCACCGAAATCAATAGCCACCTTCACAGCCCGCAGTTGTACGTGGAAACGCTGGGCAACGCTCTGTTCGCCCCCTACGTGCTCGGATACGCGCCGAAACCGGACCGCATCCGCCACATCATCGCGCGCCTGCAAAAGGTGCCGCTCTACCTCGATCAGGCCTCCACCAATCTGGTCTCCGCACCCGACGTCTGGACCCAGGTGGCCATTGAGGAGAACCAGGGCAACATCAATCTGGTCGACAAGGAAATCCGCGCCGGCCTGCCCCCCGACCAAGCCCAGACATACGCCCGCGCCGCCCGCCCCGCCCTGGAAGCCATGGCCAAGTTCGACAAGTTCCTCAGGAACAGTCTGAGCACCCGCAATAACTACGACTGGCGCCTCGGTGGCAGCCTCTACCCCCGCAAGTTCCGCTACTCGCTAGAGAGCGGCGTCGAAGCCGACAACACCCTGCAACAGGCCGAACGCGACCTGCTCACCGTCCGCGCCCGCATGCTGGAACTCGCCCTCCCGTTGCACCGCGAAGCCTTCGCCGCCCACAAGGACCACACCGATCTCAGTGGCGCCGACCGCGAAAACACCGTCATCGGCGAAGCACTGGGCAAAATTGCCAACCGCCACGCCACCCGTGAAAGCTTCATGGACGATGCCCGCAAGGCTCTGGACGAAGCCCGCACCTTCGTGCAGGAAAAGCACCTCCTCACGCTGCCTCCCCGGGCCAATCTGCAAGTCATTCCCACGCCCGAGTTCATGCGCGGCAGCTACCCGGTGGGCGGCTTCAATGCCGCGCCCGCGCTGGAACCGCAACTCGGCGCTTTCTACTGGGTCACCCCCATCCCACCCTCCTGGCCCAAGGAACGCGTGGAATCCAAACTGCGTGAGTACAACTTCCACAAGCTCAAGCTGCTCACTATCCATGAGGCGATGCCTGGCCACTACGTGCAAATGGAGATCGCCAACGACGTCCAGCCCAAGGCACGCCGCCTTCTCCGTTCCATCTTCGGCAATGGTGCTTACATTGAAGGGTGGGGCCAGTATTCCACCCAGATGATGCTGGACGAAGGCTTCCTCAACCGTTCGCCGGAATTAGCGCTCACCTTCGCCAAGGAGGAACTGCGAGTCCTGGCCAACACCATCCTCGATGTCCGCCTTCAGATGCTCGGCATGACCGACCAAGAGGCGCTGGACCTGATGCAGAAGCAGACTTTCCAGGAGCTCGAGGAAGCCACCGCCAAGTTGCAGCGCGCCAAGCTCACCTCCGCCCAGTTGCCGATGTACTATGTCGGCTGGCGCGCCTGGATCAAGGCCCGCGACGAATATAAGCAGGCCATAGGCAGCGCTTTCAGCCTGGCCGGCTTTAACGACCGCGCCCTAAAAGAAGGCGCCGTCCCCATCTCCGCGCTCAGTTCCCTCTTAAAGTAGGCGGGGCCGTGCAACCGAACCCCCGATGAAAGCGTCTATAGCCACGTAGCATAGGATGCCAGAGAACCCCACGCCCACATTTGGCCCCGCTGAGGCGCCGCCGGTTTTACCCGCTGGCACCAGCACCAGCATCTGGAATGCGCTGTCCTGGGTACGCGACCTCGCCTTTTCGGTGCTGATCGCCGTCATTCTAATCGTCTTCATCTACCAGCCCGTGAAGGTGGAAGGTACCAGCATGATGCCCACCCTGACCGATCAGGAGCGCATCTTCATCAACAAATTCACCTACCACCTCGGCCTCGGGAGCATTGAGCGCGGCGACATGGTGGTCTTCTGGTTCCCGCTGGACCCCCAGAAATCCTACATCAAGCGCGTCATCGGCATACCCGGCGACACCGTGTATATCGACGCCGGCCAGGTTTTCCTCAACGGTCACGCGCTGACCGAAAACTACGTCCCGGAGGACTACCACGACCGCGTTTCCTGGGAAGAACACCGCGTCCCCCCAGACCAGTACTTCGTCCTGGGCGATCATCGCAGCTCCTCCAGCGACAGCCGCACCTGGGGTTTCGTCAAGCGCGACGCGATCTACGGCAAAGCCGTCTTCGTCTACTGGCCCCTGAAAAACATCGGGCGCCTGCGCTGATTTCCGATTGTCACGGCAGCGGAGGTGGGGCAGGCTTTCAGCCTTTCAATCTGAGCGAAACCCGAACGTCTTCCCTTCGCTCCCGGCACTTGCCCCCAGGCTGCCCCGCGCTGTAGCCTTAGTCTATGTCTTGGCTTCGGCAATTCCTTATACTTGGACTCCTTTCGACTACTTCCATGCATTCCCAAACTCCAGTTCCACCCACCGCGCCCCGCATCGAACATCGCGAAACGCGACATGGGGCGACCGTGATCGATTCCTACTTCTGGTTGCGCGAGAAGTCGAATTCGCAGGTTGTGCAGCACCTCGGGGCGGAAAACGCCTATACCGAGGCCATGACCGGCAATTTGAAGCCCTTCAGCGACGCCATCTATCAGGAGATGCTCGGGCATATCAAGCAGACCGATCTCTCCGTACCCACCCGCCGCGGCGAGTATTTCTACTACTCGCGGACCGAAGAAGGCAAGCAATACCCCATTCAATGCCGCCGCAAGGGCGCGATGGACGCCCCCGAAGAAATTCTGCTCGACCTCAACGCCCTCGGCAAGGACCGGAAATTTGTCGGCCTCGGCGGCCTCGTGGTCTCTGACGACCACAATCTGCTCGCCTACACCATCGATTACACCGGCTTCCGTCAGTTCGCCTTGCAGGTGAAAGATCTGCGCAACGGGCAGACCCTTGCCGACACCACCGCCCGCGTCACCTCCATGGCCTGGGCCGCCGACAACAAGACGCTTTTCCTGACCACCGAAGACGACGTCACCAAACGCAGCGACAAACTGTTCCGTCACATCCTCGGCTCGCCCACATTCGATCTGCTCCACGACGAGAAGGACGAACTCTACGATATCGGCGTCGGCAAGACGCGCGACCGCAAGTATCTGGTTCTCGAAATTGAAGCCAAGGACACCACCGAAGTCCGCTATCTGTCCGCCGCCCACCCCCAGGACAATTTCGCGATCTTCCTGCCGCGCGAGAAGAAGCACCGGTATTACATCGACCACCGCGAAGGCGCGTTTTATATCCGCACCAACCAGGGCGGCATCAATTTCGGCATAATGACCGCGCCGGAATCAGACATCGCCCGCAAGAACTGGAAGGTGTTCCTGGCACACCGCGACGATGTCCGCATCGACAACATCGATCTCTTCAAGGATTTCGCGGTCTCCGTCGAAAAATCGCAGGCCCTCGCCCACCTGCGCGTCCACAATTTCCGGACCGGGACCTGGACCGCCATCGCCTTCCCCGAGTCCGTCTACTCCGTCTTTCCCGGCGGCACGCCCGAGTACGAATCCACCGCCTACCGCTACAACTACCAGAGCCTGATCACGCCCTCCAGCATCTTCGATTACGATACGCGCAGCGGAAAATCCACGCTCCTGAAACAGCAGGAAGTGCCCGGCGGGTACGACCCGAAGCAATACGCCAGCGAGCGCCTGTGGGCCACCGCGCGCGATGGCGTCAAGGTGCCCATCTCCATCGTCTACAAGAAGGGCATCGCGCGCGACGGCAAGGCGCCCCTCTTCCTCTATGGCTACGGCTCCTACGGCATCGGCACTCCGCCCGCGTTCTCCAGCCAGCGGCTCAGCCTGCTCGACCGCGGCATGTCCTACGCCATCGCCCACATCCGCGGCGGCGATGAAATGGGCGAAAAGTGGCGCGAAGACGGCATGCTCATGAAGAAGAAGAATACCTTCTTCGATTTCATCGACTGCGCCGAATTCCTCATCAAGGACAAGTGGACGTCGAGCAGCCGTCTGGTGATCGAAGGCGGCAGCGCGGGCGGCCTCCTCATGGGGGCGGTCGTCAACCTGCGTCCCGATCTTTTCCGCGCCGTACACTCCGCCGTCCCGTTCGTCGATGTCATGAACACCATGATGGACGCCACGCTCCCGCTGACCGTGGGCGAATACCTGGAGTGGGGCAACCCCAATGAAAAGCCCGCGTACGACTACATGAAGACCTACAGCCCCTACGACAATTTGGAGAAGCGCGCGTACCCCGCGATGCTGGTCACCACCAGTTTCAACGATAGCCAGGTGATGTACTGGGAGCCCGCCAAATATGTCGCCCGCCTGCGCACCGTTAAGACGGACAGCAACCCGCTGCTGTTGAAGATCAAGATGGACCCTGCGGGCCACGGCGGCGCCTCCGGCCGCTACGACCACCTGAAGGACCAGGCCTTCGAATACGCCTGGATGTTGACGCAGGTGGGAATTACGAAGTGAAAGTGGCGGTTTCATCCTTGCAATTCTGGCATGCCGTTCCAGATTTGCAGGGATACCCGTCGCGCGGGGTGCTACTGGTCGCTGGTGGGGCGGACCCCTTGGTCCGCGGGCGCCCCCCGCTTCCCCCTACGCCTTCCCCACCTCCGCGTGCCGCCCCGGCGTGAGCGGGCCCAGCAGCGTCCACAAAATCGTCGCGCAGACCAGCGGCAGAATTCCAAACCCGAAGAACACCGGGGTGTACGAGTAGTGCTCCACCACCCACCCGGTGATCAACGTGAACAGCATGCCGCCGAATCCCGACCCCATGCTCGCCAGGCCATAGACCGACCCCACCGCGGACTTCGGAAACACGTCCGCCGGGAAGCTCAGCATGTTTGCCAGGCAGCCCGTATAGCCCAGCATAGCGATGGAAACCAGCGCGATCGACATCCACGCCTCCCGCGCCAGCACCGCCGGAATCGCCGACGTCATCAGCACCGCGAAGAACGTCACCGACATCTTGCG
>JANYAH010000200.1 GCA_025361425.1 Candidatus Solibacter sp. | reverse complement strand
GCGTATCCGCATAGGTTCGATGCCCTATTGTTCCAGGGTGCGCGGTGTTCTGGCAAGTACAAAACGACTTTCGGTGGGCGCATCAAGGCAGGATGACAGCGAAGTGACAGGCCGGATTTGGGGCGGCCAGGGCGGTGGAATGCGTGGCATAAGACCTTTACTGTCAGGCGGGGGCACCGTAATCTTCCGGCGATCTGGTGCGCGAGGTCCACCTTGGGGGGCCAGGACGGAGCGTGGCTTTTAGGACTGGGCACTGAAGGGCGCCGAACCGGCCGCGCGCAACGCGACGCGTTTCCGGTGGAAGTTCCGCGCTACCGGCGGAGCGATCCCTAAAGTAGCGCGGCGGTTCATCCGATAAGAAAGTTGGTGCTGACTTTCAAATGTTTCCAATCATAGGACTCGTGATCTGTCTCGGGGCCATCGCCGCTGGCTACATGATGGAGCACGGAAACTTCCGGGTGCTGATGCAGCCGGCGGAACTGGTGATCATTTTCGGCGCGGCGGTGGGAACTCTGGTGATCGCGAATCCGCCTGCGACCTTGATCAAGATTGGCAAAGGGCTGGTTGGCGTTTTTGGCGGCAGCACATTCACCAAGGCGCTCTATCTGGAATCGCTCAAGATGCTCTATGAGCTCTTCGCGCTTTCCCGAAAAGCGGGCATGGCGAAGTTGGAGGAGGAAGTCGATAACCCGTCTAAAGGTGTGGTGTTCACCAAGCACCCGAAG
Organism: Candidatus Solibacter sp.; assembly: GCA_025361425.1. Taxonomy (GTDB): domain Bacteria; phylum Acidobacteriota; class Terriglobia; order Bryobacterales; family Bryobacteraceae; genus Solibacter. Next base: position 53,308 of record JANYAH010000200.1, on the reverse strand, counting down.
TTCGTGCAGAACCATCACGCGCTGCAGTTCCTATGCGACACGCTGCGCATGGTGGTAACGGGTGGGGTGGAGCCGATGGAAATCGACACCATGATGGAAATCGATCTCGAAGTGCACCACAACGAAGCCGCCAAGCCCATCGACGCGTTGAACACCATGGCGGATGCCCTGCCGGGATTGGGTATTGTGGCCTGCGTCCTGGGAGTGGTGCTGACCATGGGCGCGCTGGGCGGCCCCAAGGAGGCCATCGGGGAGAAGGTGGCGGCTGCCCTGGTGGGCACGTTTCTGGGCATTCTGCTCTGCTACGGGGTTTTCGGGCCGTTGGCCGTTGCCATGGGAAAGAATAGCGAAGCGGAGTCCGAATACCTGGGTTTTCTACGCATGGCGTCGCTTGGATTCATCAAGAACCTCAGCCCGATTATGGCGATAGAACTGGCGCGGCGCGCCATTCCCCATGAGGTGCGTCCCAGCTTTCAGGAAATGGAGGGAACCTGCCGCGGCGGTGGCGCCGTAGCCTCCAAGGCGGCATAGCCTATGCCGCCTCAAGTGGAACCCGCTCCGCTGCAGCCGCCGCGGCCCATCTTCATCATCAAGCGGAAAAAGGCGGCGCATGCGGCCCACCACAATGGCGCCTGGAAGGTGGCCTACGCCGATTTTGTCACCGCCATGATGGCGCTGTTCATGGTGCTGTGGCTGATGGGTGCCGACGATAAAGTCAAACAGGCGATCAGCGCCTTCTTTAACAATCCTACTGGCCTCGGCACACAGATCGGCACCGACACGGCCGGCGCGGGCAATTCGATCCAACTGGCGAAAGACGATATGGCCAAACTGCGCGAAAAGATGGAGCAGGCGCTCAAGACCATGCCAAATTTTCGCGACATGAAGGATCACGTCGAGATGACCATCACCTCTGATGGTCTGCGTATCGAACTGCTCGAAACCCAGGCCGGAATGTTCTTCGAATCCGGCCGGCCGCTGCCCTCCGCAACTGGTTCGGAGTTGTTGACCCGCCTGGCTGAGGAACTGGGCAAACTGCCCAACAACCTGCTGATCGAGGGACACACCGATGCCAAGCCCTACGTCACCGGCGACAGCGTATATTCCAATTGGGAACTCTCTGCTGACCGCGCCAACTCGGCTCGCCGCCTGATGGAGGCGCATGGAGTCCGTCGCGGCCAGGTGGCCCAGGTGCGGGGCTTTGCCGACCGCCAATTGCGTCATCTGAAAGATCCCGAAGACCCCTCTAATCGCAGAATCTCGGTAATTGTGCAGTATCTGACTCCGCCAGCCGAAGCGCCGAAGACGCCGGCCGAAGCGGCCAAGGGGCCAACCCAACCTGCCAAGGCGCCAGCCGAAGCGGCCAAGGCGCCAGCCCCACCGCCCAAGACGCCGGCCCAACCGGCCAAGGGGCCGAACCAACCGGCCAAGACGTCGGCCCAACCGGCCAAGGGGCCGACCCAACCGGTTAAGGCGCCAGCCGAAGCGGCCAAGGGGTCAGCCCGAGCAGCCAAGGCGCCAGCCCAACCGGCCAAGGCGCCAGCCCAACCGGCCAAGACGCCGGCCGAAGCGGCCAAGGGGCCGGCCCAACCGGCCAAGGCGCCAGCCCAACCGGCCAAGACGCCAGCCGAAGCGGCCAAGGGGCCGGCCCAACCGGCCAAGGCGCCAGCGCACTAGTCGGCGAGCCTTGCGCGGACGGGCGCTGCTCGCCAGGGCGGGTTCTGGCCAGCGTTCCTGTCTTCGGATTCCGGCGCATAGCGGTTATAATCCAGTTGTAAGGGAGAATTACATATGGCCAAGGATAGAAGCCCAAAGAAGGAAGTCAAAAAGCCCAAGAAAAAGAAGTAACCGGGATCCGCGTTGTACCCGCGGACGCGCGCGCCGCTTGCCGCCTCGCGCGTCCGCGGCCATCCGCAATCAATCAGGGGGGGAGCCGTCATGCGCACAGACTGGGTAGCCAAACGTCAGAACGATACAATCCGCACGCAGATGCACTATGCCCGCAAGGGCATTATCACGGAAGAGATGCACTACATCGCGAAACGCGAAAGTATTGCTGCCGAGTTGGTCCGCTCCGAAGTGGCGCGCGGACGGATGATTATCCCCGCCAACATCCATCACACCAACCTGGAGCCCATGTGCATCGGCGTTGCCTCCAAATGCAAGATCAATTCCAATATCGGCAACTCCTCAGTCACCAGCGATATCGCGGGCGAGCTTGAAAAGCTGGAGTACTCCGTCAAGTACGGCGCCGACACCGTGATGGATCTCTCCACCGGCGGCGATATCCCGGGCATCCGCAAGGCCCTGATCGGCGCTTCGCCCATCCCCATCGGTACCGTGCCCATCTATGAAGCCCTGTCGCGCGTGCGCCGGGTGGAGGATCTCTCGGCGCAGGTGATGCTCGAAGTGATTGAAGAGCAGGCTGAGCAGGGTGTGGATTACATGACCATCCACGCCGGCATCCTGGTGCAGCATATCCCGCTCACCACCCGGCGCGTCACCGGAATCGTCAGCCGCGGCGGGTCCATCCTGGCCGAATGGATGGTCAAGAACCACAAGCAGAACTTTCTCTATGAGTGCTTCGAGGATATCTGTAAGATTCTCCAGAAGCACGACGTCAGCTTCTCCCTGGGAGATGGTCTGCGTCCCGGCAGCATCGCGGATGCCAGCGATGCGGCCCAGTTCGCGGAACTTAAGACCCTCGGTGAACTTACCCAGATTGCCTGGAAGTACGACGTCCAGACCATGATCGAAGGCCCCGGGCACATTCCCATGGACCAGATCGAGATGCAGGTCACTAAGGAAAAGGAAATGTGCTACGAAGCACCTTTCTATACTCTCGGCCCGCTGGTCACCGATATCGCACCTGGCTACGATCACATCACTAGCGCCATCGGCGCCGCCATGATCGGCTGGTATGGCGCGTCCATGCTGTGCTACGTGACCCCCAAGGAACATCTGGGACTGCCCAACCGCGACGACGTGAAGGCGGGCATCATCGCCTATAAGATCGCCGCTCACGCCGCCGACATAGCGCGCCACCGCCCCGGTGTGCGGGATCGCGACGACGCGCTCTCCCGCGCCCGCTACCGCTTCGACTGGAAGGAACAGTTCGCGCTCTCGCTAGACCCCGAAACCGCGCGCAGCATGCACGATGAAACCCTCCCGGAGGACGGCTTCAAGGACGCGCATTTCTGCTCCATGTGCGGACCGAAATTCTGTTCCATGAACATTTCCGCCAAGGTGGAAACTTTCACCGCCGATGACGCCGCCGCCGTTTTGAGCGGAACCTCACCATTGGCTCTGGTCGACATCAAAACCTAGCAGTAAATGGTGTCCAACGTGCTCTGGACGGGTACGGAGGAGATCATATGAGACGATTTGGACGGAACCGCGGCGTGCTCGCGCTCGCCGCATTTTTGGTAGTTGTTCCACTGCACGCTCAGAAAGCCAAAGAGAAAGGCAACGCCCCCATCAATTCGGGTGCCAGGGCGCAAAATCGGATCACCCGGGAAGTGCGCCACGAATTGGTGATGCTGCCCTATTACGGTGTGTTCGACAACCTGAGCTACCGCGTAGAAGGCAGCAGCGTCACGCTCATGGGCCAGGTAACTCGCCCCACGCTCAAGAGCGATGCCGGCAATGTGGTGAAAGGCATCGAAGGCGTGGAGCGGGTGGAGAACCAGATTCAAGTGCTCCCCCTCTCTTCGATGGACGATGGTCTTCGTCTGGCAGTGTATCGCTCAATTTATAGCCATCCCGGCCTCGACCGCTACGCCCTGCAAGCCGTGCCGCCGATCCACATCATTGTGGAGAATGGCAAGCTTACGCTAGAAGGCGTAGTCGCTACTCAATCCGACAAAGACACGGCCGGAATTTTCGCCAACACGGTAAGCGGCGTGTTTTCAGTTACCAACAACCTGCGGGTGGAAGGCGAAAAGCAGTAGTTTTACTGCTTCGTCCCCAGCCAATATCCCGGGCGGGTCTGCGTTTTGTGCCCGCCCACGCTCACTTCGATGGTGTGGAACCCGCCCTCATCCTTGTTATTCGGCGTGTAGCTGACAAAATACTGCGAGTGCAGTTCGGCGCCGATCTTCTGTATGGCGTCTTCCAAGCCCCGCTGCTTGTAAAAGCTGTATTCGGTCCCGCCCGTTCCCTTGGTGAACGCCTCCACCGGATTGTCCTTGAAGATCGCCTTCGCGTCCTTGAACAACTCCACCATCAGGGGGATGAATTCGACGCGGCCGCCGCCCCCAATGCCATACATCTGCGCCACTGAAGTCGGCGTCGCGGGTACACCCGAAGGCATGGGATGCATGGCTGGCGGCCGGTTATCCTGCCGCCCCGGATCTGGCTTCGCGCTCAACGTCGAAAACAGGCGCGACATATCCACCGGATAAAACATGACATTCGCGTATTGCAGGTCCATCAGCGCTTCGCGGAGCCGCGTTTCACTGGAGATATCGCGTGTTTCCCCGATGTAGAGAATGATTCGCCGCCGGTTGGAGGGGCGCGTCCTCAACATCCGGGTGGCCGCCGAGACCGCGTCGATCATGCGGTTCGCATTGCTGCCCGCGGTCAGCCCCTTCACTGCCTTGGTGATCTTTTCGCTGTCGGAAGTAAAATCCTGCAGGGTGCGAATGCGCGAATCGAATGCGATTACAGCCGCCTCCCCCTGCTCGCCGATCAGCAGGGGCGCCACCAGGCTGCCGATCTTCTTGACCTGCGGCAAAATCCCATCCACGTGCGCGTTGGCCTGCAGGCAGATCACCAGCGAGATCGGCTGGTACGCCACATCAATGTTGATGTTCTGCTCCTTACCGTTATCGAACAGGTGGAACTGGAAGGGCTGCAACCCGTCCACGTAGTTCCCGTCGCGGTCGAAGACCAGCACCGGCGCCTGTACCACCTCGACGCCGCCGCGGAATATGGTAGGCGGCGGGGCCGGCTCCTGCTGCTGCGGCGGCTGCGGTGGCGGGGTCTGGGCAATCGCGAGGCCGCACAAAAAGGTGAGTAATATCGGTCGAAACATGCAACTCCTGTTATGCGTGCTCGGTATGCCCTCTGAGCAATTCAAGCACGTGTGGTACCAACTCCACGATAGCATCGAGGGATTCCACCGCCCCCTTGGGCGACCCTGGCAGAGTTACAATCAACACCTTCCCGCGAGTGCCCGCCAGCGAACGCGAAAGCACTGCCAGCGGCGTCGCTGCCCGGCCCTCCAGGCGCATCAACTCGCCAAACCCCGGGATTTCACGGTCCAAAATAGCGCGCGCTGCCTCCGGGGTCACGTCGCGCGGTGCCACCCCCGTGCCGCCCGTGGTGAAAATCGCCGCCACTTGCCCGCCGTCCGACAGCGTTGCCAGCCGCTCGCTGATCTCCGAGATCACGTCCGGGATGGCTTCCATGACTGCGACGCTCCAGCCTAATTGTTCCAATCGATCACGCACCGCGGGGCCAGAGCGGTCCACCCGGGTGCCCGCGCTTACCGAATCGCTGATGGTCAAAACCGCGGCGCTAATCATGCTTCCCCTGGCGGCGGAAATCTCCGCTCTTTCCTCCGGTCTTTTCCAGCAGGTACAGATCTTGAATTTCGATCGCCTTGTCCAGCGCCTTGGTCATGTCGTACACCGTAAGAGCGGCCACCGCGGCCGCCGTCAGCGCCTCCATCTCCACCCCGGTTTGACCGGTGGTGGCGGCGCTGGCTACGATGCGCACGCCCTTTTTCTCGAGCGTCACCTCGACATCGGCGTGGGTCAGCATCAGCGGATGGCACAGCGGAATCAGCTCGCTGGTGCGTTTGGCCGCCGCGATTCCGGCGATGCGCGCGATCTCCAGCGGATTCCCCTTCGGATTATGCGGCAGTTTGCGCAGCACCGCCGGGGCGATGCGGACGAAGGCGTGCGCGCGGGCCGTGCGCCGCGTCGCCTGCTTGGCGGAAACATCCACCATGCGTGCGCTGCCCGCGGAATCGAAGTGTGAGAGTTTTTTCATTTCAAAAGTATCCGTATGAGTTCGCCGCGGGCATATTCGGCGCGATCCGGATCGGCCACCAGATACGCATTGGCGCGGGTCAGCGCCGGAATATCGCCCGACCCGTGCCAGTTGACCGGCGTCACCTCGCTCCCGTCCGCGCTCAATCGCGCCGGCAGGAAGCGGGTTAGCCCGATGCGATGCCGGAACTCGCAAGTCAGGCGCGCCAGCGGCAAGTGCAGCGCGATCTCCTCCTGTCCGGCCAGGAGTTCCAGGGCGGCGCGCGCAAAAACCTCGAACGTCACCATGGTGGAGGAGGGATTCCCCGGCAGCCCGAAAAAGTACTTTCCGCACGCGCGTCCGAAAACCAATGGCTGGCCCGGTTGGATTAACACCCGGTCGAAATAAAATTCCGCACCGAATTCCGCCAGCACTTCCTTCACCACGTCGTACTTGCCCGCCGAGACCCCGCCCGAGACCAGTAGCAGGTCGGCGCCAAGGCCGCGCGCGAGCGTCTCCCGCGTATGCTCCACGCTATCGCGCGCCACCGGGAGCAGTTCAGGAGAGCCGCCGGCGCGCGCCACCTGTGCCGCCAGGGAATATGCGTTGGAATTGCGGATTTGAAATTCCTCGGGAAATTCGTGAATCTCCACGAGTTCGTCGCCGGTGGCAACAATCGCCACCACCGGCCGCCGGTAGACCTTGACCCGGGCCCGTCCGATTGCCGCCAGCAGCGCGATACCGGCGTAATCCAGGCGCTTGCCGGCGTGCAGGACCACGTCATGCGCCGCCGCCTCGCACCCGCGTGGATTGATGAATTGGGACGCTTCGGCCGCGCGGTCGATCACCACCCGTCCGCCTTCTCGCCGCGTGTGTTCGATCATTACCACCGCGTCCGCCCCCGATGGGATGGGCGCGCCGGTCATGATCTCCACCGCCTGCCCGGCGGCGACTTCCCCAAGGAAGCGCTCGCCTGCGCGCACCTGCCCGATAATTTCCAGTTGCCCCGGCAGATCGCTGGCGCGCACCGCGTACCCGTCGCGCACCGACCGCGCCAGCGCCGGCGAATCGCGGTCCGCGGCCGCATCCGCCGCCAGCACGCGCCCGCTTGCCTCCGCAAGGGGAATTTCCTCGATGGCAGGATGGGTGCGCCCGTGGCGTACCGTCCGGAGAACGGTCTCGCGAGCATCCAAAAACGTTAGCGCCGGCACATTTCCATTATCGCGCTTCCCAGAAGCGTGCCCGGCCAGCTTGGGACATGGGGGGAAGACAACTTCAACGCAGAGACGCAGCGGCCGCGGAGGAAGCGCAGAGTGCTACGGATCGGTTTCCGCGGAGGTCTTTCCCAAATAGAAAAAGGGCAGCCGTTTCCGGCCGCCCCCCTTTATATCCGAACGCCTCCGGATTAATACCGGTTCACTGCCGGACGCAGCGGCGGTCCGAAGCGCTGCGGTTCCTGTTGCACCCGTTGCGGCTCCATCGGGCGATCAAGTACCAGCGATCGCAGACCAGGCATGGCGCTGGCGCCGAGCCGTTGACCCTTCTCGCCTACCGGCAGTTGTCCGGTGGTAAGATTCTTCAAGCCGAACAAGGCCAGCTCGAAACGGTCCTTGACTCCAACCTTCTGGAAAAGGCGCGAAAGGTAAACCTTTACCGTGCCCTCGGAAATCATCAGCGTGGTGGCGATTTCCTTGTTCTTCAAACCTTGAGAGAGGAGGCTTACCAACTGGCCTTCGCGCTGCGTCAACGCCACGCGGCGGGCGCACAGGAAGCTGTCGGTAAGAGCTTTCTCGAACCACAACTCGCCGGCCTGGACCTTTTGCAGACACTTGACCTGCAGTTCCGTCGGCAGGGTTTTGCGCAGGATGCCGCGTACGCCCAAGCCCATCGCCTGGAAGGCCAGTTCAGTTGAAATCGAGTTCACCCAAAGCACGATCCGCGAACGGTTCATCACGTGCTTCATATCGCTCAACACGGCGAAGGTGATCTCCGCCGTCAGGTCCATGAGGACCAGATCCGGTACGCCTTGGGTGACTTGCTCCATCAGGGAGGCCAGCGTATTGCTGATTGGCAACAGTTCGAAGCCCTCTACCTGGCGTAATACGGACTCGAGGCCCTTTGCCAGGATGGGTTCGTCGCTATAAAGAAGAACTCGCGTCATAAGTAGTCCACCTCTTCAAAAAGCAGATCCGTTCCACCACTTTTTTTACGCGTGATCCAAATTCCTTCCGGACTGTTTCGCGTTTTCTGGAATTCGCTTTTCTCTGAATTGTGCATTTATTTACTTCAGTTGTCAATAACATTTTCGCAGAAATATCTAAGATTATCATTGATATCCCGTACTACTTTTGGCGTGGTGCCTTGAAATATGCCGAAATCGTATTCCGTTAACACATTTATTGTCAGTAGTTTATGGGTAAAAGCCTACAATGGTAGATGGTTAGCTAATACCGAGCTAACCACCCGATAATATCCTGCAATTATCTGCCTAGGAATAATCTGTAATCTTCTTCAATTGCGCCATCCGGCACCGGATTGCGCGCCGGATGCTGCATTCGCGATGACGCTAACCAGGGGCATTTTTCCCTGCTATCCTTCGGCAACATAGGGTTATAGCCCATTTACGGCATTGATGCGCCTCCACGACAGAGCTAAATTCGGCAGTGTCGAAGCAAAAGAAATGAAAAACATAAATCGACGTGAGAACTCGCGAATCGAAATCAAGCTTCGGTGCCATGTCTCGTCGCCCGCGCTTTGGATGCAAAGCGCCATGTACACGGAAAACATCAGTCGCAGCGGCGTTCTCATTGCGTGGCGCGGTGTTGACGCGGAGCTTCCCGTACCATCCGCCGGGCAGATCGTCACCGTCAAAATAGAATTGCCGGCCGACCACGGGTTTGGCCAGAAATGTATTCATTGTCAGGGCACCGTCATGCGGATCGGGAATTCCGAGGAGAATTACCCCCTAATTGCCCTGCGCGTCAATTATATGGATTTTCGGTCATTTCACGACCGGATTCGAGCGTTTGAAGCCATGCGGCCGGCCGCCAGTTCCTGGATGGCCTAGAAGAGCAAGAGAAGAAATGGAAGCGCGTTCCAAATTCGCCGTGAAGTTGTTGCCGTCGCTGGCCGACTTCGCCTTCCTCACGCCCATCGTGTTCCTCTTCGGACGCATGGATGGCGTGAAGACGCTGCTCAGCGATTGCGACACCGGCTGGCACATACGAACCGGCGAGTGGATTATCGCCAACGGTTGGGTCCCCTTACACGACATCTTCTCTTTTACGAAACCCGGAGCCCCCTGGTTCGCGTGGGAGTGGCTGAGCGACGTTCTCTTCGCGAAACTCAATGGGCTCGGCGGATTGCAGGCGCTGGTAATATTCAGCATCCTCATGCTCGCGGTGACCTTCGGTGCCCTGTTTCTGCTGGTGCGGCGCAAGTCCAATCCCATCGTCGCCATCGCGGTTACCATGCTCGCCGCCGCGGCCTCGTCTATTCATTTTCTGGCCCGCCCGCATCTGTTCACACTGTTGTTCCTGGTCATTTTTTATGCCGCGCTGGAACAGGTGCGGGATGGCCGCACTCGCCTGCTGGGCGTGCCAATTCTGGCCGCGCTTCCCGTAGTCACCATTCTGTGGACCAACCTGCACGGCGGTTTCTTTATAGGCGCCCTGATGATTCTGGCATTTGGCGGCGGTGAAATTCTGCACCTCGTCTTCTGCCCCAACGCCGCGGACCGCCGGCCGGCATGGCTCAAGGCGCGCCGCTATTTTCTGAGCGGGCTGGCCTGCCTGGCTGCCAGCCTGATCAACCCCTACACGTACCACCTGCACGTGCACATGGTGCAATACCTGCGCGACCCGTGGAATTCACAGCACATTGTGGAATTCCTCTCGCCCAGTTTCCATCACCCGACGGCAATTTTCTTCGAGGCGATGATGCTGATGGCGGTGGCCGCGGCGCTTTGGAACCTGCGCCAGGGCCGCTTCACGGAGGCGCTGTTGGTGTTCGTGTGGGCCCACGGCGCGTTGCTGGCCGCGCGCAATATTCCGATTTTCATGATCGCCGCCGCTCCGCCCGTCGCCGCCGCGATTCAACAGTGGCTGCTCCGCGTGCCAGATCTGAAGGTGGCCGCCTGGCTTCGCGTTGCGGCCGGGAAGTTCAACCGAATAGCTGACGAGACCGGAGAAACCGATTCCATCGCCCGCCTGCACCTGGTGAGCGTTGCCGGCGTGCTCCTGGTGGCCGCGCTGATTTACGCGCCGCACCCGCCGAAGAAGTTTCGTGCGGAGTTCGATCCCAAATCTTATCCGTCCGGCGCCCTCGCCACGCTGCGAAGCGACCCGGCGGGGCGCATCTTCACCCACGACGAGTGGGGCGACTATCTCATCTATCGCCTCTACCCGGCCCACAAGGTTTTCGTCGACGGCCGCAGCGATTTCTACGGTAATGATTTCGAAGAGAAGTACATCGACGTCCTCAATGTGAAGTACGGCTGGGAGAAAATCCTCAGCGGCTTCGGCGTGGACACCATTCTAATGCCCCCGAGCGCGCCCCTGAGCGGCGCGCTGAAGGAATCCAGCCGCTGGCGCGTCGTCTATGACGACGGCATGGCGCTGGTGTTCCGGTCCGCATCCCGGACCGTGGGTATTCAAGTATCCGCCACCAACAGCAGTAGCGGAGAAGGCCGTGATCGCGAGGTCACGAAAACACTGACAAGTGATCCCACGATCACAGAAACCAAACCCAAAACTTAGGAGCGAACACAATGACGTTTTTGCGCAGTTTATGGAATGACGAACAGGGCCAGGATCTCATCGAATATACCCTGCTCATGGCATTTGTGGCGTTGGCTTCGGCGGCTCTTTTCATTGGCGCCGGCGGCAGCGTGAAGGGTATCTGGAGCGCAACGAACAGCCAGCTCACGGCTGCCAACTCAGCGGCCAGCTAGCGGCCTCGAGGCATGCCGGCACTTTTCGGTTGTCGCCGGCATGCCTCGGTAACAGCAGTTGGAAACGTGTTGCGGCGGAGTTGCTACAGGACCACCGTGAGGGCGTGCCGAAGACAGGCCAGGAGGCCTGTCCCACCACGAGCCGGGAGAAGCAGGGATCCAGATGAATAAAAGATTCGTAGGTGTTTTGACTTTCGCGTTTCTCGTGGCAGCGGGCGCCAGCCTGGTCCTCTACCGCGTATTGATCAACCGGACGGCCACCACCAATGCCGGTCCCGCGCTGGCGCAAGTTGCGCTGGCCACCAAGGATCTCGAAGTCGGCACCGTATTGAAAGAGGGTGACGTCAAGGTGGCCGATTGGCCGGGGTCCGTCCCGCTGGGCGCCACCAACCAGATCAAAGACATCATCGGCCGGGGCGTCATCACGGCCATCTTCGCCAGGGAGCCGATCATCGACTCGCGCCTCGCGCCCAAGGGCGCAGGCGGTGGCATGGCCTCCATGATTCCACCGGGAATGCGCGCCGTGGCCGTCCGCGTCAATGAAGTAGTGGGCGTCGCGGGTTTCGTTGTACCCGGCATGCACGTGGACATCCTGATCTCCGGCAACTCGCCCGGAGGCAACGGCAATCTGGGCACCCTTACGCAAACCTTGCTGCAGAATATCGAGGTACTCTCCGCAGGCCAGGATTTCAAAAAGGACGCGGAAGGCAAACCGATCATGGTGCAGGTGGTCAACATGCTGGTCACCCCAACGCAGGCCGAGCAACTCAGCTTGGCGGCGAGCCAGACCAGCATTCAACTGGTCCTGCGTAATCCATTGGACCACGTGATCGCCAAAACGCCGGGAACCGCCCTCCAGCACCTCTTCAACGGTGGAAGGACGCAGCCTCCACCCGATTCATCGCCGCGCCCCCATCGCGTGGCTCCGATGCCGGCGCGCGCAGCGGCGCCCCCCGCGCCGCCCAAGGAGATCCCCTTCGTCATGGAAATCATCTCCGGGCCTAATAAGCGGGAACAGAAATTCGGCGCAACTCCGGAGGTCAAATAAGTGTCGAGACTTCGCATTGCAAGTGTCCTGCTGGCGGCCGTCTGGCTGTGGGATGCCCCCACCAGCCGCGCCGGCGGCGATGACAACCCGAGGGCCCCGGAAGCAGCTCCCAGTGGCGCGCCGGGCAAGTTGGTGGTGACTGTCGGCAAGAGCCTGATCATCGATAGCCCGATGAAGATCCAGCGCATCTCCGTCGCCGACGGTGGGCTGATTGAAGCCGTCGCCGTCAACCCCAAGGAAGTCCTGATCAATGGGAAGGCCGCCGGCGAGACTTCGCTGATCATCTGGCAGGAAGGCGGCAACCGCCTGCTGTACGATCTCACCGTGCGCTTGAGCCCCATACGCCTCGACGTAGTGCGCCAGCAACTGGCGCGCGATTTCCCCAAGGAGGATATCAACGTCACGTTCGAAAATGAGACGGCATTTGTGCGCGGCACTGTAAAGGATGTCGTCGCGGCCGATCGCGTCATGTCCATTACCGCCTCGCTCGGCAAAGCAGTCAACCTGCTGCGGGTGGAGGTTCCTCCGGTGGAGGAGCAGATTTTGTTGAAGGTGCGCTTCTGCAATGTGGACCGCGGCGCCAGCACCGATCTGGGTGTCAGTTTCGCCTCGGGAGCATTCAACCAGTCCACCGCGATCAGCACCGGGCAGTACTCCGGCCCCAGCGTCAGCACCGCCGGAACGGTCAGCCTGTCTGACGCGCTCAGCGTTTTGTTGTTCCGCAAAGACCTGAACCTGGCGGCATCCATCAAGGCGCTGGAAGGCAAGCGCATGCTGGAAACTCTCGCCGAGCCAAATCTTCTGGCCATCAACGGTAAGCAGGCCAGCTTCGTCGCCGGCGGCGAGTTCCCCTTTCCCATGATTCAGCCGGGCGCCAACGGCAACGCGGTCAGCATATCGTTCCGCGAGTTCGGCATCCGCATCCATTTTCTGCCCCATATCACGCCTCGCGGGACCATTCAGCTCCAGGTTTCTCCGGAAGTCAGCTCGCTCGATTACTCTAACGCGGTCACTATTGCCGGCACTACGATCCCCGCCCTGAGCACGCGCCGGGTGCAGACCGAAGTGGAACTCGACAGTGGACAGAGTTTTGTCATCGCCGGCCTGATGGACAACCGGATGACGGAGACCATCAACAAGATCCCGGGACTGGCCAGCATCCCGCTGCTCGGCAAACTCTTCACCAGCCGCGCGATGTCGCGCAACAACTCCGAACTGTTGGTGATCATCACCCCCGAAGTGGTGAGGCCGATTCCCGCCGGGCAGCCGTTGCCCTCGCTCAACATGCCGTACCCGTTCCTGACCAAGAATAGCGATATCGAGATGCGCCATCCGAGTATCGACAAGACCGGACCCGTGCCGGTGAAGCCGCCGTCGGAATCCATGCCTGTCGAACTGTTAATCCAGCAGCGCAAAGAAGGCCAGGCGGCTCCGCCGGCCACTATGCAGCCCTTCCAAATCGTACCCGTGCCCACAGCGCCCCCATCGGCGAACGCAGGCCTGACGGCGCCAGCCGCTGGAGGTATCGCCAAGTGACCTGGCGACGGGGAGATTCCACATGTATCCGCTGACCATCGGACTGGCAATTGAAAACCGGGAACTCTGGGATCAGGTGCAGGCGACCCTGGCCGATCTGCCGTTCCGCATCATCGTCGAACACCAGGATGTGGGCGATGTCAGTAACTTTCTGGATCGTCTGGAACGCATGCGTCCGGACGTGGTGCTGGTGGATATCAGCGGGTGGAAGGAACCTCTCGAGGGTCTCGTAGCTTCCATCAAGGCCGCCGCCGGCGATCCCATGATCATCGCGCTCAACACCACGGCAGAGGCCGACGCCATCCTCTCCTCGCTGCGCGCCGGCATCAACGAATATCTCTATCCCCCGTTGCAGGAGCCGCTCAAAAAGTCGCTCGAACGGCGCAGTATGGAACGCAGCCGGCGGCGCGAAGGGGCCAAAGGCAGTGGCAAGTCCCTCGGCTTCATGTCGGCCAAAGGCGGCTGCGGCGCCACCACACTGGTTTGTCACGTGGCCGCCGAACTTGGCCGAATGAATCAAAGAGTGCTGCTGGCCGATTTGGATCTCGACGCCGGCATGGTTGCGTTCATCACCAAGACCAAGTCCGTCTACTCCATTCTGGATGCGGTCAGCAACCTGCACCGCCTGGACATTCACTACTGGAAAGCACTGGTCTCTAACGGCATTCCCGGCGTGGAGATCGTCTCCGCCCCGTTGGCCCTGGCATCGAAGCAGCAGCCCAAGGACGAGCAAATCCGGCAGGTACTGTCCTTCGCGCGCCCGCACTACGATTGGACCCTGGTGGATCTGGGTCGCAGCCTCACCCACCTGGGGATGGCGGCGCTCGAAGAAATCGATGAAGCCTGCCTGGTCACCACGCTGGAAGTCCCCGCGCTGCACCAAGCCAAGCAGATCATCCAGACCCTGATTGACAGCGGGTACGGCAAGAACCGCATCAAGTTGATTCTCAATCGCGCCCCCAAGCGGCTGGATATCACGCCGGCCGAACTTGAAAAGATGCTGGGCACGCCGATTTTTTGCACAGTGCCCAACGACTATCCCGAGTTATACGAAACCTACGCCGAGGGCCGCATGCTCTCGCGCACTTGCGACCTGGGAAAGCATATTTCCAAGCTCGCCCTGAAGCTGGCCAATCTCGAAGAGGAAAAGCCGGCGCCTACCGGCAAGAAACGCTTCGCATTGTTTGGATAAAAGGCAGACCACGATGGCTTTATCGATAGATTCCGGAGCAAGGTCCAACGAGAGCCGGGACACCGGCTGGGTAAGAAAACTCTTCACGCGCGAGGGCTCGACTCCCGAAAGAGTCTCCCGTGTGGAACGCCGCGTCGATCAATCGTCGTCCCTGGTGGACGCCCGCCTGCCCGATGGTTCGCGCGTCAACGCCGCGATTCCGCCGGTCGCAGTGGATGGTCCGCTGCTCTCCATCCGCCGCCTCGGCACCACCGGCATCAGCCCCAAATTCTATGAGCGCCTCAAGCAGTGCGGCATCGTCCTTATCATGCAAATGTTTCAGACGGTTGTGGAGATAGACTAATGCCTCTAGCCGTGTTGGTTTCCTTCGTCGTAGTGTTCGCGCTCAGCCTGCTGGCAGTCAGCGTAGGGCTGAAGTATTTCGACGCCCGGCGAAAGAACCAGGTGGTGGACATGCTGCACACGGCCTCGGGCGAAGCCGTGGTCAGTGTCAGCAACTTGCTCAAGGAAATGGAGTCCGACAAGCCGTCGGGTTTCAAGCGGCTGTTCTCTACCATGCAGTTTTCCAAACATGCGGCGGAACTGCTGCAGCAGGCCGGCTTGAATTGGTCGTCCACTCGCCTGTTGACCTCCATGGTGCTGATGATGATCCCAGGCCTGGGCCTGGGCCTATTGATGCCCTTCCTGTTCAACGGCCCGACCACGGCAATCGCCATGGCACTGTTTTTCGGCTCCATGCCGTATCTGTTAGTGCGGGCGAAGCGCACGAAGAGGCTGAACACGCTGGAAGAACAATTCCCCGAGTCGCTGGACTTCCTGGCCCGTTCCATGCGCGCCGGCCACGCGTTCTCGATCAGCCTGGAAATGCTGGGTGAGGAGATGGCCGATCCGCTGGGGCAGGAGTTCCGCGCGCTGTTCAACGAGCAGAACCTGGGCGCGCCCATCGATATCGCGTTGCACAATTTCACCATGCGCGTGCCGCTGCTCGACGTCCGCTTCTTTACGTCGTCGGTGCTGCTGCAGAAGCAGACGGGCGGGAACCTGAGCGAAATTCTTTCGCGCCTGGCCTACGTCATCCGCGAACGCTTTCGCCTGAAGGGACAAGTCAAAGCGGCCAGCGCCCACGGGCGTCTCACCGCCACCATCCTGACGCTGTTGCCGGTATGCACCATGGTTGCGTTGCTGCTTGTGGCCCCCGGCTATTTGCAGGGGATGGCCGAAGATTCCGACGGCAAGTATCTCATTGGCGGCGCCATCGTGGCGCAGATTCTGGGCAATTTCTTCATCAAGAAGATCATCAACATTAAGGTCTGATATGGAACATCCGGTATTATTCTCCATCTGCGCGTTTCTGATGCTGATGCTCATCCTTAGCTGGGTGGGTTACCGCCTGATTTACAAGCCCGGCAGGTTCATGCGCCAACTGGGCAGTCCGGTCATCACTAACGATTCCCAGCGGTTGATGGATGCCGGCGGCGAAGCCGAAGCCAGCACGCTGGTGACGTTTCTCCAAGGCGTCGGGTCGCGCGTACCCTCTTCGGAGACCGAGGTCGCCAACCTGAAGGCCGACCTGACCCGCGCCGGTTTCCGTTCGGAGAACGCGCTGCCGGTATTCTATGGCGTGCGCATCGTGACAACTCTGCTGATGCTGATGTTGTGCATCATGCTTCAAGCCAAGATGCCGCCCAACCCGGTCCTGCAACTCGGCCTCATGGCATCCGGCATCGGCGCGGGCTGGATTCTGCCGCGCTTCTTCCTGGAGAAGAAGGTGGCGCGGCGGCAGGAAGTTCTGCGCCTCGCGCTGCCCGACGCGTTGGATCTTTTGGTCGTGTCGATCGAGGCCGGCTTAGGTCTGGACCAGGCCATTCAGCACGTCGCACGCGAACTCTACACCAGCCATCCGCAACTGAGCGATGAGATGTCTCTGGTCACGCTAGAAATGCGCCATGGAAAACGGCGGAGCGAGGCGCTGCGAAACTTTGCCGAACGCACCGGCGAGGCCGAGTTCCGCAAACTGGTAGCCATCCTGGTTCAGAACGACCGATTCGGCACCAGCATGGGGGAAAGCCTGCGCACGCATTCCGATTTCCTCCGCGTGCGCCGCCGCCAGGAAGCCGAAGAGCGCGCCGGCAAGGTCGGCGTCAAACTCGTATTCCCGATTTTCTTTTTCATATTGCCCTCGATGTTGATTGTGGCGGCAGGGCCAGGTCTCTTACAAGTATTTAAGTACCTCTTCCCAATGATGAAAACCATGGGTTGACACGCAAAGGAGCGCACAGACGATGGACACAATTATGCAGGCAGGCATCTGGATCGCGGCAGGGGGCATCATGGTGCTCTTGTTGAAACGGCGGCGGTCTCGCAAAAGCACTCGGTAACCCAAAAAGGATATTCATACCATGAAAGGAGGAATGAAATGGAGCTCGCGATGCAAGGAGCGATCTGGCTGGGCGCCGGCGTAACGCTAGTCATGCTGCTCTCGCGCCGCCGCAGGCGCCGGATCGTACGCTAATGTTCCCTCTCGGGATGGCTGGCGTAGAGCGGGCAGTTTAAGTGCTTTCGCCAGCCACGATCTTTCAATGTCGATCCAATTTGTGGTGAGCAAACAGAATCGGGATGGCGGTTGGCCCTACGTCCGGGGAACCTCCTGGACGGAGCCGACGGTCTACGCCATCCTGGCTTCGTTGGCCGCGGGCGAACTTGAGCCGGCGCGCCGCGGCCTCGATTGGCTGCGGGCTTCGCAATTGCCCGATGGGGGCTGGCCTCCGCAAACCGGATTCGACGAAAGTACGTGGGTGACTGCGCTGGTGGCCCTGCTTCCTCCCGGCCAACTCGGAAGCCGCGTCCATGCGCGTGCCATCGGCTGGCTGCTAGGCACGAGCGGGGAAGAATCTTCCGGGCTGTACCGTTTGCGCATGTGGCTTCTGGGCGCACCGCAACTGCCCGAGCACGAATTCCCGGGATGGCCCTGGACACCTGGCGCGGCGGCGTGGGTCGGACCGACCTCGCTGGCCATTCTGGCGCTGGAAAAAGAGATGGGCATCCGGCCCTCGGCGGCGATTTGGCGGCGCGTCGGCCTGGGCCGTCGATTCCTGCTGCGGCGCATGTGCCAGGGTGGCGGCTGGAATCACGGTTCAGTACGCGCACTCGGCTATGAGGCGACCCCCTACCCCGAAACCACCGGGATGGCACTCGCGGCCCTGCGTGGGGTGCGCTCCCCGGAAACGGAGGAGGCCCTGAATGTGGCCGAGCGCTTTCTCAGCGAATGCCGTTCCGCCGACGCACTGAACTGGCTCCGCATCGGGCTCATGGCCCACGGCCGCCTGCCCAATGGCTACTGCCCGCCGGCCCAGGTAGCTTGCCGGACGCTGCCTGAAACGTCGCTGGAAATGCTGGTGGCGGGGACTCAAAAAGGCGCGAATTTCTTCTGGGGCTGAGTATGACACACCAACTCACCAGACGCGAGATGTTGACCGCCACCGCGGGCGCCGTCATGATGACCGGGTGCGGAATTGAACTGCGGAGCATTGCGCCGGCGCGCGTTTCCATCCTCAAGGCGCCTGCCTACGACCAGACCATCTACGACACCATGCGGCGTCTGCTGGTGGAGCATCTGGGCGACGTTCGGGGACGCCGCATCCTGCTCAAGCCCAATCTCGTGGAATTCGAACCCGCCAGCACCATCAACACACACCCCATGCTGGTTCACGCCGCCTACGAGGCCTTCCATGCCATGGGCGCCGCCACGGTACGAATCGCGGAGGGACCCGGCCATCGCCGCAACACCCTGGACCTGGCGGAAGCCGCCGGATACTTTCATACTGTCCCGGATTTCGAAGAGCAATTCGTCGATCTGAACGTGGACGAGGTCACGCGCGTGCGGCCTACTGCGCAGTTCTCCCGTATCAAGAAGCTCTACCTGCCCAATAGCGCTCTGGGCGCCGACTTACTGGTTTCCATGCCCAAGATGAAAACGCACCACTGGGTGGGCGCGACCCTCTCCATGAAGAACCTGTTCGGCGTGGTGCCCAGCGGCATTTACGGTTGGCCCAAGAACGTGCTCCACTGGGCGGGAATCGACGAATCGATTGCCGATCTGCATGCCGCGTTCCCGCGCCAGTTCGCCATTGTCGACGGCATCGTAGGCATGGAGGGTAACGGTCCCATACAGGGCACGGCCAAACACGCCGGAGTGCTCGTGGCCGGAAGGGACCCGGTGGCGGTGGATGCCACCTGCTGCCGCATCATGAAGATCGATCCCATGCAGATCCGTTATCTGCAACTCGCCGTCCGCCGCGGCGACGAGTCACAGATTACCGAAGACCATATTCTGCAAATTGGAGAACCCATCCAGAGCGTGTCTACACCTTTCGAACTGATTCCACAGTTCCAGAGAATTCGGTTGGAGAATAGCTAAATGCGAAAGTGGTGGTACATCGCGCTGTCCGTCCTTCTGCTGGCGCCGGTTTACTGGCAGCCGCGGGTGCAGGCCGGCGATCTCTCCAGTCATATTTACAATGCGTGGCTGGCCCAGTTGATCGAAACCGGGCGCACTCAAGGACTGGTGATCGTCAGCCAGACCACGAATGTTCTGTTCGACCTCATGCTGGGCGGCCTGTTTCGCCTGTTCGGCGCCGAACTGGCACAGCGCATTTCGGTCGCCGTCGCGGTGCTGGTGTTCGTTTGGGGGGCCTTCCGATTTGTCTCCGTTGTGGGCGGCCGGCCTGCGTGGCACCTGCTGCCTTGCATTGCCATGCTGGCCTATGGTTGGGTCTTCCACATGGGCTTTTTCAATTTCTACCTGAGTATGGGCCTGTGTTTCTGGGTGCTCGCCGTGGTTTGGGAGTGGCGCCCGCGCTCCGTCGCCATCGGCGTGCCTCTCCTGGTACTGGCCTATCTGGCCCACGCGCTGCCGGTGGTGTGGACCGTCGGCCTGCTGGTGTACCAGTGCCTGGCGCGGAGGATGTCGCCGCGCTTACGCGTTTACGTTACCGCGGGCTGGCTGCTAGGCATGGTGTTGCTCCAGATTGTGGTGGGGCATACAATGTTCTCGCGCTGGTCGCCACAGCAGATCAAGATGGCCACCGGCGCGGACCAGGTCTGGGTCTTCGACGGCAAGTATTACGTCGTCCTGGTGGGACTGCTCCTCGTGTGGGGGATGCTGTTTCTGGATTTGCTGAAGGACTCCGGCCTGCGGTGGGTGGTGTCGAGTCTTCCCTTTCAGTTCTGTGTGATTAGCGCGGGGGTGGTGTCCATTCTGCCGTCTACAATTCTGCTGCCGGGCTTCCATCACAACCTGGTCTATATTGCGGAGCGCATGTCGCTCGGGGTCGGCATTTGCGTCTGTGCGCTACTCGCCGCCGCACGCCCGCGTGCCTTCCAGCGTTATGCCATGGCCCTTGTGGTGGTGGTTTTCTTCGGATTTTTGTACCGTGACGAGAGGATTCTCAATGCCATCGAGGACCGGATGGATGGCGTGATCTCGCAGATCCCAGCCGGCCAGCGCATCGTCAGCGGCGTCGACGATCCTAATTTGAATGTTTTCGCCGTAACCCACATGATCGACCGGGCGTGCGTGGGGCGCTGTTTCAGCTATGCGAATTATGAACCCTCCACCGCGCAGTTCCGCATACGGACCGTGGCTGAAAACCCCTACGTCACCGCCCGATATAAAGATTCGTGGCACATGCAGAATGGCAGCTACGTGGTCCAGGACCGCGACCTGCCTCTGCTGCAGTTGATTCTGGATCAGGGCGGCCGTATGGTCGTCCGCAATTTGAAAGCAGGTACGCCATGTGGAAGTACATCGATCAAAGCATTACCGGGCATGTTCCCGCTGAGTTGAACCGTCAGCGCCTCGCCGACTGGCCCTGGCGAAAGATCCTGTCGGATGCCGGGCTTCTGGCGGCTTATGTTTTGACTTCCTCCTGGCTAATTCGCGGGTGAGCGGGACGGTCCTCAGCCGCCCATGTGGCCCGGGGCAGTCAGCATCACCATCAGGTTCCAGATCACCAGCCCGCCATACCAGTACGATATCCAGCGGACGACATGAGATTTGTTCACGTAGACACAAAGAGCGCCGATCCCCAGTGCCAGCACTTTCGAGGCGATCACCGCGGTGGCAGGCCCGGCATGCATCATGAGCCGGATGAACGGACTGGCTTCCGCGGCGCCCAATCGAAAACCGAGGAGCGTGGTCAGCAGATCTAACAATTGCAGGTATATGAAGACCTGGTAAATTCCCATTAAGTATTTGTCCTATTAACCTATCGGCGCCTTTATGGAAATAGTTTAGCCCGTCTCTCACGTAAAAAAGTCGCGATTTCGTACTGTCTGTACTGGGACAACTCGCTTGTTCTGGCACAAAACGGGGGATTTAGAACTTTTGTCCTGCCACTTACCTGTCCGTGTAACCGCCGCATATCTCGGCCACGCCGGGATCGGTCTGCTAAATTGGTGAACAGTGACTTCTTCGGCGTTCAACCCGTTCCTGATGGTGGAATCCAGCGGACGGCGCTTTTCCCTGCGTGAGGGACAGTCGTGGGCCATCGGACGCGGCGACGGGTGTGCCGTGATGCTCGATAGCCGTCCGGTATCGCGGTTGCACGCACTGATCCAGCGCAGGGATGCCGGCGACCTCTCACTGGTAGATCTGGGGAGCCGCAACGGCTCCTATGTCAACGGGACCCGCGTGAGCTTTCCGGTGACGCTGAACGACAAAGACAAGCTCTTGTTCGGCGATCAGCAACTGATCTTCCACAACCCCGAACGCTCGAAATCCGTACTGACGGCCTCCGCCGTGGGTTTGAGGAACGAGCCCACCACCGCGCTGCACGCCCACTCCCTCACTACCATCCTGGTGGTGGACATCCGCGATTTCACGCCGCTGGCACGCACCCTGCCGGAATCCCTGCTCTCCCAAACTATCGGCACCTGGTTCCTGCGCAGCGGGCAGATTGTGCAGCGGCTGGGAAGTTGGGCGCAGAAATATATCGGCGACGCGGTGATGGCGGTGTGGGTGCATGATCGTCCGGAGCAGGTGGGTGCGGACATCTTGCGCGTACTGCGCGCCCTGAGCGAGATCAACACGGCCACGGCGGAGATCAGCCAAACGCTGGGGCTGCCGGCCCCGTTGCGCATCGGCGCGGGCGTGAACACCGGCCCGGCGATTCTGGGCGGCAAGGATTACACCGCGCTCGGCGACACCGTCAACGTGGCTTTCCGCCTCGAATCGGCCACCAAGGGGATCGGCCTCGGGGTTGCCGTGGGAGAGCGCTTCTATAACGAACTGGCTGTTCCGGCGCGGAGCAGCTTCGTCCGGCGGGAAGTGCAACTAAAGGGATACGACGGAGCCAGCATCGCCTGGGCGATCTCCTTCGACGCCTTGCAGAAAATGCTGGCCCAAGGCTAGTTTCGGTTCCGGGCCGGCACTTTTCACGGACCGCTGGTCGCCGCCTGTGCGCCGGCCGTCCCCGCCTCGTGATATTCGGCGTCCTGGTTGACCTGCCAGACGTCGTACGCCTCTTTACCCAGCAGCATGTTCTTCACCGTCAACATGGCCGTCATCATAGCGTGGTCCTGGTTGTTGTACTTGTGCATGCCATTGCGGCCCACCACATGCAACCCGGGATAATTTCGGGCCACTTCCTCGCGGATGATCGCCACGTTAGCCGCGTAGCCGTCGTCGTAGATCGGATAGGCCTTCGCCTGCCGCACCACGCAGCCGTCGGTGACCTCTTCTTGCCGCGCCAGCCCTATCTGCGCCAGTTCCCTCTTGGCCAGCGCGATCAGTTCCCCGTCGCTCGCGCTCCACACTGCGTCGCCTTCGAAGCAGAAGTACTCCATGCCGTAGCAGCAATACGCCGCGTCCGGGACCATCTCCGGCGACCACGATTTGTAATTCTGAATGCGCCCCACTTTCACGTTCGGATCGTGAATATAAATCCAGTTGTCCGAGAACTGGCCGCGGTCCTTCAAGATCAGGGCCACGGTAACGAAATCCCGATACTTGAGTGCGGCCGCCGCAGCCAGCGCCCTGGCGGAAGCCGGCGGCTGAAGACCCTCGATGAGGCGCCCGAGGGGGGCTGATGAAATCACGTGCTCCGCTCTTGCGGTATGCCGGACGCCGTCCACCGAACGGTAGCCGACTTCCCACACGCCCTGTGCGCGAAGATACGCGCAATCGGCCGCCGGAGCCCCCAGGAGCACTTTGCCGCCCATCTGGCGGACCTTATCGGCGCAGGCCTCCCACATCATGCCCGGACCTTTTCGTGGATAGCGGAAGGTGTCGACCAGGGTTTTGATCACGTCCTGGCGATTCTTCAACTGCCGTTTGGGCAGCAGGGCGTTCCGCAAGACCGCGGCCAGGGACAGGCCCTTGATCCGCTGCGCCGCCCAATCGGCGGAGATCTCTTTGCAGCTCATGCCCCACACCTTCTCGGTGTAGGTCTTGAAGAAGATGCGAAACAGGCGTTCGCCGAACTGGTTACTCACCCAATCTTCAAACGACCTGGGATTCGAGCGGGGGAAGCGGCGCGCCTTCAAATACGACAACACGCACAGAGCGGACTCGAAAACGCCCAACCGAAAGAGCGCCTGAAACGCTTGCAGGGGATAGGCGAAGTACTTGCCGTTGTAGAAAATGCGCGACGATCGCGGCCGCTCCAACATGTCGTGGGGCAGGATCTCCGTCCAGAAATCTTCCACCTCTTTAGACTTGGAGAAGAAGCGATGGCCGCCGATGTCGAACCGGAACCCTTTATAGCTGACGGTCCTCGAAATTCCTCCCACGTATCGCGGATCGTCCTCCAGTACCGTGACCGGCCAGCCGGCTTGGCACAACAGATACGCGGCCGTCAGACCCGCGGGGCCGGCGCCGATCACTACTGTTTTCGATTTCGTCACTTTTGTCCCCTCAAGGTAGCACGCCGGTGCCGCACGGCAGCGCACGCACCATGGAGTTGGCCGCCAGAGGCTTGCGGTTCCAGACCCAGCTTCGTGGATCTGCCCAGACCCGGTCGGTGTCCCGAGCCACCAGGACGCGGATGGCAAATTGGTTGCAGACGGCGTCCACATCCTGCGGCGGCGCCGCCGCGGGCGGGTTGAAGAGACCGGAGAGAATCGGGTACATGCTCGCGCAAAGGCTCGCGTCGCCGCCTAACACGGTTCCGCAATTGGACGCTTCCGCGGCCAACTGGCGATCCGCATACAGGCCGTAAGGAATGAACCCAGGGTCGGTGTCCGGGTTGTGTTCCATCACGGCGGCGGGCGGTAAAGTCTCCCGTAGGCGTTCATAAACCTGGCGCGCGGCGTAGGTGCGCTTGCCCAGCTGGCCTTCCGTGGCCAGCCATGAGTATCGGGTGACCTGTACGAAATCCGAGAGCACGGGAAACCCCCGCAGCAGGCAGACTTCGTACACGGTTCCCGCAGCGCCCACCAACCATAGAAAGGCCAGCCATCCGCGCAACCTGCGCCCGCTCAGCTCGGGCTTCCCCGCCAAGCTGACCGCCCAGAGCAGCAGAATGAATTGCGCCGGCAAAAAACCGCGGCAGCCGAGGTCGTTGTTGCCGATCACGCCAGACCGCAGAAACGTGGACACCGCAATGCTGCTCCCCGCCATGGCGCAGGCCGCCAGATCCCACCGGCTCCACGGCGCCCGCGCGGCCCGCAGTCTCTTCAGGGCGACCACCCCGATGACCAGAAAGAAGCCCAACTCCAGGAAGTAATTCAAGGGAAGTAACAGCAAGTTCGCCAGCCAAATTTTCCACAAGGCGGCGTGCAGCGAAGCCAGCATCAGGTCGGGGATCTTGAACGCGCGGACAGTGGGGACCAGGAAGGAACCTCCCGACGCCGACCCACGCAGGTCGCGGACGTAATGGACCAGCGGTGCCACCGCGCAGCATCCCGCCAAGACCAGCAACGCCGTATCGCGGCGCCATTTTCGGAGCAGGGTGATGATCCCCCAAACGGCCAGGAACACGAAGAACGTAAAGGCCACATACACCGAGCAGCCCACGGCCGTGGCGAAACACAGCCCGGCGACTGCCGCGGCCGCCACCGCGTCCCGCTGCCGCGCGGGTGCGCTCCACAGCAACAGAAATCCTGTCAAGCAGGCCACCAAGCCGGCGAGGTGATGGGGCACCCAGAGCATCGTGCCCACCCAACTGGTCACCTGGTCATTCCACCATTCCATTTCCGGCAGCACGACGCCGTTGCGTATCAGTAGCAGGTTGGGAAGCAAATCCAGGCCGGTTACCCCCAGTAGCGCGATGGCGAGGCCAACACGGTGCTGCAGTCTGACCTCGCCCTCGGGATCGGCGAACCGCAGATACAGGGCCAGCACCGCGATGAGTCCGAGCCCGCACCACAAGGTGCCGCCGAACACCGCCAGGCGCGCGCTGATGACGCCGCTGCCGGCGCGCTGGACGAGGCTGCAAAGAATCATCCAGAAGTAGTGATAGCGCAGCGCCGCCGGCCTGCCGGGAAAGAAATACGGATTGGGCGGCGGGATGCCCGCGCGCGTGATGGCCGAAGTGATCGCCACGCGCAACGTGTAATCGTGCGAGATGACCGAGTAATAGAGGCGGCTGCCCGATTGCAGGTCGATCATGGATGCGGTTCCCAGCGCCAGCCACGCCGCGACCAACACCTTGGCCAGACGGTATCCGCGGGGGATCATCCGCCGCCAGCGGGCGGCCATGAGCACGGCGAACCCGGCCCAGAACGGCGTAAATACCAGCCAGATCGCACCGGCCGGCGCGAAGCGTCCCGCCACGTAGGCGATGACCGGGCAGGTACCGATGGAAAGCGTAACACCGAGCGCCGCCTGCGCCAGCGCTCCGCGCCGGCGGAAATCCAGAAGGTTGAGTGCCCACCCGAGCACGTACCCGGGGACGAAGGCAAACAGGGCGAAGATGGCGAACGCCGCCGCCGTACCGGCTATGTCACCGAGCATGAAATTCGAGGCAGGCACTTGCTAACCGGGCGCTCGCTTCGCGCTCACGCTCCGGACCAGCGCGACGGCCTTCTGCATGGCGAGACCGGCGGGCAAAAGCGACATCCAGAGAATCGGAACGCGGAAGCGGAGCGACGCCTGCACGAAGTAGTAGACGAGGGGATAGGACGCCAGTATGACGACGATCCCCAGTGCCGCCTTAAGGCGCGCGCGCGCCATCAAAAAGAGGCCTGCGATTGAGAGCGCCGTGATCGTCCAGACCGAGTAGGCGTACAAGGCCCCTTCCCCGGGGCTGGGAAACCAGAACTCCTTGAACCGGCGTAGCGTAAGTTCCCGGAAGCGCGCCGGGTGATCTTGAATCCACTGCATCGCGATGGCGCGGCGGCTGCGGTTGTAGTTCACCTCGCCCATGTCCCGGACCAGCGCGGCCTCGCGGGTATTGAAGTTCGCCTGCAACAAGGCACGGCAGCCATTCCGTCCATTGGCGTCGCTGCCGGCATCGGCGCAATCGGCATTGGAGGTATAGAGTTCGAGCCCCAAATTGTCACGCACAAAAAAGAGGGAACCCAGCTCGCGCTGGTTTCGGAGCGTCCATGGCAGACCCACCAGCGCCGCGGCCGCCAGGAAGGTGAGGGAGCAAACCACCCATCCCCTCAGCGGCGGCCGTTCGCAGAACCACAGATACGCCATCCAGGCGCCGCAGACGGTCAGCAGCGCTGGGTTGAGAAGAAGCAGGACGCCGGAGAGCGCGCCCGACGCGGCGCCTTTGATCCAGAACGGTCGGCCGGATCGCAGAAGCCGGGCGGTTGCCAGGCAGAAAAGTATGGATCCGGCCGCGGACCAGATGGCCTCCCACTGCGGGAGCACCTGAATGGTGGGCACGGCGGCGGTAAACAGCGCAGCCCAGACGCCGGGACGGAGGTCGGCCAGCAGGAGCCGGGAGAGGGGAATGAGGAGAACGGCGTGCAAGCCATGGATGAGAATGCAGAGAATCGTGGCTGCCGACGCAAACGCAGGGGAATCGCCGAAGATGCGGATGAGGCCGGCCAGCATCAGGGGAAAGAGCGGCGCAAGGTGGGCCGTGGGCCCGGTTTCCAGGGCTCCGAAGGGGTTGGCGAATCCGTGGCCGGCAGCAACGCTGCGGGCCACCGCAACGCTTTCCCAGTATCGCCCCAGACCCGCGCCCGGAAATACAGCCACTTGCCATGTCGCGGACGTCGTCGCCAGGACGAACACTGCCATAACGATCCACCTCGATGGCAGCGATGCGGTTGGCAGCTCCGGCACTTTCATAATCGATCTACCATGATAGCGTCCTGGCCTGCTGATGGAGACGGAATTGTCCAATGCAAGATGATACTGAAAAAGGAGATGAGTTGATGGGCGAGCTGCGACCGAATGAATGTACATACGCAGAACGCCGCGACATTAAATCCCGATCTTGAGCGGACCGGCGACGTGCTGTATTCTGCGGCGCGAATAGGAGCGTTTGGCAAGCCGGAATATGCGCGGCTGGCGCAGGTCTCGGTGTCTCATCTGTACAATCTGCGCAACGGTCCGCTGTGCGGCAAGCAGGCCGCCGTAGACCAGCCCACGCGGCCCACACTGGTAGTCATCGGGGAAAGCCGCAAGCCGGACCCGCAGGGGCGGCCGGGTTTTCTGCGTCCGATTTATGAAAGGAGTACAAATTGGCTCGGAAAGTTCCTCGGAATTCCGCGGCGGTTTGCTCGCCGGCTTTAGGTCGAAGACCTCGCCGGTAATGCACCAAGATGGCGCGCTGACGGTACGATATACTGTGAACGCGGCTTCGTAGTCGGCCCTGAATGCAAGTGCATATGGGGTCCTCCAAAAGACTTTACGGGGCCGCATCCCGTTGTCTCGTTCTGTCTTTCCTTCTTCACTGGGCAGCCAATCGGCAGGCTGAGTGCACTCGAGCGGACCATCATGCCACGCGTGTGCTTAGGCTTGGTGCTTCCATTTGACTTGCTGAGCGCGACTTTGCGGCCAGGTTGGTGCATAAATCATTTTGGTGATCGGGAGACATGAGGATCAGGCTCCAAGCCGGACTACCTCAATAGTATGCGAGCTCCCCTCCATTAAGTCGCTCGCGGCATCGGTGGCAGTAATCGTCTGGACACCGGGCGTCTTGAGGGTGATGGAGAAGGCGGCGGCGCCTCCAGAGAGTTTGGTGTCGGACGGCAGGATCGAGCCTTTGTCACTGCTCGCGAGGTGCACCGTTCCCGCATAGGTGAGGACGGGTATGTTGTCTTCGTCGAGCGCGGTAACCACAACCGAGAACGGTACCCCAGGCGGGGTCGAGGGCGGCGCGAAAACGGCGAAGTGGGTCACCAGAGAAGACGCCAGGCGTCCACAGACATCCGTATCGCCTCTGCCGGGACAGCCTTCGCCCGCTGTGACATCTGCCGCGTTGCCGCGGAAAGACGAACTTCCCGACCAGACGGCAGCGGCATCAGAGCCGGCGCCACATAACTCGGCCGCACACAGGAATAAGGCGCCGCCTTTTGCCGGGCCGTTGGCGGAACCTGTCGCGCCCAAGCCGCCAGTAGTTGAATTGGAAAAAAACGCGGTATCGACCAACTGAAGGAAACCCGACCTGACGAAGACGGCCCCCCCGAGAGCCGCGCCGCCGCCGCCGCCGGAGCTGGCGCCAGCGGTCCCATCCGCATCGAGAAATCCGGCCGCACCGCCAACTCCACCGCCGAAACCATTACCACCCCCGGAGCCGCCGGCTCTCCCGCTACCACCGATGCTGAGCCCGCCGCCGCCGCCGCCGCCAAAGCCGGCGTCACCGCCGGTAACGCCCGCACCCACCGAGTCGCCGCCCGCACCTCCCGAACCGGCCGGATTCGCACCGTTGCCGCGTCGGGCCCCCATCTCTCCCGCTCCTTCGGGGCCGCCCGCGCCATTCCCCCCGAAGCCGCCTCCGCCTCCGCCTTCGCCTGGTCCAAAGGTGTAGCCGGCACTCCCGCCATTGCCGCCGACAGCCCGGTTGCCGCTCAGCAGCACTCCGTTCAATACTAACGAGCCACGGTTCAGGAAAATGGCTCCGCCCACTCCCGCGGCGCCTCCTCCTCCGCCGGCTCCACCGGTACCGGGGGCGCCTTCGCCGCCCTTCCCCAAACCGTTCGCCAAGGTGAGGCCGCCGATCCGAGCGGTGCAGCCATCCAGGAAAAAGATCCGAGTTGCATTGCCGCCACTGACTGTCAGTAGACTCGATCCGGGGCCCTGGATCGTGACATCGCGGTCGATCCTGATGTGATTGTTTCGCGAACTCGCATCCATCATGATGGTGCGCCCGCTTAACGCGGGATCGAAGGCGATCAATCCTCCGGCAGGCGCGCTGAGAACGGCAAAACGCAGCATACCTGGAAGCGGAGCCGTCGAGCTGTCGTCGGCCCGGTTGACGCACAGCGGCGGGGCGCAAAATGCCGCGGAAGAAAGGGTCTGCGCCAGACCCTCAACGTTACAAGCGAGCCAGCATACAACCAGCAGCAGAACACTGATTCGTTTCACGTCAATGTGTTCGAGAAGCTTGGCTACCACTCCGGTGCGCCTGGTGACGCCCATCTTGACCATGATGAGCCGCAGGAAGGTCTTGACCGTGTTCGGGGTAATGTTCATGCGTTGGGCGACCTCTTTGTTAGTAAGTCCCATCGCGATACCTCTTAACGCATCCTGCTCACGTTCCGTGAAATGGTAACGGAAACCCAACTGGGCCAGCGGGTCATACGCGGACCAGTCTCGTTCCAGGTGGAGCGCCATCAACGGCTGGCGGGCTCCATTCTGCGGCTCCACCAGGTAGGCTCGGCCGGTGTAAGCAAACAATCCCACACGAAACTTCGTCTTCATGGAATCGAGACCGTCAGGCACGGCGCGCCGCATTAAATCCCGTATGTCCACGGAAACCGTCGAGGCTGGATGTGGATCGACGGCGTCCTGACAGCGCCTGGGATGCGACAGAGCGGCAAGTATGGAGGCCGCCCCTTGGTCGATTGCGAGCGGCTGGTATGACAGGTCCGTAAGGATCATGCCGACATCCGCAACGCCTCGCCCCGTAACGCTTTCACTCGGTGCGTCGTCTTTCCGTTTTGCGCTCATGACTGCCCTCGAAAACTTTCCCTGCGTTCCAATGGAGACCAATCGACCTTCTCCATGGGCGGCCGGGGAATGAAGCGCTCGCGTCCGATCAGGTACGGCCATATCCAGGCGCCAGGCAGGAGAGCGCGCCTCGGACCGGTACTAACCGGCGTTGACGCCTCTCTTAGACCGTCCAGTACGTACTGGAGCGAGTAACCGGTAGATTCTTTTGCAAGCCTAGGTATCGTCAAGCGCGGAGCGCTCAACGCGTCTATCCTACGGAGGATGGCGGTACACGCAAACTCAGAAAAACTTCGCGCGCCTGAGCCCCTGCACGCTCTTGCCAAGACGGTGTAATCCTCTGAATAGGCTTGGAAGGTCACAACCCGAAGCTTGCTCCTTAGAACCCACATTATGCGTTCACTGTCTACCCACATCGCCGGAGCGAAGCCGCTCCCAGTCTTATGCATATTCGTGTGGTGAGCAAGTCTGCGGCAATCCGCGGCGTGCTCCCACAATGACAAATCACGCAATACGTTGAATACAATACGATAAACCAATGTGCTTGTCAATCTAATTTTCATCGGCATCGCCATTAGTCATTTTATCTATTGCTTTTACCTAGCCCGTTCAAACCATTGAACCGGTGAATAAGTAGTGCTACCTTCTTCAGCGGACGTCTACCCAAATGCATTTACGAATCGTACTTCTTGCGGTCTTTGTGTGTACAACGGTCGCGTTCGCTCAAGTCCCAGCAGGCCCAATCACGGCGGACGCGCTCTTCCAGGAGCGAGACGAGCCCAACCTGGCGGCTGGTGAGTCATGCATCAACATTGTGAACACGGGCACCAACGGAGCTCCGTTGCTCGGCCGCGGGTTTGGCGCTGCGATGGGCAATATCTGCGTCAACGTGTACGCTTTCTTGCCGGACGAGCAGCTCATCCCGTGCTGCGCCTGCCTGATTACCCCGAATGGAGTTGTCAATCTTGGAGTGAATCGTGACCTCACTATCAAGACTCTGACCGGCGTTGTCCCGACGTCCGTCGTCGTGAAGCTGGTTTCCAGCTTGGCGGGCAACGGCGGCACGGGGACGAGTTGTACCAACAGCGCGGCAACGTTGACAGCCGAGGTCCCAGTTGCTGGCATGCTCGCTTGGGGTACCACCCTGCACGCGCAAGGGGCCATTCTTGTCGCGACCACCGAAACCGCGTTTAGCCCGGCAACCCTGAGCGTCGCGGAACGCGCGAGCATTGGCGGCTGGTGCGCTCCATCCCGGGCAACGGCAGCGGCTACGGCATCTGCCTTTCCTGCCACGCCGGTGCGCTGGGCGGCACCAAGAGGTTACCGAGCATCGCCAAGGAAGAGCATGGAGGATCAGTAGCGGGGATACCGCGGCCCAGGAGTGCGACGGGCCATGCACCGAAGTTTGGCTCATTTATACTCCGACGTTACTCAACAGTCCCATATAGATGTAAAACTTAGGCCACATGTTCTTTGTGGTGGGGAAGCGATGTCGCAAGAGATCTCCTTAATCGTAGATGATGAACAGTCCGTCCGGACGTACATCAAGGCCGTGCTGCAAAGCGACGGCTTTCAGACCCTTGAAGCGGAAAACGGGCTCCAAGCCCTTGAGCTAGTTCGTAAGCTCGGTACGGGTTTGGACTTGCTAATATCTGATATCCAAATGCCAATAATGGACGGGATCACGCTGGCGGAAGCGTTGCGTGCTGAGCTCCCGACGATTCCGCTCATACTAGTTTCCGGCTGCGCTGAAATCCGACAAGCGAACATCGAGGCTGAATTTGAGTTCGTCCAGAAGCCTTTTCTCCCGGCCACATTGCTGACTATCGTGGACAAGGTGATGAGGGCGAAACGAACTGCATCTTCAGACTGAACAGAAACCTAATGCGTTCGGGCGTTGCCTCTTGGTTTCACATTGGCCTTGTTATGGGTCAACCCGGCCTTTGGGACAATCTGCGACGGCAAGAGTGCCGACGCACCACCCAGGAGCCCGTCCGCCTCGGTTGTCAGTCAGGCTTGTGCGACAACATTCCTGCGCCGGTACTCAACAAACTCAACTCGGTCACTTGGTTGTCGTGGGCAGAAGTACCGGTACTACTCGCAAGGTGGTCACTGCACTGCAGTTGGGCGTTGGTTCACGCACCCGAACACGGCGATCAGCACTACGCGGCGCCCTCTTGCCAAGACGTTGTACTCCTCCGCTCGCGCCGGAGGCGAGCCTCTGCCACCGTTTACAGATTATGAGCGTGACGAGTGTTGGAAAACGGCCGATTTTACCGGTACTTCGAGCATCGAACTTCGAGAATGCTTTATCCGATAACGGCAAACGATTGAGTCTATGTGGCTTTAAGCCGAACACTAGTGCAATAAACCGATCTACTTGTTCGCGGTCGTGTTTATCGGCGTCGCCGTTAGTTGTTTTGTGTATTGCTTTTACCTAGCCCGTTTAAACCATTGAAGCGAAGAATAAGTAGTGTTATCTTCTTCAGCGGAGGACTACCCAAATGCATTTACGAAACGTAATTCTCGCGGCCTTTGTATGTACAATGGTCGCGTTTGCTCAAAACCCAATCACCGCGGACTCACAATTCCAGGTGCGGTACGCGGCCAACCCGGCGGCGGGTGAGTCATATATTAACATTGTGAACACCGGCGCCAACGGAGCCCCGTTGCTCGGCCCCGGCTTCGGCGGTGCGCAAGGCAACATCTGCGCTAACGTGTACGCCTTCTCGCCGGATGAGCAACTCATCTCTTGCTGCTCCTGCCTGATTACGCCGAATGGGGTTGTTAATCTTGGGGTTAACCGTGACCTCACGATCAAGACTCTGACCGGCGTTGTTCCGACGTCCGTCGTCGTGAAGCTGATTTCCACCCTGGCGGGCACCGGCGGCACGGGGAGCAGTTGCGCCAACAGCGCGGCAACGGTGACGACCGCGACCTTAGTTCCTGGCATGCTCGCTTGGGGTACGACCCTGCACATGCAAGGAGCCGGTTTCGCGACCACCGAAACCCCGTTTAGCCCGGCAACGCTGAGCGCCGGGGAACTCGCGAGCATCGGCGGCCGCTGCGCCAGCATCCTGGGCAACGGCAGCGGCTACGGCGTTTGCCTTTCCTGCCGTGCCGGCGCACTGGGCGGCTTTAAGAAGTAAGTGTTTGGCGCTTCCGTTCTAGCGCCAGTCTCGGGTAGCCGGGCATGCCCGGTTACCCGGTTTTTTGGGGAACAAAAACGGCTCGAAAGCGGGCCGCACTGCAACCGATCGTGCTGAGAGGAGAGACAATGGTTCCAAGATTCATCCCTTTGTTGAGCGCTATTGCTTCAATATTGTGGATACCAAGCGGAGCCTCGGGCGCCGATGTGCGCCCGAGCAACGATCCTGCCGTTGTAGAACTCAACGGAGTAATCCAAACTCTGTCGGATCTAGAGCGCAAAGCTCCCGCAGCCCTTTTTCAGGCCCGCACTGCCTACTACGAAGCTGAACGAAAATCGTTGGACGAGTTTATAGACGATTACTTACTCAGCGAACAGGCGCGGAAAGAGAACCTGAGCGTCGCTCAACTGCTCGAGCGGCATGTAAACGGCTCCATCCCGCCGAATCCATCCGAAGAAGCGCTTCGTGTTTACTACGAAGGAATAGACACGACTGCACAGTATGAAGAGGTTCGCGACAAGATCATCGACGTAGTGCGCGAAAAGCGCATCGCGAAAGCCAAGACCGCATACATGCAGTCCATTCGCAAGCAGGCCAAGGTGGTCATCCGCCTGGCGCCGCCGCGCGCGCCCATTTTGATGAGCGATGCGCCGACGCGTGGACCATTGAATGCACCAGTCACGCTGCTGGAGTATGCGGATTACGAATGTCCCTACTGCCAACAGATACAGCCAGTGCTTCAAAAACTGGCAGTGGAATACAAAGCCAAGCTTGCATTTGCGCACAAGGATTTTCCGCTACCCATGCACCCCAACGCGCAGAAGGCGGCGGAGGCTTCCCGGTGCGCGGAACTACAAGGCAAATATTGGGAGTATCACGACCTGCTGGTAACGACCAAGCAACTTGAGATAGCCGCATTGAAGAGCCACGCCCGAACGTTGAAGCTCGAGCCGAATACGTTTGATAAGTGCCTGGACACCGGCGAAACCGCGGAGTCAGTGAAGAGGCATGCGTCGGAGGCACAGGCACTAAGCGTTCAAGGAACACCTACGTTCTTTGTGAATGGCCGTTCCGTGAGCGGGACGGCTACCTATGAAAAGCTTCGCGCGGTGATCGACGAGGAATTGAGTGCGGCCGAGGCCGGAGGCGCGGCTTCAGCGGCTAATATGGCAACGCAGAAGAGGGTGCAGGTGAAATAGTATGCACGCGCCGTTCACAGGACAATTAATACCATGTCTAATCATCGAATAGCTAGCCCGCTGCCGCTGTGCGCTTTACTCGTGACTGGTCTTTCTCACGCCGCAACAATCCGATACCAGGTTACCGACGTCGATTATGGGGCGGGAGCGGAGGCAGTTGAGTCAATTTCACGTCTCCAGCGTTACACCTATTATGCGGACGGCATCAGTTTCCTAATGAATCAGGAAGTTGATATTGTCTTTTCCGCCGAGTTGTACGGCATGATCTCCCACGGCGTAATTAGTCAGGCCTTCGATCTCATGCTGTTTCAGCCTAACAATCCTCCCGGCGCACCCGGCCACTTCAGCGCCCTCGCTCGGTCTGATATCGCGCCGGACGAAGGACCATGGAGCGTTGACTTCTTGTTCATCGGTCCCGGACAACCGGGACCGCAGACGTTCTTTATCAATCAGTTCGATGAAAAGAGCAACTTCATAAGAACACTGGAATCCGGTATTACGTCCGGCGATCAGGGCGTACCGGAACCGGGGACGTTTGTGCAGTTAGGCCTGGTAATTGTGGGATGCGCCGTTTGGTGGGCAGCACGGCGTCGCAGCGTAAGAACGGCCCATCGAAGTTCAAGGACATCGTGAGTTTCGGAAAATTGGTTTCCAGTTGACTCAGGTACCCTGCCAGCAAAGGCGTGGCGGTTTCCCGCGGCGGGCTCTCTCGCCGGCCCGGGGAACCGGCTGAAGGCCAGGCCACCCGTCGCGGGCGACCGGGTCGGTAGTGGCTAGCAGAGTCGGGTTCGTACGCGTTTTCGATACTAAATGAGGTCATTATGCGATACGTGTGTTCGGCGGCGGCGGCCGTAATCGCCTTCGTCATATCGGCTCCTTCGATTGCTCTGGCGCAAAGCGGGTCTCCGGAGTTGTCGATAACCAGCTACCAGTTTGTGAACGAGCAACGGGTTACTCGAACCCAATGGTATATCACGTACCGTGCGGATATCCTGAATCGGAGTACCTCCCCGCTGGCCGTCACGGCCACCGTGACGAGCCTAACGCCGGCCGTGGAAGTAGTTACGGGCCAAGGCACGCTGCACTTCCTCACGGTCGCGCCGAATGGCCAGGTGACAAGTGTGGACACCTTTACCCTGCTGGTGGACCGCTCCGTCCCCTTCGTATTCACCAACCTCAAATGGTCGTTTCAGAATCCGGTCGCCAATGCCGGCCCGAATCAGACGGCAACAATCGGCAATACGGTGACCTTGAATGGCAGCGGCTCGTCGAATCCGAGCGGCGCAGGCAGCCTGACGTACAACTGGACATTGAAAGTCCGTCCAGCCCCCTCGATCGCCGCATTGTCCGGCCCCAATGGAGTCATGACGTCTTTCGTGGTGGACGCCGCAGGCGCCTACGTAGTCGCTCTCACGGTGAGCAACGGCGTGGCGACTGACATCGCTTCGGTCACGATCAGCACCGTAAACTCGCCTCCGGTTGCGAACCCGGGTCCGAATCAGACGGTCGGACTGAATTCCGTGGTAACGCTAAACGGCAGCGCATCATCGGACGTCGACGGCGATACACTTAGTTACTTATGGAACTTAGTCACGCGGGCGGCGGGCAGTTCCGCCGAATTGTCGAACGCTAGAACCCCAGTCGCGACCTTCGTGGCGGACAAACCGGGGACGTACGTTGCCCAACTGGTGGTCAACGACGGTAAGGTGGACAGTGCTCCCGCGACGGTGAGAGTGACTACCACGAACACGCAGCCGGTGGGCAACGCGGGTGGCAACCAGACCGTGAGCGTGGGCGGACTTGTGCAACTGAACGGCTCCGGCTCCACCGATGTCGACGGCGACCAGCTCACATTCAAGTGGAGTTTTAACGCGATCCCTAACGGTAGCGTGGCATCCCTGAGTAGTATCAACGCGGTGAACCCGACGTTCACAGCAGATCTTCCGGGCACATACGTGGCGCAACTGATTGTAAACGACGGACAAGTGGACAGCACACCATCAACCGTCATGGTGACTACAACTGCCGTGCAGGCGCCGGTAGCGGATGCCGGTCCGAACCAGACGGTAGTCCACGGTGCCACAGTAACGCTGAGCGCCTCCGGGACGGATCTACAGGGGCTACCGCTGACCCTCACGTGGTCCTTGAGCACGCGCCCGCCCGACAGTACGGCGGCATTGTCAAGTACGAATGGCGCGCATCCAACCTTTATCGCGGACAAACCTGGAATTTATGTTGCTCAATTAATGGTCGGCAATGGATACTTTCTTAGTGCGCCGGCGACAGTAACTATTACGACGACTAACACGGCGCCAGTCGCGGTAGCCGGAGTGAACCAGAACGTGGCGGTAGGCGTGACGGTGTTCCTGGACGGGAGCGGGTCGTCGGATCCGGATCACGATCCGTTCACGTACTCCTGGTCATTTACGAGCCTTCCTTCATCCAGTATGACCTCCATCCAGGGCGCAGCCACAAGAACGCCAAGCTTTTTCGCCGACATGCCCGGCACCTATGTAGTTCAACTAATTGTCAACGACGGGTTTACGAACAGCAGTCCCGCGACAGTTACGATTACGGCAAGCCTGATGAAGGTTACGCTCACGCCGAACCAGTTGAGCTTGCTTAACGTGCCGCAGATACTGACGATCACGCTGAGCGCGCCGGCCGGCACCGGTGGCATTCCGGTCACTTTGACCGGCTTCGACCCGAGTATCATCTCGGTGCCGCCATCGGTGACGGTGCCGGAAAACTCGACCGGGGCAAATGTGATGGTGACGCCGGTGTCCGCCGGTAGCACAAACATCCTTGCATCGGCGCCGGGATATCAGCCGGGAGCTGCTTCCGTGACTGTGACGACGCCGACGATTACGGTCGCATTGAGCTTCACGGCCGTTGGAATGACGCGCAGCATCAATGGCACGATCACGCTCGGCGCACCGGCTCCGGTTGGCGATGTCGTGATCGTCCTTTCTTCCAACCCGGTAGGAGGGGTCACCTTCGATTCGGTGAACGTTCGGATTCCCGCCGGAAGCACAACCGGAACGTTTAGGGCGATCGGCGTGACCGAAGGCACAGCGACAATTACGGGGGCGACTGTGGGTTACATCAGCGGCTCGGCATCCATCCTGGTCGTGAACTTGGGGGGAATCCTCCTGCCTACGGATCTGACGGTACCGCCGGGACAAACGGCAATGTTGGACGTGAGACTGTCGACCGTGGCGCCGGTCGGTGGTGTCACCGTCACGTTGGTTAGCGGAGACAGTTCCGTATTGGGAGTTTCGCCGACCGTGTTTATCGCGCACGGCGCGACCACAGCCGCGACCCCTGCCCAGGTAAACGGGATAAAGTTTGGATCTACAACGGTCACTGCATCCGCTGGCGGCTACACTGGCGACAGCCGAACCGTGAAGGTCGCAGGGACGCTCAGTTTCTCGCCTCAGGCCGTTACGGTGGGCGCAGCCGAGGAACAAAGCATAAGCCTTATCCTCTCAGCACCTGCGCCCGCCAGCGGCCTGTCTATCATTTTGGAGTCGAGTAACACAGCCGTGGCGACGGTGCCGCCAAGCGTCGTAATCAATAGCAACACCACCAGCGCCAGCGTTCTCCTGAGAGGTGTAGCGCTGGGTTCGACGACGATCACGGCGAGCACGACCACGCCGAATGTTACCGCCGGCAGTTTGTTGGTCACGGTGGCTGTGTCCGGATCCATCATTCTCCCGTTAAATGTCACGGTTGGTCAGGGCCAGTCCGCGGCGTTCCCGATCACGTTATCCGCTCCAGCGCCTGCTAGCGGTACGACCGTCGTACTATTTACCAGCAACAGCACCACGGTCGATATCCAGCCGAAGAGTGTCACGATCCTGGCCGGGCAGACCCAGCCGGCGACTCAACCCCAAGTGGTCGGCAACGGCCTCGGACCAGCAACGATCACAGCCTCGGCGGCGGGCTACGGTTCGACGAGCCAAACCGTGCAAGGGAATACAACGCTGAGTTTCGCCCCGCCGAATCTGACGATTACCGGGGTCGAGACGAAAGACTTCACGCTTACGCTGGCGGCTCCCGCCCCGTCAGGCGGCCTCACGGTGAATCTTACCGTTAGTCCCGCCGGCGTGGTCACCGTACCGGCGTCCGTGCTGATTGCGCAAAATACAACGACGGCGACCGTGCATGTGACCGGTGTCGCGGCAGGCATGGCCACGGTCACCGCCGCAACGAATTCGCCGCAGATTGCAAACGCGACCGCAACTGTCACCGTGCAGAATGGGGGCACGATCGGCCTGCCCGCGAATGTTACCGTGGGGCCAAGTCAATCCCTGCCCTTCGCGGTAATTCTATCGTCGCCAGCGCCGCCAGCGGGTGTGACGGTAGCGCTGTCGACCAACGACTCGGCCAAGGTGTCCATCGCGCCGGCGAGCGTGTTTATTGACGCGGGGCATGTACAGCCCTCAGCGCAACCACAAGTGACGGGCGGCGAGTTTGGGTCTGCCGTGATCAGCGCTTCGGCTCCGGGTTATGCGCCGGCGAGCCAGGGCGTGAAGGTCGGCGCGGCGCTCAGTTGGCCTGCACCGGATATTACGATAACCGGACCTGATACAAAGAATATAACGCTCACGTTATCGGCGCCGGCGCCATCGGCCGTCTCCGTCAGCCTGAGCGCCAGCCCGGCCGGCGTCATCACAATACCGCAGGCCGTGACCATCGCGCAGAACGCGACTACCGCCACGGTAACTTTGAAAGGCACGAGCGTAGGCGCCACGACGATTACGGCAAGCTCAGCCATGCCCAACGTATCGAATGCAACGTGCAACATTACCGTACAGAGCGCGGGAGCGATCGGCCTGCCATCGAATGTGACGATTGGACTGGGGCAGACCGCGGCGTTCCAGGTTACCCTGCCAGCCACCGCACCCCAGGGCGGCGTCACAGTGACGTTGTCCAGCGATACCCCGAAGGTCAGTATTACGCCGGCAAGCGTTACCATTGACGCCGGCCAGACGCAGCCAGCCGTTGCGCCGCAGGTGATGGGCAAAGACCTGGGAACAGCGAACCTCACCGCGAGCGCTCCAGTGTATACCTCGACGACCAAGCCGGTCCAGGTAACTGCGACTATCGGTCTTTCGCCGCTGGGCCTGACGCTTTCTGGCACAGAGACCCAGAACCTCACGCTGACTCTTTCCGCCCCGGCACCTTCGAGCGGTCTGACCTTCAACGTGAGTTCGAGCAACACAAGCGTGGCCACGGTGGGTTCGCCAACGGTGACGATGCAGCCGGGCGCAATCGCGGTCACAATCCCCGTCTCGGGTGTTGCTACCGGCTCTGCGGTGATCCACGTGAGCGCTCCGAATTTGACGGAAGCCACCGCGAACGTGACGGTCAACACTCTGGCGGATATTATGGTGCCGGCCAGCGTGTCAGTCTCGCCGGGCGAGTCCGTGCCGTTCCCGATCAGTTTGACCAAAGCCGCGCAGTCCTTGTTGTTCCTCGAACTGACAAGTAGCGATCCGGCCAAGGCTACGGTATCACCAGCAAGCATTACCATACCCACGGGGCAAATAGAGTCGACAAACAAGGTGAGAGTATACGGCTCTAGTACCGGAACAACGACAATCACGGTCAAGGCAGTGAACGGCAGTCTGGCCCAGGCGACATCGGCCGTAACAGTTAGCTATCGTCTTATGATCGCCCCGGCGAGCCTCACGATCACGGGGAACGGGAACCATGGATTCCTGACCTTGACGCTGTCGGCGCCCGCCCCGGCCGGCGGCGTTGACCTCACCCTGACATCGAGCAACCCAAGCGTAGTGACGGTGCTGTCCGGCGTGTCTATTAGCGCTAATTCAACAAGCATCACGGTGCGCTTGACCAGCGTAGCGGAGGGGACGGCTCTGATCCACGCCAGCGGGCCAAACATTCCGGAAGCCACGGCCAGTGTCACAGTCGTGCCGCCGGGGTCAGTCAGCATATCCGGTCCAGCCAGTATGGGGTTGAGCACGACAGGCACTATCACCGTTGCGTTATCTTCACCCGCTACCGGAAACGGAGTCAATGTCGACCTGACCAGCAGCGACGCCACCAGGGTGAGCGTGTCGCCGACAACCGTCACCATCCCGGCCGGTGCAACGACACCGCTCAGTCAGCCGCAGTTGGTTGCGGTGAATGTGGGGTCGGCAAGCATTAGTGCGTCCGCGCAGGGTTACACACCGCCCACGCCACTGGTAGTCCAGGTCAATGCCTCCGTATCGTGGCCCAGCCAACACACAACCATTATTGGGGTTGGAAACCAGGCCCTTCTGCAACTGAGACTTTCCTCCATGGCGCCGCTGGCGGGTCTGACGGTGAACTTGAGTTCCAGCAATCCCGCAGTGGCGACGATACAGCCGTCCGCAATGATCATATGGGATGGCAGCACGGCGCCGATCATTTTGATTCAGGTGACAGCAGCTGGACTTGGCTCGACAACCATTCATGCCAGCGGTACGAACATACCTGACGCGACCACGACGGTGACGGTATCCGGCCCACTGGGAATCACCACAGCATCGCTGCCAAACGGGAACGTAGGCGCGCCCTACAATGGGGTGGTAGCGGCCACAGGTGGCACTACACCGTACACGTGGACGGCAACGGGCCTGCCGACGGGATTGTCGATTGTTCCGGGCACTGGTGCGATCACCGGAACGCCAAGCGCGGCGGGTGCGGCCACCGTGAACGTGACCGTGACGGATGCTTCCAGCCCAACACCATCGAGCGTGTCCAAGCAGTTCCTGATGACCATTGGGGCAACCCTTACGCTCACCACGGCATCGTTGCCCAACGGCGCAGTTGGGGCCACCTACAACAGTGGGCCACTGTCCGCCGTGGGCGGCACCCCGTCCTATTCCTGGGGCGCTTCGGGCCTGCCAGCGGGATTGTCGATTGATCCGGTTACCGGTGCGATCACGGGGACGCCGAGTGCGGCGGGCGCGGCCACCATCACCGTCACGGTGACGGACGCCACGCTGCCGACGCACGCGAGCGTGTCCAAGCAGTTCCCGGTGACCATCACGACAACCCTCGCGATCACGACCACGTCCCTGCCCAACGGAGTGGTTGGCGCCACCTACAACAGCGGGCCGCTGTCCGCCGCGGGCGGCACTACACCGTATTCCTGGGGCGCTTCGGGCCTGCCCGCGGGACTGTCAATTGCTCCCGCCACGGGCGCGATCAGCGGAACGGCGAATGCGGCGGGCGCGGCCACCATCACCGTCACGGTGACGGACGCCGCCCTGCCGACGCACGCCAGCGTGTCCAAGCAGTTCGCGGTGACCATTGGGGCAACACTGACGATCACCACCGCAGCACTGCCAGACGGCGTGGTTGGCGCCGCCTACAACAGCGGACCGCTGTCTGCCGCGGGCGGTACTACACCGTATTCCTGGGGCGCTTCGGGCCTGCCCGCGGGACTGTCGATTGCTCCCGCCACCGGTGCGATCACCGGAACGCCGAGCGCGGCGGGCGCGGCCACCATCACCGTCACGGTGACGGACGCCACCCTGCCGACGCACGCCAGCGTGTCCAAGCAGTTCTCGGCGACCATTGGGGCGACCCTTACAATCACCACCGCAGCACTGCCCGACGGCGTCGCGACGTCGGTCTACAGCGCACCAGTCGCCGGGTCCGGCGGCAACCTACCCTACACGTGGGCGGCAACGGGCCTGCCCGCGGGACTGTCGATCGATCCGGCTACCGGCGCGATCGCCGGCACGACTATTGTGACTGGTACGGCGACGGTGAACATCACGGTTACGGACGCCACCATCCCGACACATGTGAGCGTATCCAAGCAGTTCTCGCTGATCATTATGCCGACGCTGACGATCACCACACTGTCGCTGGCGGACGGTGTAGTAGGCTCGGTCTACAATGGGCCGGTAAGTGCGTCTGGCGGTACGCCGTCATACGCCTGGGCGGCCACGGGGTTGCCGGCCAATCTTTCCATTGACCCTGCAACCGGTGCGATTAAAGGCACGCCGACCGCAGCCGGTGCGACGACGGTGCATGTCACGGTTACGGACACCACCAGCCCGGCGCACCAGAGTGCTTCGAAGGATCTGTCGTTGACCATCAGGCCAGCCCTGGCGATCACGACGGCATCGTTGCACAACGGTGTAGTCGGTTCAGCGTACACGGACGCGGTAGCCGCCAGTGGCGGAACGCTGCCTTACCTATGGTCGCAGACAGGCCTTCCGGCGGGACTGACTGTGGATGCCGCCAGCGGGGCGATCACAGGCAATCCGACCGCCGCGGGTTCAGCCGCGGTGAATGTCACCGTGACGGATGCGGCCCTCCCGACGCACCAAAGCGTGCTACACGCCTTCTCGATTACCATTGCGCCGCATGTGACCATCACCACACCGTCTCTACCTAACGGCACGGCGGGTACGGCCTACAATGGGCCGTTGGCTGCCACCGGCGGCACGCCGCCGTACGTCTGGTCGGCAACGGGCCTTCCAGCAGGTCTGACGGTTGATCCGGCAACTGGCGCTGTGACCGGCACGCCCAGTGCGGCAGGCTCATTCACGGTGAACGTGTTGGCCACCGACGCGACCATCCCAGTGCATCAGAGCGTGTCCCAACAGTATTCGGTAACGATTGCCTCTGGCACGCTGACGATAACAACCACATCGCTGCCCGGCGGGCAGATTGGGGCGGCTTACACGTTCCCGGTCGTGGCCGCCGGCGGCACAGCGCCGCTGCACTGGTCGGCCACGGGACTGCAGACCGGCCTGACGATCAACGCTAGTACCGGCCAGATCACCGGCACTCCGACGTCCGGTGGTACAAGCAGTGTTAACTTCTTGGTGACCGATACCGGAAGCCCTGTCCAGACGGCGACAAAGACCCTTTCGATCATTATCCAGATCCTGAAAATCACAACCCCCAGTCCGTTGCCCAGTGGGACAGCGGGCGCGAGTTACACCTACCAGTTGGCTGCAACCGGCGGGGTACTACCGCTTGCCTGGTCGGCGCTCGCCTTACCGCGGGGCATGACGCTCAACTCCGTAACGGGTGTGCTCTCAGGCGTTCCGTCCTTTCCCAGCTCGAACACCCTCTCCATCAGCGTGTCGGATTCGAGCAACCCGCTCCAGCATGACAGCAAAGATCTATCGGTAACAATTCTCGCGGTTCCACTGCAAATCACCACGACTTTCTTGCCGGATGGGCTGCTCGGTGCGGCATATACTTCCTGGACATTGACTGCTATCGGGGGAACTCAGCCGTACTCCTGGTCTGCCACCGGTCTGCCGCTTGGGCTGCTGCTGAGCAGTTCCGGTACCATCTCCGGCACGCCAACCGGTGCGGGCTCAAGTAGCGTCACGATCATGCTTACCGATGGCGCTTCACCGACACCTCAACAGGCATCCAAGACGCTCTCGCTGACGGTGAGCCTTGTGACCGCGGGTCTGATAACCGTAACCAACGCCGCAGTGGGCGAGAACCTGCAAGTGCCAATCACCATCACGTTTACACCGCCTCTGCCCTCCGCCGCGACGGTGACCATCACGTCGGGCAATCCTGCCTTGATCAAGCTCGGGAGCGGTGGCGTCGCAGGTATCGGCTCGGTTCAAGCGCCGCTCTCGGCGGGCACCGGGAGCGTGTCTGTATTTG
This sequence comes from Candidatus Solibacter sp., assembly GCA_025361425.1. Classification (GTDB taxonomy): domain Bacteria; phylum Acidobacteriota; class Terriglobia; order Bryobacterales; family Bryobacteraceae; genus Solibacter. Next base: position 9,536 of record JANYAH010000200.1, on the reverse strand, counting down.
TCAAAGCTACCGGATCCTCGGGACAGGTGAACATTACGGCCTCCGTGCCAGGGTATCCGAACGGCACGGGAACCGTAACGTTGGCCAGCTCCGGATTTGTAATCGCCGGCGCCAACGGCACCGGGGGCGCCATATCTACTTACCTGGGAGTAAGTTCTACTCTTACGGTGTACGCAGCGCGGCTGGATAATTCGGGTTTGTTCGTGGAAAGCCAGCAGATACGCGGCGAGTATGCCGTCAATGTGCCCGTTAGCAGTTCGCTAACGAACATCGGCAACGTCTCGTCACCCGCGGTCGTATTCAGCGGTGGCATGAACAGCACGACATTGCAGTTTGTAGCGAGCCAGGTGACAACGGGTGTCACGAACGTGATTGTTGGACCGGTGCCTCTGTTTACGGAGCCGGCGGCTGGGAGCTCTCTCGTCGTAACCGTTAACGGCAGCGGGCTCATACCATTCACTGCGACCATCGGCAAGAATCTACAAAAGACCGTCAGTATTTCCCGGACCGGGTCTGGGGCGACTAACGCGACAGTGACGGTCCACAGCCAGGACGCGGCCAAGCTGAAGTTCTCCACCGCGCCGACCGGCCCCACATCCGACACGATCACGGTAACCATAGCTCAGTTCCAAACCTTCAGCGGCGATTTCTATGCGCACGTGTTTGAGAGCACGGGCACGGCCGCTTATACTCTCTCGGCCGCGAACTACGGCAGTGTGGATTCCACGGTGGTGCTGGTGCCATCCGGGCTCGTCATCTGGTCCCCGTTCGGCGCGGGCGTGAACTTCACGATGTCACTCGGCCCAGTGAACGCAACGCTCTCCGTTTATACGGCCCGGCTGGACCCGGTGTCCGGCAGCCCCGTCGAATACCAGGCGGTGGCGAGTGGAGCGTCCATAAGCACCTCCGTAGCAGTCGACAACACGGCGGTCGGGAATATCACCATTTCGCCCGTCACAATCAGCAGCGGCTCGCCCAGCGCATCGACGGAATTCCATGCCGCCGGCGCGGGCGGGGCCAACATTACGGCGAGCGCGGCCGGCTACGGCTCGGGATCTGTGGCCGTGACGGTCCAGTCGCCAACGCTAGTCGTTTCGGACGGCTTGGTTATCGGTAAGTTCCTCCAGGAGACCGGCACGCTGATCCTCCCAGTGCGCGCGCCAACCGGAGGCCTACACGTCACTCTTCAGAGTAACTCGGCCCTCCTTAAACTCGCGACGACAGATACTGCACCTGGGTCGGCGACGATCGGTCTTGACATAGCGGAAGGGGGTTTCATCGCGACGTACTACATTCAGTCGCTCGGCTCGTTCGGCACGGCGACGTACACTGCAACTGCGCCGGGTTATAACCCGGCAACCGGCAACGTGGACCTTATCCCATCGGGCATCGTGATCTCGGGACCCCCTAGTGTCGGCCTGGCTGGGGGCGCACAGCCAGTGACCGTCTACACGGCTCAACTCGACGCGGCGAACGCTCCGATAAATCCGCAGCCACTCGCAGGGGGACAACAACTGGTCGTGTCGCTCACCAACAGCAACCGCGGCGCCGGAACGGTGCCGTCCTCGGTGACCGTTCTACCTGGAACCTTTAGCAGTATTGCCCTGTTTACGCCGTCGGCGGTCGGTTCTACAACCGTCGCGGTGGTCCAGCCGGCCGGCTGGACGCTGCCCACCATTATGACCTCCGTGGGGATCACGGTGCAGTGACGCAGCGGAACAGAGTGGTTTTTGAGATTCAATTCGGCTAGGAAGGAACGAGGTGAACAATGCGAACAGTCTGCGGCGTGGCGGCAATCGCAATTTTGACCCTTGCGCGGTTGGCGTCCGGCGCGCCAGGCTTGGCGGCGCCCAGTCTGACGGTAGGCCGAAATCTCCAGATGTACGTAACCGTAAGGCTGACGGAGGCGGCGCCGCAGACCGGAGTGCGGATTACCGTGACAAGTGACGATCCGAAGTGCTTGCTATTGTCGGATTCGCTGGACAAGCCGGGTGCCGCGAGCATTACACTGACCGTGAGGCCGCGGTCCCTCGAAAGCCCCGAGTTCTGGGTGCAGGGACTGGCGGATCAGGGTAACGTTACTTACACTGCGACTGCGACGGGTTTCGGCAGCGTCAAGGGCACGGTCACCTTGGCACCGTCGGCCATCGTGATATTGGGGCCGTTCCGGGTCCCCAGCTTTCCAACCACGCCCAGGTCCGACCCTTCCAAACTTTCACTATTTTCCGCGGCGCTCGATTCGTCGATGAAGATTCTGGAAGAGCAACAGATCGCCGGTGGCTCGCGAGTGGAAGTGCACATCGCCAACTCCGATTCCAAGGCCGGCTCGGTGGGAGCTCCGACGCTGATTCTCGCGGGCGGCAGGAGCGAGGCGGCGACATACTTCAAACCCGCAGCGGAAGGTAAGGCCACGCTCACTCCCAATCCGCCTCCCGGCTTCAGCATCCCGGCCGAGTTCGCCACGGTCATCGCGATGGTCGAAAAGCCCGGTTTGGCTGTAAACGACGACTTTACCCTTGGCAAGGATTTGCAAGTGCCCGGAGTGCTTTGCTTAGGTGAATCCCCGGGGCCGGAGGGGCTAAGGGTCACCCTGACCAGCAGCGATGGCAGCAAACTTCTCTTGTCTACCCGGGAAGACCAGTTGGGAAGCGCTTCGGTCACGCTTCATGTACCGGCAGGTGAGCTTACAGCAAAGTACTATCTGCAGTCGCTCAGTGATACGGGTACTGTGACCTACAAGGCGACGGCGCCAGGCTTCCGAAGCCGTATCGGCCAAACTACACTCGCTCGATCCGGCGTGATCGTCGCCTACGGGCGTTATGGCCCCCCGGACGAGGCTGCGGTTCTGCGCAACACTGGAGCATACGAAGATCGCCGCTTTTATGCATCTTTGTCCGACTCAAAAAACCAACCCGTCCACGTGGTGGTCTGGTCGGTTCATCTCGATCCGGCTACCGGACTGGCGGCCGATATCACCGTGCAACCACTTCGGCCGGGTCTTTCTGTAACCGTGAGTTTAAAGAGTAGCAATCTAGGAGTTGGGTCGGTGGAATCGCCCGTGACGATCCAGTCTGGTTCCAATCATGTGGTGAGCCGCTTCACGCCGGTGAGCGCCGGAGAGACGGTGATCTCGGTAAGCACGCCGTTGGGTTTCGCTACGCCGAAGAATGCGACAGCGGTACCAGCCGTTGTGATGGATTGACAGTCCTGGCACAACAGCGAGGATGCGCCTCAGGTTTCGCGTAATGGTGCCGCAAGGACTTAGGCGCGGCATAAATGATCTAAGGTCGATTACCACTTCAAGACCGATATCCACCCCGCAAGCGTCGTCGCACTGTATCCATCTTACACTCGGACTGAACAGTTCAGGCTTCAACGATTTTAAGTGGTTCGCGGAAATGACCCGGGATGGCGTCTAGTTTGTGACGCGGATGAAGACAAACACCGTCCACTCGGTGGTATAAGAGTGCGAAATCCTGGAGAGCGGCAATGTTCTGCGCGGTAAGATCATGTCTCTGCGGGGCCTGAGGATAGCCGGAGAGGATCCAGCTCTGTTGGTGGATCGATATTGGAACAAGGACAAGCAGACAATCCTGGCTTCTTCAATAACCTGCTCCATGTGGGGACGTCAACCATTGCATCCATCTAAAAAGGAGTGCTGTTGGACAGCAGGATCCGGCGGAGTTAGAAGCCCACTCAGGGCGGGGATGCGGGACGCTCCTGCGTTTATTAACGGCACAGGATAGGTGGGCCCCTTAAAATCAATAGAGCGTATTACATGTCTCGGGCAGAAGTGCTGAAACTCACAAAAGACTTGTACGACAAGACCCACAGCTCATGATTGAATATGTTTCAAAAGCGAGTATTTAGATACCAGTACTATTGCAGCAGTTTATTGCTTGACATTAGAGCCTTTTAATCTGAAAATGATCCCTGTGAGTGCCACCGCTGCCGACGGTCTTGACATTTTAGAGTAATGTAAGAGTCATTACTCGCTTGGGTAGCACAGCAGTCACTGCCGGGCCTCTTGGTTCGGCTTCGCGCACTCGATTGCGAGGCGGTCTACTTGCCGAGAGGCTGCGGACCGCAGATTGTATGCGGAGGTGACATGAGGTCAGTCCCGTTTCAGGCGCCGAGTAAGCCGATTCCGACCGTTCGACGCATCTCCCTCATATTCTGCTGTGCGTTGACACTTGCTGGAACCTTTGCTCGCGAGGCTCAGGCGGGCCTAATCGGAGCATTCCAGAATTTTACCCTCACCAATAGCACGTTGGCAAACGGCTACGCGGAAAGTTTCGACGACGGCACGGCGCTTCTCTTCACGGGACCACACGACGGCAGTGGAGAATACGGAACGACGGACCTCACCACTGTCGTCTATAGCAGCGGACTGTTTCAGTTCGACTACGTCTACTCCTCGCTGGACAACCCCGGTTTTGACTTCGCCGGTTACCTTCTGAACGGCAGGTTTATCTGGTTAGCTGATACGACCGGCCAATCGGGCACCGTGAGCTTGCCGATGCTTGGCGGCGAGACCGCCGGCTTCAGAATCGGCAGCGCGGACAATCTGGGTGAGCCGGGAGTAATGACGATCACCAACTTCAGCGCGCCGGATTTGGATCCGATTCCAGAGCCCGGGTGTTTCTCGTTAGTACTGATAGTAATGGCGCTTGGAATTGCAAGTCGGGTGTCATGGCGATTTCTGCCTATCGCTCGGATCAGAGGCGGTATTTGGATCGCTCTCGCGGCCGCCGTGTTCGTGGCGCTCCCCCTGCCAGCACAGCCGGCCGCCGAGTACACAGGGACCAATATTACGGGAAGTTTCTTACTGACCCGCGTAGTGAACCTCAGGCAGCAGGCGCTAATGCTGAAGACATCTAAAGCGAGATCGGCGACTGGCGTGGCATCGGCGTCCAAGGAACTGTTGCCGAAGGTTCTGCCAAAGCGTCTTCGCCCGCCCGTCTCTAGTAGCGCCTTCACCTTTTCCTCGCTGTCCGCGACTACCATGAAAGGCTTAACCGTTACCGGGGCCTCCGGTAGCTCGGGGTTTAACGCGCTTTCTCACGCGGACCAGCGCCTGGCTAACAACGGGAACCAGTTCAGCGTCGAGCCGCCAAATCCAAGCATTGCCGCGTCGAACGATTTTGTTCTCGAGGGAGTTAACAATGCGGTCCAAGTCTATCTTCCCTCCGGTGTGCCCGTCCTGCCGGCCGCCGTATCGACAAACCAGGTATTTGGGCTGGCGCCGGCGATAGACCGGATTACAGGAGTGAACGGCGTCTACCCGACCGATATGCGCGTGTACTTCGACCAGGGCATCAACCGTTGGTTCATACTGCAGCGATCACAGGACCATGATGTGCTGGGCAACCCGTTGAACATGTCCCATCTCTATGCCGCCGTCAGTCAAACCGCCGATCCTGCGGGGGACTACAACATTTATTCCATGGACACCACTAACCAGGCGCACATAGGGTGCCCGTGTATTGCCGACTACCCTCAGTTAGGATCGGATCAGTACGGAGTCCACATTGCCTGGAATGAATTCAATACGTATTCTCACGCGTTCGTTGACGCCGCCGTGTTGACTCTTTCGAAAGCGGCCCTTGGCACCGGCGTCGCACAACCCACGGCATACCAGTTTCTGCTGCCGTTCACCACGGGATACGAGTTCGCCATTCAGCCGGCAGCGACGCCGCCTGGCGCCAGTAATTTCGTAGCTAGCGGCGGAATCGAATACTTTGTCAGTACCTTGTCTCGATTCGCCTACAGCGGCGGCGTGGCACTTTGGGCGATGCGCAATACAAGTTCGATGGCGACTCCGAGTCCCAATCCAATTCTGAGCCGGATGGTCATTCCGACTCTTTCTTACACCTTTCCGGACGTGGCGAGTCAACGCCCAGGCCCGCTGCCGTACGGCTGGAGTCTTATTCCGACGGGCGAGCTTGCGTTTCTTGATGGTGGCGATTGTCGCGTGCAATCGCTTTCTTACGCCTCCGGACGGCTATATCTGACGTTTCCCACGGGCATCGTGGATGAAACCGGACACTATGGCGTCGGGGGCGCTTACGTGGTTCTCTCGCCTACTGTCCGCAACGGTGTGCTTGCCGGTTCCGTCCTCAACCAGGGATATCTGCTGGTGAACAGCAACCACCTGCTGCGCCCGGCAATCGCCGTCAACGCACAGGGCCGTGGGGCGATCGCGGCGACGTTGGTTGGCGCCGATTGGTATCCAAGCGCTGCGTTGATTCCGTTCGACACGTTCTCTACGCCAACGGCGATACAGGTCGCCGGCACGGGCACGTTGCCCGAGGACGGTTTTACAGGCTACCCGGACGGCGGTGGCTTCGGCATCGCCCGCTGGGGCGATTACAGTTCGGCCGTTGCCACCAGTGACGGTGCGATATGGATGGTTGCAGAATACATCGGCAACTACCCTAGGACTGAGTTCGCTAACTGGAATACGTATGTGATGCGCAAGCAGCCCTAGTTCAACGTGGCGGGTCAGACTGGTCCGCCGCACCGGTGAGATGTTTGTGGACTTAATGATGACACCAGGTAAATCGTGGCGTACAGTAGCGGAAGAATCCAGGATCCCACACCCCGTGCCAACTGAGGGAGTGGTTATCGTCGATCTGGCCTTCGAATTGGTCGCGTGGGACCGTGGGGCCGGGGCCATACTACATGACTTCGGCGGCTCCCTCATCCACGGGGACGCGCAGCTTCCAGCGGAGGTCCGGGAATTGCTAAGCGCACGGTCTCACGCCGATCTGGCTTCGCTGATTTTGCATCTCAATATCGGCGGCCTCGAATACAGTTGCCGCATCTTCCTGGTGGAGCCGGTGATCGGCAGCATCCAGCAAACCATGTTCGCCATTCACCTCAGAAGAGAGGCATCGGTGGGCGATTCGGTGAACGAGGTCGCCGAGGAGTACCACCTTACGGATCGGGAACGCGAGGCGCTGGGAGGCGTTTCACTGGGCCTCACCACTCAGGCACTCGCGAAACGAATGAACATTAGCTCCAATACAGTGAACGCGTTTCTGCGTCTGATCATGATCAAGATGGGCGTGACCACCCGCACGGCCGTCGTTGGCAAGGTGCTAGCGCAGAATGGTGCTGCGGCCAGCAGAGACGTCCGTACGTTACGAGGAGGAGGATGAAATGCCTAACAAGACGGTTATGTTTCTCGTTGCGGCGCTACTGGCCTCAGGCGCGCTAGCCGGTCCTTGCTTTGCCGGATCGATTTTCAATTTTCAGTATTCCTTGCCTGCCCCGGAAGTTTCGGTCGAGGGCTTCGGCACCCTGATTGCCGATGATGTGACCGGCGGTTACGTGATTGTAGACATCGTGGGAACGCGATTTGTGAATGGAGTTCCCCAGAGGATAACCGGACTCATAGGCCCTGGCGGGTATTTTGGCAACTCGAACCTACTGTACTATCCGAACACCCCACTGTTAGACAACAACGGGTTGTCGTTCATGGTTGCGGGCGAATTAGGAGATTTCCCCGTCAACCTCTTCTCTGTTGGGGTCGATGTCTACACGGAGGACGGGAACGGTGTCGGGTATGGAACGTTCTCTGTGACGCCCGCGCCGGAACCTTCCACCACGGGGTTACTGGCGCTCGGAGCGGTGGTTCTCGGCGCCTGGACAAGAAGCCGCCGTAGAGAGCCTTCGTGGCAGCACCATGGCTAGTTGCCGACGCGGCCTCCCTCCTTCGGATTGCTCGCCGCCAACCCGCTGGGAAATGACTCGCAATCGCCCTGCCAGTCCCTCGAACGAGTTCGCCTGGCCGCGCGTGATTCAGTTCGGCCTGAAGGTGTTGTTCTAAAGGCGTACCGCGCTCTGGTTGTCGGCGCGCGCCGGCGCGGTTCCACCCCCGGCTACAGCAGGCTGCGAGCGGCGCGACCACGCACAACGTGCTCTCCGCGACGCACCCGGACATCGTGGCTGCTGCGCCCGTCCTGGGCGACTTGATCGCGGCGAACGAGACGCCAGCCTGGGCGAAACTCGCGGGCGAGACCACGACTTTGAGAAAGTTCCTGAGCCAGACCGGGACCGGTGTCCGCCGCTCCGGCATGGGACACGCTGGTGGTTGGCGACGTGCCAGTTTACAGTCCCCGCGAGGCCGGCAGTACTAGCCGCAGCCCCGATCGATCAACGACGGTGATCTCTCCGCCCTCCAGCAACACGTCGTCGATGCGGGTGAAGCCTTCGGGCGCCCTTACATAAAACAGCAAAAAGCGCGTCTGGAGCTTCGCTTTAGCCGGCAGCCAGCGGAATGTGGGCGTGCCAAACAGCGGGCTCATGGCCACGGTCTCCTTGTGGGAAACATCGAATGGCTGCGTGGAAAATTCCATGCCGCGCGCGGCCCGGCTATCGCCCGTGTAGTTCATCCAACTCATCAGCCACGGATAATCCTGCTGCCGGAAAACATATCCGAACAACAGATGCTTGTCCAAGTGGAGCGCCGTTACGAACGCCAGGTTGCGCTTTGGGTCCATCTGACAGCTCGCCAGGTCCAGATAGTTGTTGTCCGTGGGAACCAGCCGCAGGTCGGCCTGCCCGTTATCGTTGGTGGGCGCCATGGGCCATTGGAAATCGCGTTCGTACGCCAGGCGCCCTGGAATTGGCCCGGGCTTGAACGGGCGCACACGACAATTCAGCGCGGGCATATCCACAACGGTCTTCCCCTTCTCGAGAAAGGGAGGGCCAATGGTCGCGTGCTCAGCCCACGAAATCGGCCGGTCTGCGGCAAGCCCGCTCTCGAGGGCGCTAGTGATGTAGACAACGTTCTCACCCTCCACCATTTCGATGGTTCGCGTAAGCGTCTCCTGCGCGAGCGGAAGCACAGTCTCGAGGATGATTGAGCGCAGGGATCCGGAATTCTGCGACGCGATCACTCTTGCCACTTGCTTGGAGGCCTCGCCATGGAAGGGCATACCTGCTGCGCGCTCTTCATCCGACGGCGCGCCAAATCCATCCAACGCAAGAAAATGACCGATCGTCGCCAGTGGACTGAGAGGCTCTCCGTCGCGCAGCAACAGTTTGGAGAACGTGCCGCCGGTCCCCTGGATTGTCAACTCCAGCCGGTCGTTAGCCAACACCATGTTCGAAAGCCGGGACGCCTGTTGGGCGGAGCCCGCCATCACGACCAGGAGACAGGCAGCCAGCCGCGTAATCATTTTCATAGAGTCCATCCGAAATACCTTTTTATCCACCCCAGCCTGCATCTAGCCTACCTCTAAGACTACCGCTCGTGCCACAGTCGAGTTCGTGCGCGTGCGGCCCGCGGGAAGGTGGCCCGACTGGATCCAATACACTCCGTCGCCTGGCGCCGCGAGAGGATGACACCAATTACCCAGGCCGAAGCTCCCGCAGTCTTAACAGGGCATCAGCGCACGAGGCCCCCCAGTTGCGGACATTCTTTAAGTTTGTCTGGATCTGGTCGACACCCGCATGGTTCACATGGACTAGAGGTCTGTGATTGTTCCAAGACCTTGCCGCGCCGGCCTTGCTGGTTGATTTGAACC
>JANYAH010000291.1 GCA_025361425.1 Candidatus Solibacter sp. | reverse complement strand
ATGGTGTCCTTGCCGCCCATTTCGAGCACCGTGCGCTTGATCCAGATTTGCCCCTTCTGGGCCTGTGCGGCGCGCCAGTGAATCTCCAGGCCGACATCGCGCGAGCCCGTGAAAGCGATGTACCGCATCTTGGGATGGGCGACCAGCCCGTTCCCAAACGTGGCGCCGGAACCGGGGCAGAAGTTGACCACGCCCGCGGGCATCCCGGCCTCCACCAGCGCTTCGAAGAACTTGGCCGCGATGGTGGGCGAGTCGCTCGACGGCTTCAGAATCACGGTGTTGCCGCAGACCAGGCTGGCGCCCGTCATGCCGAGCGCGATGGCGTTGGGGAAATTCCACGGCGATATCACCGCGCCCACGCCGAGCGCGATGTACCGCAGGAAGCCGCGCTCGCCCGGCATTTGGACAATGGGTTCGGCTTGGTCCAGCACCAGCGCCTGGCGTGCGTAGAGTTCCAGAAAATCGATGGCTTCGGCGGTGTCGGCCTCGGCTTCGTCGTAGTTTTTGCCGACTTCGAGCACCAGCCACGCGCTGAATTCCAACTTGCGCTTGCGCAGAATGTCCGCGGTGCGGAGCAGCACCCCGGTGCGCTCTCTAACCGTGGCGTACTGCCACTGGGCGAAGGCTGCCAACGCCGCCTGCATGGCTGGCTCGACGTGTTCCAGGCCGGCCTTCTGGTGGATTCCGACGACTTCCGACGGATTTGCCGGGTTGATGGAGACAATCTTGTCCTGCGTGCGGATGTGCTCGCAACCGATGACCATGTCGTATTCGCGGCCCAGTTGACGGCGGACCTTTTCAATTGCCTCGCGCATGCCCCGGACGTTCTCCGGCTTGCGATAATCGGCGATCGGCTCGTTGACGAACGGCCCTACGGTGCTCAGTGTGGAAGTTGCCATGCGTAAGCCCTTATTATAACGAAGCGCTTTCCCACTTCTTCACGTGCGCAACCCCCCATGCGGATCCCCGGCATCGAGAGCAGGATGACCAAACACCGTCTGAACAACGCGCTGGTCAAGCTGAACTTTGCGAGTTAGGCTAGTACTTTCCACCCGGTACGCTGTCAGTACAAGTTGTACGAATTGGCCCTTTCTTGCGCCGGCACGTCCGTGAGATAACTGGCGCATGGGTTATCGCGCCATGCAGTTCGCCTGTTATTGCGGTAAGACGCCAGATCGGATTCTCGAAGTGGGTTTCACCAGCGACCGGAATATGGTGGTGCACTTCTGGTGCTCCTCGTGCAGCCGCGTGCTCTTCATTTCTCACTCGCCCGCCGAGTGCGCGCTGGCGTGTCCCCCGCCGGACCAGCAGACCGAAACTCAGTTTGCGGCGGACGATGCCCGTTTCCTGCAGAGCGTCGGTATCGCTGTCCCCGAGTAGCCGCATGCGGCGGCATGCGGCGCCATCCATGCCGCGCGCTTCACGCTACCATGGAGTGACACATGGCATTCCAGTGGCTCCAGATGAGAATTCAGGAAGAGCGGGAACGGCGGGAGCGCCAGGCGAACAACCTGGAACGGCTCCCTGGCGCCCTCAAGGAAATCCACGAGCATCTAGCCGAGTGCATTCAGAGGTACACCGAAAACTTCGGCGCCGATTCCGCCGACATCGTTCTGCTGCCCAACCGGATCAAGATTACGGTGCGCGAGGAACTCGACGGCAAGTGGCAGACTTTATCCAAGGTGGATGTCGTCTGCGATCCGGACATGCCGGGATTCCGCGTGGAGCGCGGGGAGTACTCGATGGCGGTAGAGGTCGGCCTGCTCTCTAGCGATAACCTCTTCTACCGCGATCGCGAGCAGGACATATACCTGACTATGGAAGAGTTCACGCGGCGCATTTTGGACCGCGCTCTGTTTCCCGCCCTGCGTGAGTAGTGACTTGAGCGCCAGAAGGCGCCCACCCCACCGAACCGCGCAGTTGTGCCACCCTGAAACCATGCGTTGGATCGGTGCGTTCCTGTTGTTGCCGCTGGTGCTGGCGCCCCAAACCAAACCCGATGAACAATGCTCCCTCAGCGGCCAGGTATCGAATGCGGCCACCGGGGAACCGGTGCGGCGAGCCTTGGTCTACTTGCGGCGCATCGATATGCAGCCCGGCGTGACCAACATCCAGGTTAGCCAAACGGGCACCACGGATGCCGCCGGGCGATTCGCCATCGCCGGACTCGCACCCGGCAAATACCGGCTTTCGGCGGAACGCAGCGGCTTCCTAACCACTCAGTATGGCTCGCGCGGCCCCGCCAAGGCGGGCATCCTGCTGACGCTGGAGCCGGGCCAGAAAGCGAGTGAGCTCCTGATGCGCCTGACGCCGCACGGCGTGATCGCGGGGCGCGTGTTGGATGAAGAAGGCGAGCCGGTCAGCGGCGTCAACGTGCAGGTGTTGCGGCAACAGTATACGCAGGGCCGCAAACAGATGTCGCGGACGAATGGAGCGTCCACCAACGATTTGGGCGAATACCGCGTCTTCGGCCTGGTCCCCGGACGCTATTACGTGGGCGCCGACATCCGTCGGAATCCAATGCTGCCGCAGGCGGAGGATGAGTACGTGACCACTTTCTTTCCGCGCACCACGGACGCCGCCGCCGCCGCGTCCGTTGACGTGGCGCCGGGCGCGCAGGTGCGCAACATCGATATCGCGCTTGCCAAGATGCATTCGGTGACCGTTAGAGGGCGCGTGGTCAGCGAAGTCCGTCCGCCCGCGGGCGCGGAAAACGCACGGCGGGCGAATCTCAATGTGATGCTCTCGGCACGCAACACAACTGGGGCCGGCAGCGCCATGACCTTCAGTACACCGGTGACCCCACAGGGGACTTTCGAGTTCCGCAGCGTGACACCAGGGTCGTACTTCGTCGTCGGTGCGGTAAATACCACGGGGAAGACTCTCACGGCGCGGGCGCCGATTCAGGTGGGCGGCTCGAACATCGAAGGAATTTCGCTGACCATCCGCGACGGTGTGCCGGTAACCGGGCGCGTGCGGGTCGAAAGCGAAACCACAGAGAACATCGCCAGGGTGCGTCTGACCCTACAGCCGGCGGAAGGCGGCGGTATGATGTTCGGTCCCACCCCCACCCAGCTCGTCAAGCCAGACGGCAGCTTTCTACTGGAGGACGTCGGCCCAGATCGTTACATACTTTCGGTCAACGGCTTGCCCGACGGCTTCTACGTGAAGAGTGTGCGCTCCGCCAACCTGGATGTGCTCGCCGGCGGGCTGGAAATCGCTGCCGGGTCTCCGGCGCCGCTGGACGTGATGCTGAGCCCCAACGCTGGGCAGGTTACCGGCTCGGTGATAGATCCCAAGTCCCAGAAGGCGGCGGCCGCCGTAACGGTGGTACTGGTTCCCCAAGAGAAGGAGCGGCGCGATCGCGAGGCGTTCTACCAGACAGCCACCACAGATCAATCCGGCCGGTTCACCTTCAAGAGCGTGGTGCCGGGCGAATATCGCGTCTTCGCCTGGGAAGAGGCGGAGTATGGCGCGTGGATGGACCCGGACTTCCTGATGCCCCTGCAAAGCCGGGGCGAGGCGGTGAGCATTGCCGAGGGCGGCCGGCACGTCGTTCAAGTGAACCTGATTTTGGCAGATCCGCAATAAGCGGAATCCGGCCCGGCGTGTGATAGACTCAGGTTTCCCTTTTTGTAAATCCCGTGGAAACGCAGAGGTTCACCGTTGAAACTCGCTGCAGTTGATTACTTAATCCTCGCCGTCTATTTCGGTTTCGTCCTCGGTATCGGCTGGAGGCTTCGCAAGAAGATTTCCACCAGCGGGGACTTCCTTACTTCCGGCCGTTCGGTGCCCGTGTGGATCACCAGCCTCGCCTTCCTGGCTGCCAATCTCGGCGCTCAGGAATTAGTGGGCATGTCGGGTAACGGCGCAAAGTATGGCATAATGACGGCCCACTTCTATTGGGTGGGCGCGGTCCCGGCGATGATCTTCGTCGGGCTTTTCATGATGCCGTTCTATTGGGGCAGCCGTGCGCGAAGCGTGCCGGAGTATCTCAAACTTCGCTTCGACGAAAAGACGCGCGCGCTGAACGCCCTCACGTTCGCCGGCATGACCGTCTTCTCATCGGGAATTTCCATGTACGCCCTGGGCCTTCTCCTCCGCCTGATCCTGGGATGGAGCTTCACCACCAGCGTGCTCTGTTCCGCCGCCATCGTCCTGGCCTACACATTCCTGGGAGGCCTGACCAGCGCGATTTATAACGAAGTTTTGCAATTCTTCCTGATCGTGATGGGCTTCTCGCCGCTGGCCATCATGGCGGTCATGAAGGCCGGCGGATGGAGTGGGATGTCCCAGCGGCTGTCCGCCATGACGCTGCCCGGCGGCCTGAATGGCGACGTCATGACGCACAGTTGGAAGTACATAGCGCACACCAACCAGAACCCTCTGGGGGTCGAGGTCTTCGGCCTCGTAATGGGACTCGGCTTCGTCATGTCTTTCGGCTACTGGTGTACGGATTTCCTGGTGATCCAACGCGCCATGGCGGCCAACTCCATGTCCGCCTCGCGGCGCACGCCGGTGATTGCGGCGCTACCGAAGATGCTCATGCCGTTCATCGTAATCGTGCCTGGCATCGCGGCCCTGGCGCTCTCTCAGATGTCGGTGGGCTACGCGCTGCCGATGAAGAACGGCGGGCCCGATTACGACCAGGTGTTGACCACCCTCATGGCCAAGTTTTACCCGGCCGGCATGTTGGGCGTCGGGCTGACGGGCCTGATGGCGTCCTTCATGAGCGGCATGGCGGGCAACGTCACCGCCTTCAACACCGTGTTCACCTACGATATCTACCAGACCCACATCCGGCCGGGAAAACCCGACCATCATTACCTGACCGTGGGTCGAGTCACCACGGTCGTGGGCGTGGCCCTCTCCATCTGTACTGCCTACCTGGCACAGTATTACAACAGCATCAATGACCTGCTGCAACTGGTGTTCAGCTTCGTCAACGCCCCCCTCTTCGGCACCTTCCTGCTGGGCATGTTCTGGAAGCGCACTACCGGACACGGCGCCTTCTGCGGCCTGCTCAGCGGCACCATGGCGGCGGCGCTCACTCACGGCTGCACGCTGGCCGAAGGCAAGGGCGGCTGGATCGCCACACTCAATGAGTTCCCCTCCTCGATGGCGCAGAATTTCTGGATCGCGATCACGGCGTGGACCACCTGCTTCGTGGTAACCATCCTGGTCAGCCTGGCCACCAAGCCGCGCCCCGAAGCCGAACTTCGCGGCTTGGTGTACGGTCTCACCGAATTGAAGCACGACGAGGGAGTAAGCTGGTATAAGCGTCCTGTGCCGCTTGCCATTGCCATCGCCGCTTTGGCTCTATTCTTGAATTTCTGGTTCGCCTAACATGCTGGATTTAAGAGTGCCTACGGGCTTTTTCTTCGCCATAGTTGGCCTGATTCTCTTGGTCATGGGTGTTTTCTGGCCGTCCGAACGGGCGGCGCTGACGGATTCCAATGTGAATCTATATTGCGGACTGGTGATGCTGGCTTTTGGCCTCTTCATGCTGGGCCTCAGCCGGTTATCGAAACACGAAGACTCATGATCGCTTCATTCCGCCAGCGCTTCGGCCCCTCGCAGCAGCCTCGTGTATTCCGCGCGCCTGGCCGGGTCAATTTGATCGGCGAGCACACCGACTATAATCTCGGCTTTGTTCTGCCTGTGGCCTTGGACCTGGCCACTTACATCGCGGCCGCGCCTTCCTCCGACGGCAAACTGCGTATCTATTCGGAAGACCGCCAGGAACTGCGCGAGTTCGATGCTTCGTCCCTAGCCACAGTAAAGCCCACGCGCGAGTGGACCGACTATCCCCTAGGCGTCGCCCAGGAACTGGTGCGCGCCGGCGTGCCCGTCGAGGGAGCGAATCTGCTCATCCGCAGCACCGTGCCGGATGGTTCGGGCCTCAGTTCCTCGGCGGCGCTGGAAGTCTCTTCCGCCTTGGCGTTGCTCGCCGGCCGCGAGTTCGACCCGCTGGAACTGGCCAAGCTCTGCCAGCGCGCGGAACGCAATTTCGTCGGCATGCCATGCGGCATCATGGACCAGTACATCTCGGTTTTCGGGCGCGCCCATTCGGCGGTGGAGATCGATTGCCGCAGCCTGGGGCACCGCCTGGTGAAGCTGCCCGATGGCATCGCCTTTATCGCCGTGAACACCATGGTCAAGCACGCGCACTCCGGGTCGGCCTACCGCGACAGAGTGCGCGAATGTGCAGCCGCTGTCGAAGGCATCGAGGCGGTCTACCCCGACGTGCAGAGTTTGCGCGACGTCTCGCCAGAGCAGTTTGCAGGCGTGGCTTCCCGGCTGCCCGGCGTTGTCGCACGCCGCGCGCGCCATATCGTGACCGAGGATGCGCGCGTCAACCGCTTCGTGGAAGCTAGCGCGCACGGCGACCTGACCGGCATGGGCAAGCTGATGGTGGAGTCGCATCGCAGCTTGCAACACGATTACGAGGTCAGTTGCGCGGAATTGGATTTCCTGGTGGACGCCGCGCTCGCTCTTGACGGCGTATATGGGTCGCGCATGACCGGCGGCGGATTCGGCGGATGTACCGTGACGCTGCTGCGCACGGAGGCAGCCCCCAGTTTCCGCGCGAGCATCGCGCGAGCTTACGAGCGCCAGTTCGCCGTGACGCCCCGGATTTATTCGTGCGAGCCTTCCGAAGGCGCGGGGGAAGTGAAGAAACTTGAGACAATCCCCTCGCTCGCATGACTAGATTGCAAAAGACAAAAGAGAATGTCCTCCATGGCGGGGCGATCCATTGGAATGCCCGGCCATGGGACAGTTTGTCATGTTGTTTCCTTAGTCCTGTCAACGCTCACGGGCCGGCATCACGTCCGGCCCCATAAATATTGTTGAGCACCCGCGGTCTTCTCCAGCATGTCAAGTAGACCTTTTTCCCTGCTGGCGATGCGCATCACGGCGCCAGAGATCTCACCTTTATTGACAAATTCCCGCATCTCTGGCGCGACGGCTGCAAAGCGATCCACCGGCTGTGCCAGCGGCAATCCCAGTGTGACGACGATGCCCAGCAAGGGTACCAGCGTCGAAACAGTCACCATCAAGAGCGCCGCGCTGCCTGCTTCCGATACCGCTCTTTCATGGCCTCACACCAAACGGCGAACAAGTCTTTTTCCGCCCCAAGAGCCATAATCGAAGTGAAATCGGTTATCAATAGAAGAACGCTGCATCTCACAAGAAACTTTGGAAGGCCAACTGCCATTCCCAACCGGCGGCGTTGAGAGCTTGACGGAAGCAATGACACGACGCAATTCGGATTTGACCACACCGCCCTTGCTGATTCGCTTCTTCTACCTGGCTGCGGTCGCCGTGACTCTTCCTTTGCTCATGTGGAATGGCCTCGTTCAGCAGATTAACGCCAGCGCGGGAGACACCCTCCTCCGCATGCGCGGGCCGCTTCCCTCCCCCTCGGTCGCTCAAATCGTTCTCCTCGCCATTGATGACTCGACCCTCAGCGACTACGGACCGCTTCCCATTCGCCGGTCAGTGCTGGCCGACGCGATCCGGCGCATCTCTGTATTCCGCCCTCGGGCGCTCGTCCTCGATATGCTCCTTGCTGAGGCTGGCCGCTCCGAGGACGACCTGGCACTCTCCACCGCGCTATCCATGATCCCCGAAACCGTTCTGGGGGCCGCGATCGAGAGTGACCCCACCCACGCGCCCCGCTGGATTCTACCGCTTTCGGCTCTCGCCGATGCCCACGTGGTCGGTCACGTTCACGCTGAACCTGACGCCGATGGAAATGTCCGAACCGTTCTATTGGCCAAGGCCGCCGCTGGAAAACGGGTGTGGGCGCTCGGTCTTCAAGCCGCTCGGGCAGCCCAGCACACTGGTCCGCCCGTTGAGCAGCGGGATGCCGTTCAATTGGGAGCCATCCGTATTCCGGCTCGCGAATCAACTGGAAGAATGATGCGCATCAACTATGCCGGGCCGGAAGGCGTGTTTCGGCGGATTTCCTTGGCGTCCGTTCTGAACCATACTGCGCGCCCGGAAGACTTCCACGACCGAATCGTTCTTTTGGGTGTCACCGCGCAGGGCGGCGGGGACCGGTTGTTCACGCCGGTGTCGTCCGGCATTGGAATGAGCGGCGTCGAGATTCACGCGAATGTGCTCCGCACCATCCTCGATCGGGACTTCCTGACATCCCTGGGCCCAGTCGCGGAGATAGCCGGCGGTGTGCTGATCGCGGTGGCCTGCATTATCGGCGTAGGTGCCTTGCGTGGAATGCCTCTGTTTGCTGCCTTGGCAGGCATAGCCTTCGCCATACCCACGTCTTCCGCCATCGCCCTTCACTTCGGTAGCGTGTGGCCCACGGCGTCGTTTCTGACCGTCTTCCTGGCGGCCAGCGGTATCGTGGGCGTGGGCGAGTATGCCGCCGTCTGGCTGAACCTGCGCTCGTCGGAGCGCAAACGCCGTGAATATGCCTATCGAGTTCAGGCGATCGCGCACGAGATTAAGACCCCGCTCACGGCCATTCAGGGATCGAGCGAAATCATATCCGACCAACTCGTGCCCCAGGATCAACGAAACCTGATCGCCGGCATGATTCACAAGGAATCCAGGCGCCTCACCGATATTCTTCACGCCTTTCTGGATGTGGAGCGGATGGCCTCCGGCACCCTTCACATTCAGAAACGCTCTGTCGATTTGCCGAACCTCTGCGAAGATGTGCTGGACCGCGCCAAGCTCTACGCGGCGCGCAAGCAAATTCGCATCGACTCCGCGCTACCTCCCATCACCATTTCCGCCGATCCTGACTTATTGTCGTTCGCCATCTATAACCTGCTTACCAACGCCGTCAAGTACAGTCCCAAGCGGACCACGGTTCTTCTGACTGCCATAGAGCAAGGCGACCATGTTCGCATTTCGGTTGTGGATCGGGGATCTGGCATAGCGCCTGCCGAACAGCGGAAGATCTTTGAGCGATTCTATCGGGTAGGGCGTGACTCGTCCGCAAAAGAGGAAGGCACCGGCATTGGACTCGCACTCGTAAAGGAGATTGTGTCGCAACATGACGGTCGGATCGAGGTCGACAGCCGCGAAGGTGGCGGCTCGCGTTTTACCATCGTGCTGCCGGCCAAAAGCTAATGAAGAAACCGTCGATTCTTGTAATTGATGATGAAGAGTCCATCACCGCCAACATTGCTGCCTTTCTAAGCGCGCGAGGTTATGCTGTCACCGCCGTCAATGACGGCGAGGATGCGCTGCAAGCTGTTCGCGATGGGCAATTCTCAATCATCGTCAGCGACATCTATATCGATCGGGTGACCGGATTAGATGTGCTCCAACAGGCGAAGCAGGCCGGCGGAAATCCTGCGGTCATCCTCATGACCGCCCGCGGCTCCGTGCGTACGACCGTGGAAGCGGAGATCCACGGCGCATTCGATTACGTTGCAAAGCCGTTCGAGATGCGGACCCTATTGGCGGTGATTGAGCGCGCTGAAGCTTATCTGGCCCAACCAGATGCGCCCCCGGAGCTGGATGATGAGTCGCAAGCGTTTGGCAACATTGTGGGTTTCTCCCCGGCGATGGTGGACGTGTATAAGAAGATCGCGCGTTCGGCGCGGTCGGAGGACACCGTTCTCATCGCCGGAGAAACCGGCGTCGGCAAAGAGCTTGTCGCTCGGGCGATCCATGACCACAGTTCCCGCGCCAAAGGACCGTTCATACCGGTGGATGCTGGCGCTGTGGCGGCGAGTCTGTGGGAATCTGAGATCTTTGGTTCCACACGAGGAGCGTTCACCGGCGCCGACCGCGACCGCCCTGGGGTTATCGAGAGCGCGCGCGGCGGGACTGTGTTCTTTGATGAAATAGGCGAAATCCCCATCGAAACTCAACCGAAACTGTTGCGCCTCTTACAGGAAAAGGAATATCGTCCGCTGGGCTCTGCTGTCCCGCGGAAGGCCGACATTCGGATCATCGCCGCTACCAATCGCTCTCTCGAAACCATGGTTCGCGAGCGCGCGTTTCGGGAAGATCTGTTCTATAGGCTCAATGTGCTCCGCATCGACATCCCCCCGCTTCGCGAACGCCGCTCGGACATCCCCTTCCTCGTGAAGCGTTTCTTCAGCGAAGCCACTACAGCCGCGCAAAGGCGTGTTTGGCTCGAACCCGCCGCTGAAGGCCTGCTGAATGATAGCGCCTGGCCGGGCAATGTTCGCCAGCTCAAAGCGACCATCCAGCGGATTGTTGCGCTCAGCGTGCCAGGCCCCGTTTCAGAGGACGCCCTCCGGCCCTTCCTCATCCAACAGACGCGGGACGCGGAAGAAGAAGATCCCACCGGGGAACTGAACGAAATGGAGCGGCGCCAGATTCTTCGCGTCCTTCAAGAGACAGGCGGCAGTAAAACGAAGGCCGCGGAGATCCTCGGAATCCAGGGAGGACGTTGTACAAGAAGCTTGCCCGCATCGAACGCGAGCGCGGGACACCTACCGACAGCGATTCCTAAGAGTTCAGCCGCCTCATTTTGCGCCAGTGTGCCCGTTCGCTTGGACGATCGCCTAGCCAAATCGGTTCGCCAAGCGGCCAACGCCGCGCGAGAGATACCCACGGAGCACGAGCAAATGGCAAAGGACGCCGCCGCGAACCGCAAATGAAGTGATGCCGCGTCGCAGCCTGTTCAATGGTTCTCCCGGAAGGGCACACTCGATGTGCCCTTCTGGCTTGATGCCGCCTCGGCTGCCCAACCAATTGGGGACGTCTACGGACGTCGCGGGCGTTTCAAGTGCAATCCGGCGTGGACGGCTGCGTCATATGACGCATATTCGGTCTGTCACCTCTAGCGGCGGATTGAATCCTTGGGTATAGAGCCCCACATTAGCCGTGGTACTGGGATTGCTTTCAATCGAGACGAGGACCCAACTTGCGTCTGCCTGTCCTAAAGATCGTCGCCGTAGCGCTCACGCTTTTGTCTTGGCCTAGCGATCCCGCGCTGGCACAGTCGCCGTCGGTCGGGCAAGGTCGCATCATCAGCATCAGGGGCAATCTGTCGGTGCGACGGGCAAGTCTGGCGGGCAGGGCGTTGGCCGTGAACGAAACAATCGGGA
>JANYAH010000256.1 GCA_025361425.1 Candidatus Solibacter sp. | reverse complement strand
CCCGCGGCTCCGGTGGTCCCTGTTGCTCCCTGGGGCCCCACGCCGCCATTTATCACAACGTAGTAGTTACTCTGACTACTGGCGAACGCGATTGTGACATCGTAAGTGGCGGGGTTCACGCTCCACCCAACCGAGATTGCGTTGCGTTGCGGGGCACTGTCGTAAACCGCAACCAGCAGGGCAGATGTGGCGAAGCCATGAGTCGTACCTGCGATGGTCCGTGTCGAGTCGGGGCCAGAGATGAGGGACGAGATATATGCCGTGGTCCCGCTGCCACCACCTCCACCTCCGCAGCCGCCCACGCACTCGTAGGTTGTCCCGTTGGCCCGGCAAAATTCCCGAAGCGTCCCGCCGCCGGTTGTGCAACTTCCGGCGCTTACCGCATCGGTAACCATGAACACCTTACCCACGTTGCCGGCTGCGGACGGCAGATTCGCCATCGTCGATTCCGGTGGCCTCCACTGCCCACCCGAGAGGTTGCTGTACCCGGTCCACGTGTTTGCGCCAGTAAGTGTCGCCAAACCACTGGTGTCCGCTGCCGGACGCTTCCACGAATTCGCCGCACCGCAGAACCACAAATCCTGGTTCGTAGTGTCGATGTACACCACCGGTGGAGTGCAGTTGCCGCTCGGCGCTCCAGTCCCCGCTGTCGTTGCGGTTGTCGTCGCACCGCTCATCTGCGTCCAGACTCCGGGCACCCCCGTCGCCGTGCAGAAGTATAGGTTCTGCCCCGCCGATGCGTCCGTGGCGAAATAGATCTGCCCCTGTGTGCAGGCAGTCGGCCGCGACGCCCAAGTGCCCGCTTTGGCCGGTGCCGTTCCTCCAGCGCCGCTGAAATCTACCGCCGAAACGCTTCCGCTCGCTTTCAGTGTTCCCTTGTAGTCGCGTCCGCCGTTCACGGTGGTCTGCGCCGCGCATATAGCGGCAAACGCTACGAATAGAATCGCCCTCTTCATGATTAGAAACTCCTCACAACCGTCGCGCGGAACGTTGCCGCCGCCGGGTCCACCGTGGTGCCGGACAGGTTACAAACTCTTACCGACACTGTGTTGCTGGCGCTGATCCGCATCATCCCGATCAATCCACTTTCAAAGTTCGCTGGCCACCCCGTCGCCACGGAGTCCCCCGCCGATGCGCCCGGCATCGAAACTGTCGAATCGGCGCATGCCCCGGGCGCGATGCTGGCGAAATCCAGGACTGCCGCCATCGTCAAGTACGTCGGCACTGTCGCCGAATCCACCGCCATCACCGTTTGTGTCCCGGTGTCCAGGGCCACAATGCCCGTGCCGCTTCCCAGATTTCGCGTGCTCAGAAACGCGCGCTTGTCGCTGCCGCCGTTTGTGTCCCAGAGTCCGTTCGTCGCCGTCCACGTGAATAGCGGAAGCGATCCAGGCGGGAAGGCAGTCACGCCCCCTACTGCGCCACATACTCCGAAGCACGCCAGCGTAAGATTGTGTCCGGCCGCCAGCGCACCGGATGGATCCATATACAGATACAAAGTCCCGCTCCCTGCAGAAAGCGTAATCGTGCTGCTGTTCGTTAAGGAATACACTGTACTGCCCAACCTTACGTTGCAGGGCGTCGCGTTGGAACAGTTCAACCCCGCAGTTAGAGCTGTGGGACTTGTAAGTACCAGTCCCAGGTCTCCCAGTTGCGATGCCATTCCCGCCCCGATTGCCCCGGAGGAGGTCACTCCGCCGGAGCCCGTGATCATGCAGCGCCCCGTCTGCGCTGCCGCAAAATAGATGGTCACGTTGAATGTCACCGGGTCTATGACTGTCCTGTCCGGCTCCACTCGTGCGGAGGGATTTGCGCCGTCATAACAGTCCGCGTTTAGGTTGGCCGTTCCCAGCCGATGAGTAGTCCCGTTTATCGTTACCACCGTCTGGGCCGTGAAGGTCACCACATAGTCACTCACCGTGACCAATGTATTCCACTGCCCGCCGTCATATACCTTCAACTTATTCGCATCGCCCGAATCAAGTGAGATATCGCCGGCCACCGCATTCGTCGGCAGCGTGCCAGGCGTCACATTGATGCCGCTGGTCGCCAAACTCGGAACAAAGGTCTGTTTCGCGCCCGCCACGTATGTATTGCTCAGGGTCTTGTCAACCGAGTTCACGCCGCCCGTTCCGCCGCCGGATGGTACGACCTGCGGTATCCACTGCGATCCATCCCAAGTGAGTACCTGCCCGCTCGTAGGCGCCGTCGTCGACATCGGCCGGTTTTGCAGTCTGCTCACGGTGGCGCTCGTCAGCGTCCCACTTACATCTCCGCCGGCCGAGGGCAACTGACCGCTTCCCACGCTCCCCAACATCTGGGCAAATGAATAGTCACCCGTTTGCCCCGTCACCGCCCCGGTGCGTCCAAATAGACTCGTCACACCGACGCCTGCAAGAGCCTGCGGCGTCCACTGTGCGCCGTCCCACGCCATCACTTGGCCGGCCAGCGGCGTTGCGGATGACACTGGCCGGGTCTGGATTCTCACCACTGTCGCGCCGGTCAGTGAGCCGTTCAAGTCTCCGCCCGCCGCCGGCAGTTGCGAGACTCCCACACTACCCGCGATCTGCGCGAACGTGTAGTCCCCGGTTTGCACCGTGATCGCCCCGGTCCGTCCGAACACGCTCATCGCTCCAGCCAGCGTCGTCGGTTCCCACTGATTCGACGTGCCGTTCCATTTCAGAAACTGTCCATCCAGCGGTGTCAGGCTGCCCAGTTTCCGACCCCCTAGCCCCGTCACCGTAACCGCGCCGGAACGGCCGTTCAGATCTCCGCCAAACCCCTGCCATGTAAGTCCGCTGCCGTCATTGGTAAGTATTTGGTCCGCTTTGCCGGTTGGGTCCGGCACCTCGACGCCTTGTACGGTCCATACGTTCGCCGCCGTGCAAACGTATAGGTTCTTGCCCGGCGTTGCGTCCGTTTTCAGGAACGTCTCGCCGATCATGCAGACCGCCGGCACCAACGTCCCGGTCTTGGATGGCCGCGTCCGTGCGGCCGACGAAAAATCGATATTCTTTCCTTGGGTGCGCAGATCGATCTGCGTCTGTCCGCGGGCCGCGCCGATCATCGCCGCCGCCACGCAAACCCACTTCAGCGCGGTTCTATTGAATTTCATGTGTTTGACTGAATCGGCTGGCGGTTTCGCTAACCAGCCCCTCTATGCCGACAATAACTTACCGGCCTCTGTGTGCCGCTCCCTCACACCAGTTAAGTACTTGCAATCATTCAGAATAATTTTGTAAATGTTCGCGCAATGGAGTTTTTGCGCACCCACAAACGCCCTGAAGTTTACACGCTCGAACCACATCCTTCAAACTCCACGTGCTCCAAGGCCCCCACGGCAACCGCATGCTAAAGTGGAAGTTAGGCCTTTTGTGCCCCGTCCCTTCGCTCATGTGTGGAATCGCAGGATTTGTAACTGTTCATCCGTCCGACTCTCCCTCGATCATCGAGCGTATGACGGACGCCCTCCGTCACCGCGGCCCCGATGACTCCGGTTATTACCGCGACCCCTGGGCCTCCCTCGGGTTCCGCCGCCTTGCCATTATCGATGTGGCTGGCGGCCACCAGCCCATGGCCAATGAAGACGCGTCCCATTTCATCGTCTTCAACGGCGAAATCTTCAATCACGCCGATCTCCGCCCCTCCCTGGTCCAGGCCGGCCACCGCTACACCAACCGCTCCGACACCGAAACCATCCTCCACTCCTACGAGCAATACGGCCCCGATTGCGTCCTGCGCCTGCGTGGCATGTTCGCCTTCGCCATCTGGGATAAGAACGCCCGCAAACTCTTCTGCGCCCGCGATCGCCTCGGCAAGAAGCCCTTCTACTACTATTGGGATGGACGCACTTTCGCCTTCGCCAGCGAAATCAAGGCGCTCCTCCAACACCCCTCCATTTCTCCCCAATTCGAGGAGTCGCTCCTTCCCGAATACCTCGCCTTTGGATACGTCAGCGAAGACCGTACCCTCTTCCGCGGTATCCGCAAGCTGATGCCCGGCCATCACCTCACACTCGACATCTCCACCGCATCTCCGCAGCCCCAGATCCGCCAATATTGGGAGATTCCAGATCCCCAGCCGGAGACGCGCAACGATTCCTCTTGGATCTCCGAATGCCACGATCGCCTGGAGCAGACCGTCTGCATGCGTCTTATGAGCGACGTCCCTCTGGGCATGTTTCTCTCCGGCGGCGTCGATTCTTCCGCCATAGCCGCTCTCATGAAGCGCAACTTCGACGGACCGGTCAAGACCTTCGCCGTTGGCTACCATGAAGCCGAATATAGTGAGCTCTCCTATGCCCGCCACGTCTCCCAGGCCATCGGAACCGAACACAGTGAAGTCCTCGTCGGCATGGAAGATTTCTTCAACGCCCTGCCGCGCCTCATCTGGCATGAAGACGAGCCGATCACCTGGCCCTCCAGCATCTCTCTCTATTTCGTTTCCAAATTGGCCAGGGAACACGTCACTGTAGTACTCACCGGCGAAGGCAGCGATGAGATGTTTGGCGGCTATGCCCGCTACCGCCTTTACGCCATGAACCAGCGCTGGCTGCGCTTCTACCGTCTCCTCCCCGGTGCCGTCCGTACCGCCGTTCGCAACCAGGTCGCCACCACGCCTTTTCTCTCGTCCGCACTCCGCCGCAAGCTCCAACACACCTTTGTCGGCCGCGGCGAAGATCTGGAATCCCTGTACCTGGACAATTTTTACTCTGCTTTCTCCGCCGCCCAACAGCGCGCGTTATTCAACAATCTGCCAGCCGCTTCTCCCTACGCCAACTTCCGCAAGTACTGGGATTCCAAACCCGGCCTCGCCGACCTTCCCCGCCTCCTCTTCGCCGACCAGAAAACTTACCTCATCGAACTCCTCATGAAACAGGACCAGATGAGCATGGCGGCCA
This sequence comes from Candidatus Solibacter sp., assembly GCA_025361425.1. Classification (GTDB taxonomy): domain Bacteria; phylum Acidobacteriota; class Terriglobia; order Bryobacterales; family Bryobacteraceae; genus Solibacter. Next base: position 7,090 of record JANYAH010000256.1, on the reverse strand, counting down.
GCATTGAAAGCCGCGTCCCGTTCCTGGATCACGAGTTCGTCGAGTTCGCCACGCGCGTCCCCCAGCATATGAAACTGCGCAATGGAGAAGGCAAGTACATCGTCAAGAAAGCCATCGAAGGCCTCGTCCCTCACGAAATCATCTACCGCAAGAAGATGGGGTTTCCCACTCCGCTCCGCCAGTGGCTGCGTGATCCGCGCGCCGATCGCCTCTTCCAGATCATTCGCGCCAGGGACGGACTGCTGGCTTCCTACATCGACCCAACTGCGCTCGACAACCTCCTGCACCTCCAGGTTTCCGGCCGCGAAGACGCCACAGACCGCATATGGCGCCTACTGACCCTCCAGTTATGGGGCGACATGTTCCTTACCGGCAAACGCGAAGAGCGCTGGGAGGGTCTCATGGCCGCCACCCGTCCAGCCGTATGAAGACCCTGTGGGTCAACTCCAATTTCATGCACCCCACCACCAAGGGCGGGCAGATCCGCACTCTGGAGATGCTGCGCCATCTGCATCGCTGGCATGAAATCCACTACGTCGCCATCGAAAACCCCGCCCAACCCGAGGGCTCCGCCCGCGCCCACGAATACTCGCATCAGTCCTACCCCTTCCCCTACCACGTTCCTTCCAAGACGAGCCCCGCGTTTTATGCCCAACTAGTCCACGGTCTGTTTTCTCCCACCCCGGTTGCCGTCGAACGCTTCAATCCGCCCGGCATGCGGGCCTTCCTGCAAGAGCTCATCCGCAAGGAACGCTTCGATTGCGCCGTTGTCGATCACCTCGCGCCCACCAGCTACTTCCCCGACCTGCCCCATGCCATCTTTTTCCAGCACAACGTGGAAACCGTAATCTGGCGCCGCCACGTCGAGCATGCTTCCAACCCCCTGCGCCGCGCCTACTTCCAACTCCAGGCCGCGCGCATGTACCGCTATGAGCGCCGCGTCAGCCAGGCGTCCGGCCATATCGTCGCTGTTTCCCAAACCGATGCCGCCGAAATGCGCCGCCTGTTTGACGTCACCCGCATTACCGAAATCCCCACCGGCGTCAATATCGAATACTTCCTCCCCCCAAACATTGGTGGGACCGGCGCTTCCGCCTATTCACCTGTGCGAAGCGCCGATCTCGTCTTCGTCGGCTCCATGGACTGGCTCCCCAACGTCGATGCCGTACTCTATTTCGTCCGCGAGATCCTCCCGTTGATCCGCCAGGAACGGCCCGGTGCCACGCTCGCCATCGTCGGTCGCACACCCCCATCAAAAATTACCCAACTCGCCGCCGAAGACCCCGCGATCCAAGTCACTGGCACCGTCGCCGACATACGTCCGTACCTCTGGAACTCCGCCGTCTCCATCGTCCCCTTGCGCATCGGCGGCGGCACCCGTTTGAAGATCTACGAAGCCATGGCAGCCCAAATTCCAGTGGTCTCCACCACCATCGGCGCCGAGGGCCTCTCCGTCAATCCCCCGCACGACATCCGCATCGCCGATAGCCCGGAACACTTCGCCTCCCACTGCCTGGAACTCCTCGCCAGTCGCGAGATCCGTGCTCGCATATCCCGAACGGCCTGGGAAAGAGTGAACTCCAACTTCTCCTGGGAGCACGTGGCCCGCTGCTTCGAAAATATAATAAAGACCGGCCCCCGCCTGGCGCTGTAAGGCTCCGCCCTGTGCATGGTGGGGCAGGCTTCAGCCTGCCAATCCGAGCGAAGCTCGGAACCACTTTCTTCTGCGCGCTCTCTTGCTTTGTCTCGACCCCGGCGCGAAGCCGCCCCTCACATCTCCAACGCGTTTCTCTGCGTTGAACCGCATTCCTCAAACCACCGCGATCCCCGCTAGAATTAGACGATGAGCCAGACCCGGCGCCACTTTCTGGCAGCGCTTCCCGCGCTGACCGCATTCGGACAAACCAAACCCCTTGAGATCACCGCTATCGAAATCTGGCAACTCCACGGCCATCGTGACGCCACCCGCGGGGTCGATCAGCAGTTCCAGGCCAACCCGCTCCACATTTACGATGACCTTCGCCCGAAACCCTATTCCGACGCGCGCCAGTCTACTTCTCAAAACGTGCCAGTGTCTGCCTATTACCTCAAGATCAAGACCGATGGCGGCCCGGATGGCCTCTACGGGCCCATCGACATAGAGGTCGCCATTGTCGTCGACCAACAGTTACGCCCCTTCGTCCTCAAGAAGGACGCCCTCGCGCAAGAGAAGCTCTGGGACCAACTTTACCGCTCCAACCGCCACGCCCGCCGAGGCGCCTTCCTGATGGCCATCTCCGCCGTGGACCACGCTCTTTGGGACCTGCGCGGACGTTATTTTAAAACACCGGTCTACCGTCTCCTCGGCGGACCCACGCGGCAGTCCATCGAAGCTTACGCGAGCTGCCTCGGCTACTCGCTCGAACCCGACAAGGCCCAGATGCGCGCCCAGCAATTGAAGGTCGCGGGCTACCGCTATCAGAAATGGTTCCTCGCCTACGGCCCCGGAGATGGACCCGAAGGCTTGCGAAAGAATGTAGACCTCGTACGCCTCCTCCGCGAGGCCGTCGGCGACGACACCGAACTCATGTTCGACGTTTATAGCGGCTGGGACCTCACCTATACCCTCGACTGGGCGAAGCGCGTGGAACGCTACCGTCCGCGCTGGATCGAGGAAGCTACCCAGGCCGAAAAGATCGATAGCTTCGCTCAACTACGCAAAGGCACCTCCATCCCTGTAGCCTCGGGCGAGCACATTCAGGGTCGTTGGGAAGTCTATGACTACCTGAAAGCCGGCGCCCTCAGCGTGGTCCAGTGCGACCCGGAGTGGTGTGGCGGCACTTCGGAATTGCTGAAGATTTGCACCATTGCTTCACTCTTCGATGTTCCCGTGATTCCGCACGGACACAGCCTGCATGCCGCCCTGCACCTGATTGCCAGCCAATCCCCCGCGGTCTGTCCTCTGGCGGAGTACCTGATCCTCAAGATGAAATCCTACTACCACTTCGAGAAGGCCCCGCCGGTGCCCGCGCGAGCCCATTTCGCGCTTCCCTCCGGCCCGGGGTATGGAATCGATTTCGATGAGGCGAAAATCGAAAAACAGGAATTCATGCGCTGGAACTAAGGGACCACGTAACAATAATTTTCCAGGTGCCGAGGTGGCGCCGCAGCCGATGTGAAGTTATTATTGCGTGCCTCCCAACGCACGTTTTCCGCCGCGCGGGAGTGCCCTTTGCGCCCGGGTCTGTCCCCGGGTTTGCTCGCATGTTGATTTTGCGGATGTTGCCGCGCGCGGCACTTATTCCCTGCTACTATGTTGTACGCATGAGCGCCCTGAGCCGGATTGGCGTCGCCATCGATAGCGCCCTTCTGGAGAAATTCGATAAGCTGATCGCCCGGCGCGGTTACACCAACCGCTCCGAAGCCTTTCGCGACCTCATCCGCGAGGAACTGGTCGAAGAGGCCTGGGAATCGCCGGACGCCCACGTGGTCGGCACCGTCACCCTGGTCTACGATCACCACGTCCGCCTGCTCAGCGAGAAGCTCACCGGTATCCAGCACGATTTCCATCACTCCATCCTCTCCACGCTCCACGTCCACCTGGATCACGATACCTGCCTGGAAGTTATGGTCGTGCGCGGCAAGGCCGCCGTGGTGCGCAGGGTGGCCGATGTTCTGATCAGCACGAAAGGCGTCAAGCACGGACGCTTGACCATCACCACCACCGGACAGGAGTTGAAATGATCGTCGGCACCGGCGTGGATCTGGCGGAAGTGCCGCGCATCAAGGCATGCATTGAGCGCTACGGAGAGAAATTCATCCGCCGCATCTACACACCCGCGGAGATCGCCTACGTGGAGCGCAAGGCCAACAGGTTCGAACGCTACGCCGCGCGCTTCGCCGCCAAGGAAGCCGGAATGAAGGCCATCGGCACCGGCTGGCGCCTCGGCGTCACCTGGCAGGATTTCGAAGTGGCCAACCTGCCAAGCGGAAAACCTACTCTACTCCTCCACGGCGTGGCCGCGAAGTTTGCCCAGAAGTTAGGTGTGAAGGATATCTCTCTCTCAATTACGCACACCGCTGAGTTAGGGATGGCGCACGTCATCCTGGAAGACTGATACTGGTCCTATTGGACGCGATCCTTCTGCTTTTCCGGCACCGACCGCAATTGCGCGTCCTCCAGCAATTTGGCCTGCTGGAAGGTGTAGATCATGCGGTGAACCACGGTCACATTGGAGAGCACCGCGATCAACCATAACACCGCCGCCATGCGATCGAACAGCGCGCCGATGATGATCAGCACCACGCGCTCCGGACGTTCCAGGAATCCCACTTTGCACTTGGGAATGGCGTTCTCCGCGCGCGCCCTCGAATAACTGATCATTACCGACCCCATCATTACAATGGCGGTCAGCACGATGTAGAAGAAGCGATTGATACCGGCGTAGTAAACCAGCAGGCCGATATACAGCGCCAAATCCGAGTAACGGTCCAGCACCGAATCGAAGAAGCCGCCGAAACGCGTCACCTGGCTGGTGGCGCGCGCCACGCGTCCGTCCACCATATCGAAGATGGCCGCTCCGGTCACCACCACGCCCGCCCAGGGGAAACTGCCCGCCGCGAATAGCCACGCCGCCCAGATATTGATCAACAGCCCCAGAAACGTGAGCACATTGGGGTGAATCTTCGACAGCGCAAGCCAGCGAACGATTGCGTTGATAATCGCACCAAAGAACCAGCCGATCGCGCGCGTACCCGTCATATCACTTCACTTCATCGTGGATAGTGGTGAGTTTGCGGATTTCCAGATCTTTGGTCCCGCCCGGGCTCACCACCTTGACCTCGTCACCCACTTCCTTGTTGATCAGGGCGCGGCCGATCGGCGACGTGGTGGAGACCCTGCCATTGGCGGCATCGGCCTCTTCGCTGGTCACTAGATAGTAAGTGATCTCTGCGTCGCGCTTGACGTCCAGCACAACCACGGTGGAACCGAGGCCCACCTTGTTATGCGGAATCTTGGAGAAATCGACCATCGACATCTCCGCCAGCCGCTTCTTCAAGTGGCCGATGCGCGCGTTGAGGAAGCCCTGCCGGTCTTTGGCCGCGTGATATTCCGCGTTCTCGCTCAGGTCCCCATGGGCCCGCGCCTTCAGGATTTCCCGCGGCAGCTCGACCAGGTACTCGTACTCGAGCACAGCGATTTCATCCTGGAGTTTTTTCTTAATGTCGGTCATCGGAAGGGAACAACTCCCAAGTTCACAGTATAGCTTGGGTGCAAGTCCCTCACTCAACCACCACGTTTACCGTAACATCCTGGCCGCCAATGGAGAGCTTCAAGGGTTGCGTCCCCGTGCGCGCGCCGGAGGGCACCTCCACGTTCACCTGATACAACCCCACGAAGCCCGGTGCCAAGCCGCTGAATGGCACCGCCGCCGGGCTGTCCCCAATACTGACTGCGGGCGCCACATTAGTGCGGACCAATTCCGTCGAGGAAGCGGGCTCGCCTGACGATTGCCGTGCACTGATCGGTCCCAAGGCGTTGGCCCAGATAGTGATGGTTTGGCTCCGTTTCGCCGGATTCGCCGCCGAAATCGCCGCACCAGTGACCGCGTCCGTGACGGCGAAGACGCCCGGCGAATAGGTGGCCAGCGGCACCGTGTACACTTCACTCCAGAGTCCGTAATTTGTCACCTTGATCTTGACTGACGATTGTCCCTCGAACTCCCAAGGAATTTGTACGTTGACCTGTCCCGGACTGACGAAGTGAATGTGGCCCGGCAGACTCTTCCCACCCCCGTCGAAGCTCACCGAAACCTGCCCCAGCGACAAGGGTAGTGACTGCGTGCTCTTCGCCAGGATGGTATCGGAAAGATCGCTGCCGAAAATCGAAATGTACGATCCCGGCGCCAAGCCCTGCCCCGCCTGGTAGAAGGGTGCGGCATTAATCACGCCGCCGCTATTGATGGCGGGCAGGTTGTATAGAGCCCCCTCGAACCTCTGGGTCAGCCCGCCCGCGGTGCCGGTGAAAATCTGGTCGCCTCGCGGTCCCAGATCCACGAACACACTGGCATTGCCTTGCAGACCGGTAAGCTTGTCGCCGCCAGCGGAGTTGAACTTCCCACCGCCAGACAGAATCTGGAACGATACCGGGTAATTCGCCACCGGGACGCCATAGGCATCCACGATACGGAAGGAGAGGCGATAGCCGGGATCGTTGGGGATGCCTGCGAACGAGGCGTTATGCAGCGGAAAAATGTCGTACGGCTCTCCGTCGCCGACTACATAAAAGTAGGGAAGATGCAGAACGGGCCCCGCGTCGCTCTTGACGTCGATGAAGCCTTCATACGATCCCGCTGCCGGCTTGCTGCCGGTGAGCGAAACGGCGATCTCCTGGCTCTGCCTCGCGGGCACATTCACACTGCTCGGGCTCACCGTCACCCGCGCCTTGGAATCGCTGGTCAGTGGGCGCACGGTGATTAAGAACGTGGCGGGCGCGCTGCTGACGTTGGTGAGGGTCAGAGTGCGATCGACCGGCAGCACCGCGGGGACGGGTCCGAACGAAATCGCTGCTGGTTCCAGCGTAGCGACCACGTTCACCGCGCCGGCGGCATTGAGTTTGCCGGCGCCCGTATCGGTCACGTGAATATCGCCGAGCAGATCCGGGCTCGCCGTATTCACCACGGCGGATTTCAAGCGGCCGGGCGTGTTCAGGTTGGAGTTCCTGGCTTTTGCCATGGCCGCCACGCCAGCGACGAACGGCACGGCATAGCTGGTGCCGTTCACGGTCGTGTATCCGCTGGCGTTGTAGGCATCTGCATTGGGGTCGAAATTTTGGGTGGCGGTGTAGATGTTGGTGCCGGGCGCCACCAGTTCGGGTTTGAGCGCGAAATCGCGCGTGGCGGCAAAGTTCCCCACGCTGGGCCCACGCCCGGAGAACCCAGCCACGGTGTTGACCTGCGGGTTGTCCGCTGTGGTGTAAGTGGGGTCCAGTGTGACGGTCGCGTTCGAATTCGTGCCGAGATAGGTCTTCAAAGCCTTGCCGTCGCCATTGCCGATGAGCGCCGACGGGATGCCGGTATCTTGCACAGACAGCCGGATAGTCACATCGTCG
>JANYAH010000253.1 GCA_025361425.1 Candidatus Solibacter sp. | reverse complement strand
GTGCTACCTGCTGGGTGGCGGTCGGCTGTCAGTGGAGTATCCGGTTTACTACTGCTCCCAAGACCCCGGCATTATGGCGATTCTCACGCCTGCGATGGATACAGCCGGGATTCCAACCAATACCCGGAACGGTGGATCTTTCTGGATGACGATTAGCCTACCAGCCTAGCCTTAGGCAGCGTAAGACAATAAGCTTTACATCTACCATGCGGCTGTGTTATCCCAGTGTGCATGGACAGCGACACTCAGCTCACGCGGTACTTCGCTGGCATTTGGCCGCATCTGGACGAACACGCCCGCCGTTTGATAGCTGCCAGCAAGGCGGTCGAACTGGGTTATGGCGGCATTTCGCAGGTGAGTCGTGCGTGTGGTCTGTCGCGGGTAACGTTGACCAAGGGGGTTGAGGAATTGCATTCCGCGCCGCTGGCGCCGGGAAGGGTTCGCCGGGAAGGCGGCGGGCGGCATGCGTTGACCGCCAACGATCCCGGTCTGGTGCGCGCCTTGGACGGCATGGTCGAGCCAACGGCGCGTGGCGACCCGGAATCGGTTTTGCGCTGGACCTGCAAGAGCACCCGCACCCTGGCAGCGGAGTTGACCGCCCAGCGGCATCCGATCAGCCACACCAAAGTAGCCGAACTTCTGCGTCAGGATGGCTACAGCTTGCAGAGCAATCGCAAGACCGAGGAGGGGGAAGATCATCCTGATCGGGACGCGCAGTTTCGGCATATCAATCGCGCCGTCAAAGCCGCCTTGCGGGCAGGTGAGCCGGTCATTTCCGTGGACACGAAAAAGAAGGAACTGATCGGCAATTACGAGAACCGGGGCCGGCAGTGGCGGCCGACGGGGACGCCGGAGAAGGTCAATGGACACGACTTTCCCGGTCCTGAAGTCCCCCGCGCCTATCCTTACGGGATCTACGATCTGGGGCGCAACACCGGTTTCGTCAACGTGGGAACGGACCACGACACGGGCGCGTTTGCGGTGGCCTCGATTCGTGGCTGGTGGCGGACTGAGGGCCGCCGCCTGTACCGAACTTCCGGACGGTTGTTGATCACCGCCGATGGCGGTGGCAGCAACGGTTGGCGCCTGCGGCTGTGGAAATGGGAGTTGCAGCGCCTGGCGGACGAAACGCGTCTGGCTCTGGCCGTCTGTCACTTTCCACCGGGCACGAGCAAATGGAACAAGGTGGAACACCGGTTGTTCTCATTCATCTCGTCGAACTGGCGGGGTGAGCCGCTATGCGACTACGAGACTGCGGTGAGACTGATCGCCGCCACGACGACGGCCAAAGGTCTCAGAGTGACTTGCCGGTTAGATCACCGCAAGTACCCCGTTGGACGCAAGATCACCGATGAAGCGATGGGGCAGGTGAATCTGAGGCCCGACAAATTCCACGGCGAATGGAACTACACAATCCTCCCAGCCGAGCAGCGCAAGATGTAAATGTTGTTTCCTTACGCTGCCTTACCGCCCGCGGCGATTGCGGATGGCATCGCGCTGCTGGTGCAGGCGAAGATTAATGTGCCGGTGGTGAAGTCGGACTTCAAGGTTCCATCGGGCGAGAGCAATTACCAGGTGACGGCGAAGTTGACCTTGCCGCTGGACGCCAAGCCTAGATAAGCGGGATTGCAATTGCGCGATGTGGCATTATCGATTGCGGATTTCCACATTGAAGATTGCCTCAGGGGTTGCGGCAGCATCGATGACGATGCGGCCCTGGTCGGGAGTGGCGCGGCCGTCCTTCTTATAAGGGTCGTGCGGGAGAAGTGGCCAGCGGACCTTGGCTCCGGCGGGCAGCGTGATGCGCATGTTCGCGTGCTCCACCCAGGCCGCGGCGTTGCAGGTGAACGGGGCATCGCTCAGTGCGGCCTTTTCGCCGGTGGCGCAGGCGATGGGCTTCGTCATAAACGGCAACAGAGTCACGTGACCCGTCATGGCATTGTCGCCGGTGAGCTTCATTTCCAGGTGAGTGGCGTCTTGGATCCGTAGCGTGATGCGGCCGCGGTGAGTGCCGTAGTCGAGTTCGACGCCGAAGCTGCCGCCGCCCAGGAGACGGGCGCCGGTGGGGACGTGCACCACGCCCGCGGGCGGCTGGA
>JANYAH010000246.1 GCA_025361425.1 Candidatus Solibacter sp. | reverse complement strand
CGTCGGATCCAGCGCTACCCACCATATATCACCGCGCTCCGGAATCACCTCCATGGTTCTGCCATTTCGTCGGTGATTCCGTCAAATTCTCTCTCAATTTTGACCACATCCAGGTCCTGATTCGCAATCTCGCAGGCACGGATCAATGCCACGTCGCGCTCTTCCAGTCGTGCAGCCAGGGCCTCGCTTACGAAACGCGAACGGTCGCGTGAGGCAATCCTGCGCAGAAACTGCACAGCCAAGGGCTCGGGCACGCTGAAAGTCATTTTCCTCGTCGCCATAACTCCATAATACCAGAAAGCCAGAATTGGCACGGCACAATCGTGTCTGTGACGGGACGTGCTGACCTTCGGCGGTTCGCAGACCCCAAGAGTTCGAAACGCCTCCACGACGAGGGAGCCAAATCTCGCGCTCAGCCACAAGGGTATGCCGTTTCTACGACGCAGATATTGGGACCTGCCGCTGATCGGGCTGGGACGGCGCGCGCCGAGGCGCCCAAGGGTTATCGCAGCTCCACTGGCCTGCCGCCCTGCTCCTTGCTACGCTGCGCCGCATCCATGAACGCGAAGAGCTCCAGCGTCTCCTGGTTCGAGACCGGCGGCTGACCGGTTTGGAAGAACTTCACAATCTCCACCACCAGGGGCCGGTAGTCGGTAGCCGCCGCAGCCTTCGGATGGCTCTCCAGCGTTTCCCGGCCGCGAAACGCCACGGCGCCGTAATCGCTATACGGCCGGACCGCGTTCACCGTGCCGATGCGCCCGTCCTTCCAGCGCCCGACAACTGCGTCCGCGTCCTTCCCCGCGATGCGCGTCACGCTCTCGCACCCCGTTCCCATGATGGTGTAGAGCAGTTCCACCGCATGAATCGCGTACCAGGCCAATTCCAGCGGGTGATGCGCCTCGAACGGTCCCGGGCCCCAGGTGGCGGCCCCCGTCAGGCCGGGTAGCTTCATGGCGGTTCCGATGGCGCCAAAGCGCAGGCTCGACGAACTGAACCACGGCACACCCGCCGCCGTGGCCAAGCGCGCGATTTCACGCGCATCCTCCAGCGTTGCCGCCAGCGGCTTATCGATGAACAGCGGCTTGTGCGCCGCGATCACGGCTCGCGCCTGCTCCAGGTGCACGCGCCCGTCCACGCTGGTGAGCAGCACGACGTCCACTTTGGAGAGCAGGGTGGGGATGTCGGGGACGATTTCCACAGCGTACTTCGCGCGGACGTCCTCGGCGTACTGGTCGACGCGGCCGATGCTGTCCGCGATATCCTTGCTGCCTCCCTTATAAGCGGCCACCAGGCGCGCGCCCGCGATGTGGTCGGGCGCGTTGGGGTCGCCATTGAGGAGTTTGGCAAACGCGGGAACGTGCGACGTGTCGGTGCCGATCACGCCGACGCGGAGGTCGGCGGCCGGCGCGCAGAGGGCACCGGCCAACAACAATACGAGAATTGCTTTCACGTGAGCATTGTACACTGGGGAAACGAGGCATGGACCTCACCACTCCCCTTACCTACGTCAAAGGAATCGGACCGGCCCGTGCTGGGATGCTCGAAGCCAAAGGTCTCACCACGGTGGAAGACCTGCTGGGCTACGTGCCATTCCGCTATGAGGACCGCAGCAACATGAAGCCGATCGCCCAGCTCGCGCCGGGTGAGATGGCCACCGTGATCGCGGAGGTGCGCGCCGTAAAATTGAGCGGGTTCAAGCGGCGCAGCCTGGGGATGTTCGAAACCCGCTTCACCGATGCCTCGCGCGCCATTCTGGTGGGCAAGTGGTTCCATGGCGGCTATCTGGCCAACGTGCTGGCCGAAGGGATGAAAGTGGCGCTCTTCGGCAAGGTGGAATTCGATAGCTATGCCGGCGAACTGACCATGCTCCACCCGGAGTTCGAAATCCTCTCCGGCGACGAGGATGAGGGCGAGGCCACACTCCACGTGGGACGCGTGGTGCCCATCTACGAAGGCGTGGGCAAGATCACCACCAAGACGCTGCGGACCCTGATGCACCGCATCCTTCAGAGCATTGAGCCAGTGGACGACGCGTTGCCGCAATTCCTGCGCGACCGCCTGAAAATGCCGGACCGCTGGACGGCGCTGCGCGACATACACTTCCCGCCGCCGGAGAGCGACCTGCGCCTGCTCAACGCCTTCCGCGCGCCGGCTCAGTTCCGCCTGATCTTTGAGGAGTTCTTCTGGCTGGAATGCGGCGTGGCTTTGAAGCGCAGCAAAGCCCGCGCCGTGCCCGGCATCGCCTTTTCACTGAACGGGCGCGTCCGCGAGCGCGTGAAGGCCATGCTGCCGTTCAAGCCGACGGGCGCCCAGAAACGGGTGCTCAAAGAGATCGCCGAGGATATGGCCGCGCCGCATCCGATGAACCGGCTGTTGCAGGGTGACGTGGGTAGCGGCAAGACCATTGTGGCGGCCGAAGCGGCGGTGATCGCCATCGAAAACGGCTATCAGGTGGCGGTGCTCGCGCCCACGGAAATTTTGGCCACCCAGCACAGCTTCACCTTCAAACAGATTCTGGGTAAGCTGGGCTACGTCACCGCCCTGCTGACCGGAAGCTTCACCGGCCGGGAAAAAATGCAGCTCAAGAAACTGCTCTCCGAAGGTCTGGTGCACGTCGCCATCGGCACGCACGCGTTGATCCAGAAGGACGTCGAGTTCAAGAATCTGGGTCTCGCCATCATCGACGAGCAGCATCGGTTCGGCGTGTTGCAGCGCCTCGGCCTGGTGCAAAAGGGCGTGACGCCGGACGTCCTGGTGATGACCGCCACGCCGATCCCGCGCACACTCGCCATGACCATGTACGGCGATCTGGATGTTAGCGTGATCGACGAGATGCCGCCCGGGCGCAAGCCTATCGTCACGAAGCACTCCACCAGCGACCACATTGAGCAGGTCTATAGCTTCATCAAGGCGCAGATCGAGGAAGGGCGGCAGGCTTACGTGGTCTACCCGGTGATCGAGGAATCCGAGACGCAGGCGATGAAGGCTGCGCAGAAGGAGTACGAGCACCTCTCGCGCGAAGTCTTCCCGGACATCGCGGTGGGGCTGATGCACGGACGCCTGGGCGCCGATGAGAAAGAAAGCGTCATGCAGCGCTTCAAGGACGGGCAGGTGAAGATTCTGGTCTCCACCACCGTGATCGAAGTAGGCGTGGATGTGCCCAACGCCAGCGTGATGGTGGTGGAACAAGCCGAGCGTTTCGGTCTCGCGCAATTGCACCAACTGCGCGGCCGGGTGGGCCGCGGCGCGGCGCAAAGTTACTGCCTGCTGGTGACCGACAAAATGAACGATACGGCGCGGGAACGCATACGCACGCTGGTGGAATCCACCGACGGCTTCTACATTTCGGAGATGGACCTGAAGCTGCGCGGTCCCGGCGAATTCTTCGGGACCAAACAATCCGGCCTGCCGAGTCTGCGCATCGCCAACATTCTGCGCGATACGGAAATTTTGGAAATCGCGCGGCGCGACGCGGTAGATTTCATCGCGCGCCCGCCCTCGGAAGACGACCTGCGCCGCGCGGTGGCGTACATCCGCGACCACTGGCAGCGGCGCTACGGCCTGGTGACGGTAGGCTGATGCGGATCATTGCGGGCACCTTCCGATCGCGCCGCCTGGAGAGCATTCCGGGGGATGCCACGCGCCCCACATCGGACCGCGTGCGCCAGGCCCTGTTCAACATCCTGCAGACGCGGATTGAAGGCGCCAGTTTCGTGGACGCCTATGCGGGGACGGGCGCGGTGGGCATTGAGGCGCTCAGCCGCGGCGCCGCGCACGCCTGGTTTCTGGAGCGCGATCGCCGGGCGCTGGACGCCATCCGCAAGAACCTGGCCTCGCTCGGGGTGGAACACAGGGCGACCATCCTCGCGGGAAAGGTGCTGGCGACCCTGGAACGCTGTCCGGGCGGGATTGTGTTCCTGGACCCGCCCTACGGCCTGGAGGACGAATACACTGGGGCGCTGGGGTTGCTCGGCGAGAAGCCTCCCGCGCTGACCATCGCGCAGCACTCCATGCACCTTAAGCTGAAGGATGCGTACGGCGGATTGCATCGCACGCGCATGGTCAAGCACGGCGACAATGCGTTGAGCTTTTACGCAGCAGCGGGATAAAGAGGGCCCGGCGTCCGCCCCACCACGCTACAGGGAATTCAAGTAGGCGATGACGTCTTCCATTTCCTGCGCGGTGAAGCGCGGCCAGGCGAGCTTTTTGGCGGTCATGGATTCCAGCATCTGCGGACCGTGGTCCCAGAGCGCCGCCACCATGGTGATGTCCCCATAGGCGTCCTTGCCTTTACCAAGCTTGGGGGCGCCGCTGGCAGCGTCGTTGTGGCAGGTGGCGCAACTTTTGGCGGTGAACACGTTCTTGCCGCGACTGGTGCTGCCGGTGCCGCGGAAATACTGCTTGGCCCAAATGTAGGAGATAATCTGGCGCATCTCTTCCGGCGCGAAAGTGGGCGGCGGATTCTTCATGCTGGGCTGGTGGTTCCACATGTCGACGGCAATCTCAGTGAGGGTCTGATTCTTGAGAAGCACCTCGAGTGCCCGTTTGCCCGCGTGGCACTCCGTGCAGCCCTTGGAGGAGAATAGCTTCTCGCCGGAATCCGACGGCGGGAACGAGAAGTTTTTGGCCAGATTGCGGGTCTCCGGCAGGTTTTGCAGGTAGACCAGCATGTCGGTCAGTTCCTGCCCGGTGATTTTGCCCCAGGCCAGTTTCTTCTTGGAGAACTCGGCGCGCATTTTCGGGCCGTGATTCCACATTTGCTGGGCCAGAATCACCGGGTCGGCTAGCGAATCCCACTTGGCCACGGGCGGCGCGGTGGCTACGGGGGAACTCGTGATGCCGTGGCAATCCGCACAGTGGCGGGCGGCAAAGGCTTGTTTGCCGCGGGCCGCGTCGCCCGGCTTTTCGAAGTAGCGGGCGGACACGAAGTAGGCGAACAGGTCGGCGGCGTTTTCGGGGGTCATGCTGCCCTTTTTGACGCCTCGTTGCTTCATGGCGGCCCACATAGCGGGCGCGTGATTCCACATCAGGCTGGACATCACCGAAGGGGTGTAATTGCGATCCACGCGGCGCGCAAGATCGGGCGCCACGGTACCGCCCTTGCCCAAGAGGCTGTGACATTGAATGCACTGCTGGCTCTCAAACAGTTGCTCTCCGCGGCGGGCGTCGCCGGGGATAATGCTCGCCCCAAACGCACTCCAGACGATGAGCGCGCCCACGGGAATCCCTCGAAGCATGAACATTACTGGTCTCCTATTTACTCAGTCGAAGCCCGGTCATGAAGATGTGCGTCCGGAACCCTTCATACATGTACAACTGCTCGCCGAACCCGTACCATCGCCACTCGGTGTTCCATTGTACGTGCTTCTGGAGGGGGATGGAAAGGCGTCCCAGCGGCTGGTAGTAGCGCGAGGAGCGCGAACCGGCGGAGATGAAAAGCGATCCG